>NZ_SMLC01000397.1 GCF_004349245.1 Actinomadura sp. 6K520 | reverse complement strand
GACGGGTAGGGCGGCGGGTCTGCGTGCCCAGGGGGAGGGTTCTAGCTGGATCTGGTCGGCGGGGACCGCTAGGCGCATGGCGGGCAGGAGCCGCAGGGCGGTGTCGACGGTGGTGTGGGCGATGAGCCGGGCGGGGACTTTGGCGGGGCAGGCGTGCACTCCGGCGGAAAACGCCAGGTGGGCGCGGTTGCCGGTGTCCAGGTGCGGGTCTCCGGTACGGGCGTGCGGGCCGCCGTTCGCGGCCGCGAGCCCGAGGATGAGTGCGTCGCCGCGGCTGATGGAGTGGCCGCCCAGGTCGTGGTCGGCCAGGGCGAAGCGGGCGGGCATGTTGGCCATCGGGGGACTGGCCCACAGCATCTCGTCCAGGGCGTCCTCGACGCCGAGGCGACCGCGCCGCAGTTGGCCGGCGAAGCGGGGGTCGGTGAGCATCAGCCGCAGCGTCTGGGTGATCCAGTTGGTGGTGGTCTCCCAGCCGGCGACCATCATCATCACCATGCTCTGCTGGATCTCGTAATCGTCGGCCAGGTTCGGGTTAGCGATGAACGCTGAGGTCAGGTCGTCGGTGGGGGTGGCTCGGCGGGCGTTGATGGCGCCGGTGAGGACGTGGTTCAGGGCCCGGTTGCCCTCTTGGGCGTCCTGGCCGGAGCCGACCAGCGCGGTCATCGCCTGCTGCAGCGCGGCGGTGTCGCGGTCACCGAGCCCGAACAGGTCGGTGACGGCCAGCATCGGGATCGGCGCGGCGTACCCGGACATCAGGTCGGCGTGGCCGTCGTCGGCGAAGGAGTTGATGAGCTGTTCGCAGCGGGCCCGGACCGCCTTGAACATGACGTTCTGGTCGATGCCGGCGATGGCGTCCAGGACCGGGGCGATCAGGCGGCGGTGCTCACGCCCGTCGGCGAAGTAGCCGTTGTCGCGGGGCCCCATCATCGGCAGCAGCGGCGAGTCGGGCGCCACCAGGCCGTTGGCCAGGTCGCCCCAGTTGACCGGGTTGCGGGAGTACAGGCGTTCCCGCCGGGTCACCTCCAGCATCTGCTCATAGCCCATGACCAGCCAGGCGTTGAGCGGCCGCGAGCCACCGGCCGGGTCGGCGGGGGCGAGCTGGACCGGGGCGACCGGCCCGAACTCGGCCCCCAGCCGGCCGTACACGTGCTGGGGGTCGGGGCAGGCGGTGGTGGCCGACAGCGGCGTCAGCCCGGTCATGTCCGCCAGCCGTTCACCAGCGCGCGCCCGACCCGGCGGTGGCGGCGCCGGGTGCGGCGGGGGTTCAGGCGGAAGGGACGTCATCATCAGCACCTAGAGACAGTCGCAGCGGGGACACGAACGAAACGGGGGGCCACGGCGGCAGCCGCAGCCGGGAGGGGGAAGCGGAGGGGTTACCGAGGAGAA
>NZ_SMLC01000396.1 GCF_004349245.1 Actinomadura sp. 6K520 | reverse complement strand
CGCCCTACCCGCACCGACAGCGCGCCCGACGTCAGCGTCGCCGCGTCGTCGTCGACGGACACCTCGCCCGCCGGGTCGGTGGCGAGCTCGAAATCGGGGCCGCGCCTCCGCTCCCCCGCGAAATGGGTGAGGGTGACGCCGACGACGTCCGGCATCGGCGAGTCGCACGTCAGCGTGACCACCGGGCCCTTGAGCAGGTCGCCCCGGTGCCTGATGCGCTGCACGGGCGCGTACACCGTGAACGAGCCGGGGCCGGTGTCGACGTCGAGGACCTCCACCGGGTGAGACGCGTGCACACCGTCGCGCATCATCCAGTAGCCGTCGCTGAACTTCATTATTTGATCGCCCCCGCAGTGAGCCCGCGCGACAGAGTGCGCTGGAAGATGAGGAAGAAGAGAACGGTCGGGAGCAGGCCGAGCAGTGACGCGGCGCTGGACATCGTGGCGTCCATGAGCCGCTGCCCCTGGAGCACGCCGAGCGCGACCGAGACCGTCTGGTTCTCGTTGGAGATGAGGAAGACCATGGGGATCAGGAACTCGTTCCAGGTCCACACGAAGAAGAACACCATCAGCACCGACAGCGTCGGCCGCACGACCGGCACGACCACCCGCCACAGCACCTGCCACCGGCCCGCGCCGTCGATCCGCGCCGCCTCCAGCAGCGGGCGCGGGAACGCCGACAGCACCGACGCCAGCAGGTACGTCCCGAAGGCGCTCTGGATGACGGTGAACACGATGATCACGCTGATCCTCGTGTCGTACAGGCCGACCTGCTTGGACAGGTGGTAGAGCGGGTAGACGAGCGCCTCCTGCGGCACGGTGTTCGCCATCAGCAGCAGGACCAGCACCCACATCCGCCCCTTGATCCGGCCGATGCCGAGGGCGTAGGCGTTCAGGACCGACAGCAGGACGGCGAGGACGGCCACGGAACCGCTGATGAACACGCTGTTCAGCAGCACCTGCCCGAACTCGACGCGCTCCCAGAACGCGCGGACGGCGTCCAGGTTGAACCCGTCCGGCGGCGCCAGCGGCCCCTTGGAGGAGTACTCCCGCGGCGTCTTCAGCGCGTTGAAGAGCACCACGACGAACGGGATCAGCATCACGCCGGCGAACGCGGTCAGCGCCACCAGCACCGCGTAGGCCGACGGGCCGCGCCGCCGCCTCCGCCCGGCGGCGCCGGGCCGCCGGGCGCGCGGCGGCACCCCGGTCCCCTTCGCGAGGGTCGCGGTCACCGCTCCTCCCCAAGCTCACGCCCCTGCATGCGCAGGAACACCACGGTCAGCGCGACGACCACCAGGGTCAGCACGGTCGCGATCGCCGAGCCGTAGCCGACGTCGGACTTCTCGAAGAAGCTGACCCACGAGTAGTACGCCGGGACGTTCGTCGCCCCGCCCGGCC
>NZ_SMLC01000395.1 GCF_004349245.1 Actinomadura sp. 6K520 | reverse complement strand
GGGTGAGGGGGTCGGGGTCGTCGCCGATGGTGGTGAGCCATGCGGTGCCGTTGCGGCGGCCGAGGATCCGGCGGGGGATGATGAGGGTGGAGTCCGGGGATTTGGGGTCGAAGCCGAAGGAGCCGAACGCGACGGGGCCGGTGCCGGGGACGGCGACGGGGTCGTCGATGGAGGCGGTGGCGAACATCTCGTGCAGGAGGCGGGCGGCGGCGGTGAAGCGGCCGGTGCCGCCGGGCAGGTGGATGCGGGCGGCTTCGCCCCAGCCGGCGATTCCCTCGCCGTTGTGGATCCAGGCCAGCGCGGAGGGGTGCGGAAGCCGCGCGATGAGGTTGCCCGGGTCGGGGACCGGGACGGTGCGGACGGCCAGGCGCTCCGGTGCTGTCACGGCGAGCTTCACGCAAGCCACTGTACGCCAGATTTGAACCTGTTCAAACGGGTGTGGAGGGAGTGCGGTGAGGTGTGCGCCACACGCCCGGGTCCCGGCGGGGCCGCCGGGCGCCGTGTCCGGTGCGGGGGCATATGCCCGCCCGCACCGGGCTCATGCACGGAACGCGGGCGGGCTGTGCGCGGGTGACCTGTTGCGCGGGTGACCTGTTGCGCGGGTGACCTGTTGCGCGGGTGACCTGTTGCGCGGGTGACCTGTTGCGCGGGTGTGTTGCGGGGTGGGGCCGGGCGCGGCGCGGGTCAGCGGCCGCGGGCGGCTCCGGTCAGCTTCCACGCCGCCGGCAGCAGGCCGGCCGCGAGCAGGACCTTCAGCGCGTCCCCGGCCAGGAACGGCGTGACGCCGAGGTCGAGGGCCCGGCCGAGGCCGATGTCCAGGGACGCCATCAGGTACGGGACGCCGGCCGCGTACATGATGACGGTGCCGGCGAGCATGGTGGCGACGGTGCGCACGGGGGTGCGGTCCCCGCCGCGGCGGGCCAGCGCGCCGACCGCGGCCGCGGCGGCGACGAACCCGATGACGTACCCGAGGGTGGGGATGCCGGTTCCGGAGCCGCCCTCGGTGAACCAGGGCATGCCCGCCATCCCGGCCAGCAGGTAGACGATCATCGCGAGGCCGGCGCGTCCGAAGCCGAGGGCGGCGCCCGCCAGCAGGACCGCGAACGTCTGCCCGGTCACCGGCACCGGGGTGCCGGGCAGCGGGACGGCGAGCTGCGCGGCCGCGCCGACGAACGCGGCGGCGCCGACGACGAGTGCGGCGTCGCGGGCCAGCGAACCGGGCAGCAGGTCGCCCAGGACGGCGGGGCGCCGCTGGGCTGCGTGGGCAGTGGCCACAGGGTCCTCCCAAAAGGTGTTGTCAGTCCGGAAACCTAGCGAACGGGACGTCGGGCCTGATGAAGGGGGTTACCGGAAGAAGGGGCCTGACGGGACCGGGGCGCGGACGCCGGGGAGGCTGTCTCTTATACACA
>NZ_SMLC01000394.1 GCF_004349245.1 Actinomadura sp. 6K520 | reverse complement strand
GGACCACACCTCCACCACCGCCACAGACCGCCCCGCCCCCGCGTAACGCCGTGCCGCCACCGGCGGAAGCGACCCCACCGCCAGGAGCGGCACCGACCCCAGCAGGGCCACCAACGCCTTGGGGCGCTCCACAGCCGTCACCAGAAGCAGCGCCACCCTCCCGGGGCGCCGCGCCGCAAACAGCGGGATCGACGCCACCCGTGCCGCAAATACCGCCAGCGCCGGAAACGTCACCACGTCCAGTAGGACCCTCCCCCTGGGCCGCTCCACCGCCCTCCCCAGAAGCAGCGTCCTCCCCAGAAGCGGCGCCGTCGGCGGGAGGGGCGGTATCGCGGGCAGAGGGGACGCCGTCGGCGGCTTTGGGCAGGGCGGCGGCTTCGCCAGGGGCCGGGAACGCTGCGTTGGCCAGGGGAACTGCGTTGTCGCAGCCGGAGGGTACGGCTCAGGCGGCCACGGGGTGGCACGTTCCTGGAGAGGGGCGGTTCCTTCCCCCCGGGCGGGCGGAGAAGTCCGGGCGGGCGGGTGTCTCGGTCGGGGTGATCGTTGCCGCGGAGGCCGTCGTCGTGGTGGCGGTCGCGTTCGGGTTGCACGTGGTCTGGCCCGTGTGGGGGGCGGGTGCGGCGGTCGCGGTGTGGGCGGTCATGCTGGTGGCGCCGGTGGCCGCTTCGCGTGCCTACGGTTATCGCGAGCCGGTGGACGCCGAGCGGGTGCGGTTGGAGCAGGCGTGGCGGAACGTCCAGCGGCGCGCGGGCGTGGGGGCGTATCGGCTGGTCGTCGTCGAGTCGGACGAACTGAACGCGTGCAGGCCGTCCGGCCGGACGGTCGCGGTCACGTCCCATTCGGCGCGTTCGCTGGAGCCCGGCCGGCTTGAGGCCGTGCTCGCCCATGAGCTGGGGCACGTGTCGGGGTGGCGGGCGGTTCCCGCGTTCGTCCACGCGCAGGTCACGTTGCCGAGCCGGGCGTTGCTGTGGGCGCTGCGGGGGGTGTGGGCCCCGATCGCCCCCATGTGGCAGCGGGCCGTCGCGTGGCACCGGCCGATCGGGTTCTTGGCGGTCTTCCTGCTGGCCGTGGTCGCGACGGTGGTCACGGTGCTGCTGGTCGCGCCGGCGGGGGTGGCGTTCGGCGCGGCCTGGGCCGCGCGTCTGCCGCGTGGGCGCGCGGAGGGTCGGGCGGACGCGGCGGCGGTGCGGCTGGGGTTCGGTGCCGAGCTCGTGGCGGCCGTGGAGCATCGCATCGAGAACGCCCCGCACGGGCTGCCGATGCCGCTCGTCCGGCGGGCTCAGGGGCTGCGGCGGCGGCTCGGCTGAGCGGTCAGCCCTTGCCGCCGAAGAGCGGCGGCGGGCCCTGGCGGGGGTCGTCTGATGCACGCGGGCCCGACTGCTGGCCGGGGGGCGGGCCCGGGTCGGCCGCCAGGGGCACACG
>NZ_SMLC01000393.1 GCF_004349245.1 Actinomadura sp. 6K520 | reverse complement strand
GCCGCGGATCGATCCCCCGCCGGAACAGCACCTCCGCCCGGTAGATGTTCCCCGGCCCCGCCACCACCGACTGATCCATCAACAGCACCGCGACCGGCGTCCGCGACCGGCCCACCCGCCGCCACGCCACCTCCGGATCACCGTCCGCACGCAGCGGATCAGGCCCCAGCCGATCACGCAGCACCTTCACATCACCCGGATCCAGCAGCTCACAGGCGTTCGGCCCCCGCAGATCCGCGAAACCCCCAGCACCCACCAGCCGCAGCCGCACCGCCCCCACCGGCTCCGGCACCGGCACCGCCCCGAACACGTACCGGCCATAGATCCCCAGATGGACATGCAGCGTCCGCTCATCGTCGAACCGCACCAGCAGATGCTTCCCGTGCGCGTCCGCCTCCACCAGCACCCGCCCGTCCAGCCGCGCCGCCCCCTCGGCGAAACGACCCTGCGGACTCGACGCGGAAACACAACGGCCGCCGAACATCCGCTGATGCTCGGCGGCCAGACGATGAACGGTATGTCCCTCCGGCATGCCCGGGAGCATAGCCCCCCTTACCGCAGCGGCTCCCCCACCTCACGCATATGCCCCAGCGCCTGCCGGTACGACGCCACGAACCCCGTCTCCGCGTACGCGACCCCGACCGCCGCGCAATGCTCCCGCACCAGCGGACGCAGCTCCCGCAGATTGCAGCGCGGCACGCTCGGGAACAGATGATGCTCGATCTGGTAGTTCAACCCGCCCATGAACCAGTCCGTGAACAGCCCGCCCCGCACGTTGCGCGACGTCAGCACTTGCCGCCGCAGATGATCCCACCGCACACCCGGCCCCGGCATCGCCATCCCCTTGTGGTTCGGCGCGAACACCGCACCCAGATGCACCCCGAACAGCGCATGCTGCACCGCCATCAGCACCAGCGCCTGCGGCACCGGCAGCAGCGTGAACACCAGCGCCAGATACCCCACCGCATGCGCCACCAGCAGCCCGCCCTCCACGACCTGGTCACGACGCGGCCGCCCCCGCAGGAACAGCAGGCTCCCCACCTTCAGATTCAGCCCCTCCAGCGTCAGCAGCGGGAAGAACAGCAGCGCCTGATGCCGCGCCACCCACCGCAGCGGACCGCGCTGCCGCCGCGCCTGCTCCTGCGTCCACGCCAGGACCCCCTCCCCCACATCAGGGTCCTTCCCCACATGATTGGGATTGGCGTGATGCCGGTTGTGCTTGTCGCTCCACCACCCATGCCCCATCCCCAGCAACAGGTTCCCCAGCAGCAACCCCAGCCACCGGTTACCGCGAGCGCTCCCCGCGATCTGACGATGCCCGGCATCATGCCCCAGGAACCCCGTACGCGCCGCCAGCACCGCCAGCGGAACCCCCAGAAGCACCACCCACCAACTCGGCCCGGCCCACGCCACCGCCCCCCACAC
>NZ_SMLC01000392.1 GCF_004349245.1 Actinomadura sp. 6K520 | reverse complement strand
CTGGTGCGCGCCCCGCTGGACACCACGCTGTGCGTGCAGGGCGCGCCCGGAACCGGCAAGACCGCCGTGGGCCTGCACCGCATCGCCTACCTGCTGTACAGCGAACGCGAGCGGCTCAGCCGCGGCGGCGTCGCCGTGGTCGGCCCCAACCCCGCGTTCCTGTCCTACATCCGCAACGTGCTGCCCGCGCTGGGCGAGGTCAGCGTCGTCCAGACCACCATCGACGGCATCATCGGCAGAACCCCGTCCCGACACGACGAAGACCCGCGGGTCGCGCGGCTCAAGGGCGACGGGCGGATGGCCGCCGTCCTGCACCGGGCGCTGTGGCTGCACGTCACCCGCCCTGCCGAAGGGCTGATGTACGTCAGCGGCGCCTACCGGCACCGCCTCTCCGACCGCGAGGTCAGCGAGATCATCGCCGCCCTGCGCGGGACCGCCCGCTACAACGCGGCCCGCGCCACCGCCGCCAAGCGGCTCGCCCACGCCGTGCTGATCCAGATGGAACGCCGCGGCGAAAGCGGCTCACACGCCACCGTCGCCGCCTCCAGACCGGTCAAGGAACTGCTGGCTCAGGTGTGGCCCAAGGTCACACCCGAACAGGTGCTGTACCGGCTGCTGTCGGACGCCGGCTTCCTCACCCGAGCCGCCAGGCGCGACCTCACCCCCGACGAGCAGAACCTGCTGCTGTGGGCCAAGCCCGCCCGGTCCTGGCGCTCGGCACGCTGGTCGGCCGCCGACACCGCGCTCCTGGACGAACTCGCCGACCTCATGCAACGCCCCGACACCCTCGCCCACATCGTCATCGACGAAGCCCAGGACCTCAGCCCCATGCAATGCCGCGCCCTGGCCCGCCGCTGCCCCCAAGGGTCACTGACCGTCCTGGGCGACATCGCGCAAGGCACCACCCCCGCCGCCACCGACGACTGGCCCACCCTCCTGCAGCACCTCGGCAAGCCGGACGCCCTGCTCACCGTCCTCGACCGGGGCTACCGGGTGCCGTCCCAGGTCATCGACTACGCCGCCCGCCTGCTGCCCGACATCGCCCCCGACCTCACCGTGCCGACCTCGGCCCGCCGCCCCCCCGGAGCACTCCGCGTCACCCAGCACACCCCCGCCGACCTGCACGACTCCCTCGTACTGACCTGCCGGGAACAGCTCAAGGGCGAAGGATCGGTCGGGGTCATCGCCGCCGACACCGATATCACCGCCATCAAGCAGCGGCTTCAGGCCGAAGGAATGCAACCGGCACTACTGGGCGGCGAGAGCAACACCCTCGGCGCTGAGCGACTGGTCTGCGTCCCGGCCGGCCTGGCCAAGGGCCTGGAATTCGACGCGGTCGCCGTCGTGGAACCGGCGGACATCATCGCGGCCGGTCCCCGCGGGCTGAACCGGCTCTACGTCGCCCTCACCCGGGCGGTCACGTCCCTGCACGTCCTGCACTCCCAGCCGCTTCCCG
>NZ_SMLC01000391.1 GCF_004349245.1 Actinomadura sp. 6K520 | reverse complement strand
CCGCGGGGGGAGGGGTGGAGGAGGCCGTCGGTGACGGGTCGTCCTGTTCAGGGCTCACTCGGGCTCACTCTGCTCACTTCGGGGGCCGGGGGTCGGCCCGACCGTCAGGGACAAAGCAAGGGGCTCTGCGGGTGTCCTCCAGAGGGTGCCGACGGGGTGGCGGACGTCCCGATGGTCGGGGACGGCCGCGCGACCCCTTTGGGGCGTTCCCAGAAGCATAAAGCCGCCCGGCGGCGCTTCCTCCGGGTTCGGGGGAAGCGCCGCCGGGCGGCCGGAGGCGGCGGGGTCAGCGCCCGGGGCGCCTCACCTGCGGCCTCACTCGCTGTCGAGTCCGTTCTGCAGCGCCTGGACCTCTTCGGAGGTGGCGCCGATCACCTTGTAGTCGGCGTGCTTGTAGAACGTGCCGCCGGTGCTCTTGGCCCAGCTCGCCCACGCGCTGCTGGAGACGCGGCAGCTCGCCCACTGCGGGCTGGAGCTGGTGATGGTGATGGTCGCGGTGCAGTTGCCGAGGTCCCGGCCGGTCAGCGAACCGGCGGTGATGCGGAACCGCACGTCGATGGTGACGGGCGTCTCCGCGTCGTACGGCGGGTTGATCTTGGCTTCGACGGTGCAGCCGGACGAGCTGTTGCAGCCGCCCTTCTTCCACTCGGCGACCCGCGGCTGGGCGGAGGCGTTGAAGGAGTCCTTCAGCTCGCCCATGTTCGTGCGCATGTCGGAGATGACCGACGAGGCCTCGCTGGAGCCCTTCGTGGTGACGTCCACGCGGACGCGCGGGGTCGTCGCCTCGTACCGCAGCAGCTCGGCGTCGTCGTCGTCGGTGATGTAGACGGTGGACGCGAACGTGCTGAACTTCAGGGCCTTCTTGCCCTGCCAGCGGGTCTCGATCGGCTTGACGCTGGACGTCCGGGCCGAGCGGATCCTGCTCGCCAGCGCCGTCGGCGACAGCTGCGACTTGAAGTCGATGTTCAGCTCGTCATGGTCCATGCGGCCCCACTGGTCGCCGCTCTTGAGGAAGAACGGGTCGTCGCCCGAGATCTCCCGCTCCCAGTACGACTTGTCGGCCTTCACGAACAGCTTGCCGTCGGCCGCGAGCAACGTGACCCGGGAGCCGTTCCAGGTGACCGGCCCGGTCGCGCGGCCGCCCTTGGTGACGTTCAGCTCGCCCCGCAGCGTCCCGGCACCGCCGAAGGTGCCGTCGAGCTCGACGGCCTCCGCCGCGGACATGTTGCTCGCCGCGGCGGTCAGCTTCTCCTCGGGGGACTTGCCCCCGCCGACGGTGGCCGCGAACACGATGACCCCGATGAGCAGCAGCACGACGAGACCGCCGCCGAGGATCGCGGCGATCACCACCCCGCCCCCGCCGCGCTTCGGCGGCGGCATGCCGGGGCCCATGGGGCTGCCCGGAGGCGGCGGGAAGAAGGGCGGAGGCGTTCCGGGGCCGCCGAAACCACCGGGTGGGGGC
>NZ_SMLC01000390.1 GCF_004349245.1 Actinomadura sp. 6K520 | reverse complement strand
GAAAGACATCCCAGGAGGTTTGAATGTCAAGCCGCGGCGCTTTGAGGGTGATGCGACCAGGCGGTCGTCTCGTCGTAGAGCGTTCCGGTTTTGAGGCAGCCGTGCAGGATGCCGACGAGCCGGTTGGCGACTTGGCGGAGCGCGGTGTTGTAGGCGGCGTCGCGGGCGCGTTGCCGCTGGTAGTAGGCGCGGGCGCCGGGCGATTTGGTGATCGCGATGGATGCTTGGACGAGCAGTGCGTCGACGAGCCGGTCGTTGTGCACGAACCGGGCGGCGACGACCCTTTTCCTGCCCGAGGCACGAGTGATCGGGGAGGTTCCGGCGTAGTTCTTGCGGGCCTTGGTGGTGGCGTAGCGGTCGGGGTCGTCGCCGAACTCTGCGAGCACCCGGGCGCCGAGGACGGGCCCCAAGCCGGGCTGGCTGAGGATGATCTCAGCGGCCGGGTGCCGCCCAAAATGGGCCTCGACCTCCTTGCGCATGAGTGTGACCTGCTCGTCCACGGCCGCCAGCACGGCGACCAGGGCGCGGGTCGAGGCCGCGTAGGCGGCGGTGACCACGGTGGGCTGGCCAAGCTGCTCGGTGCGCAGCGCCGACTGGATCCGCGCGGCCTTCTCGCCCACGTTGCGGCGGCGGGCCCGTTTGAGCGCGGCGCTGATCTGGGCGATGGTCAGTCTGGCCGCCGACGCCGGGTCGGGTGCCCTGGCCAGCAGTTCCAGCGTCTCGGGGGCGTCCAGGTCCTCGAACGCCGCCAGCGCGGCGGGGAAGTAGTCGCGCAGGGCGTGCCGCAGCCGCTGGGTGTGGCGGGTGCGTTCCCAGATCAGGGTCTTGTGGGTGCGCGCCACCACCTTGACCGCCTCGGCCTGCGCGCTGTCTCCGGCGACCGGGCGCAGCTGGTGGGCGTCGGTGCGGACCATGTCGGCCAGCATGTGCGCGTCGGCGGCGTCACTCTTGGCGCCCGACACCGCCAGGCGTTGGCGGTAACGCGCGGCCTGCAGCGGGTTCACCGCCAGCACCGTGTAGCCGGCCGCCACCAGCGCCAGCACCCACGGCCCCCGGTCGGTCTCGATCCCGACCACCACCTCCACATCCTCGTCCGCGGCATCACCGGCCTGTTCAGCGACCATCGCGTGCAGCCGGGTCATCCCGGCCACCCCCTCGGGCAGCCGCGCCCTGGCCAGCCGTCGTCCCGCGGCGTCCATCAACTCGACATCGTGATGCGCCTCGGCCCAGTCGTCCCCAACAAACAATCGCAACGTCTCTCCCATCACCGAAACCACCGGTCAGCAGCCTGCGGGAGAACCATCAGCGACCTAATCAAGCAGTGCTCACGTCTCCGATCGGAGGACGGGCACGACATCCCAGCAGCGATCAACTCTCCCGGCACACCGGCAGGGGCACGATCTTTCATCAGGACTCAACGTCCAGGAACCACGAGTGCTCACCTACCGGCTGGCCACCAACCCGGAGTCTGCCGGATGGCGACTCCCAGAACTGATTAGG
>NZ_SMLC01000389.1 GCF_004349245.1 Actinomadura sp. 6K520 | reverse complement strand
GGGCGGATCGGCGGCGGGACGGGCGGACGGGACGGCCGGCAGGTCCAGCCGGGACAGCGCCTCCACCAGCTCGGCCGCCGTGGGCCGCGCGGCGGGATCGGGGGCGGCGGCCGCCGCGACCAGCGGGACCAGCTCGGCGGGCACTCCCTCGGCGGGCGGGGAGCCGGCGGACGTCCCAGAGCCCCCGGTGGCCCCGGTGGCCGCGAACGTCACGGCCGCGGCCCACGCCCGGACGTCCCCGGCGGCGTCGGCACCCGCCTCCAGCCCGAAGTCGACGACGACGGGCGCGCCGTCGACCACCAGGATCGTCTCGGGCCCGAGCCGGCCGTGCGCGAGGCCGGTGGCGTGGATGGCGTCGAGCGCCTTGGCCAGCCCGAAGGCCAGCCGGCGCAGTTCGGCGCCCGAGACCGGCCCCCGCTCGGTGACCGTCTCCGCCAGCGGCCGCCCGGGGACGAACCTGGCCACGACGTAGGGCCGGGGTCCGGCGTGCTCACCGTCCAGGACGTCGACCACGTAGGGGCTCAGGACCTCGCGCATCCGGGCGAGGTCGGGCGCCGCGTCCGGCGGGAGAAGCCGGATCGCCACATCCCGGCCGTCCGGCCCGGCGGCGCGCCGGACGGCACCGGCCGCGCCGCCCGGCCGGGTCAGCAGCCGGTAGGCACCGATCCGCTCCATCACAGGCCCGGGATTCCGGAGACGAGATCGCGGACGTCGGCGCGCAGGCTCTCCAGATCCTGGCTCATACCGTCCAGCGGTGTGGTGTCGGGCGGCTTCTCCTGGGACAGCACGACCAGGACGCCCGCGAAGATCCCCAGGATCAGGGCGGCGGCCAGCGCGGCCTCGGCGCGCGGCAGGAGCGCGCCCCAGATCCGGGCGAGCTGCCGCCGGGGCGGGCCGCTGCCCGGTGCGAGGCAGAGCAGCACGATCACCGCCATGGCGGAGTAGGCGATGGCCGTGGAGGCGGTCATGCCAGAGTTGGCGAAGACGAGGACGCCGAGCAGGATCATCCCCGCGGTGAGACTGAGCGATGTCCACAGGACGGTGGACATCAGCGCGCCCGGCAGGTGCAGCGGCGTCCGGAACGCCGCCGCGACCGCGTCGCCGGTGCGCGGGCCCCGCCGCGTCTGGCGTCCCTCCATGCCCTGGGCGGCCTTGTCCGCCATCCGCAGGACGAGCACGCCGCCGGCCGTGACCAGGAGCGCGAGCAGCGGCACGATGTTGGCGAAGCCGAGCAGCCCCACCAGGACGATGAAGCCGAGCAGCCGGTACCAGCCGTAGGGCTTGCGGCGGTCGCGGTCCGCGGCACGCGCCGGGTCGGCGCGCCGCTGCGCGTCCTGCGTCCGCTGGTCGTAGGGGCCGCCCTGCTCGGGACGGCGCTGCTCGGGACCGCGCTGCTCGGGGCCGCGCTGCAGCGCCCCGGGCGGGGGCTGGTTCGGCGGCGGGCCGTACTGCGGCGGGTATCCGCCCTGGGCGTACGGGTCGGCCGGCGGGTAGCCGCGGCCCTGGAACTGCTCCCCCGCCTTGAAGGGGGCGGGGC
>NZ_SMLC01000388.1 GCF_004349245.1 Actinomadura sp. 6K520 | reverse complement strand
ACAGGTGGGGTGGCCAGTGCCGGTGGGGCTGGGGCGTCGGCGTCGCCCGGTGAGTCGGTTTCTCCGGAGGACGCGCGGTTGAAGTTCGCGCAGTGCATGCGGGAGAACGGGGTGGACGTCCCCGATCCGGGCGCCGGGGACGCGGGGGCCGCGCGGCTGGGAGAGGGGACCGATCGGAAGAGGCTGCAGGCGGCGCTGGAGAAGTGCCGGACGTGGCTTCAGGCCGGCGGGGCGATGCCCGATCTGAAAGACCCCGAGGTGCGTGACCGGTACGTCGAGTTCGCGCAGTGCATGAGAGAGAACGGGGTGAACATTCCCGATCCGGGGCCGGATGGAGAGTTCAGGCTTCCGGAGGGGGACATCGACCGGGGCGCGCTGGAGAAGGCCCGGGAGAAGTGCCGGCTCGACCTGCCAGGGGCCGGGAAGTGAGGCGGCTGGTGGTGGTCGGGGGTGTCGCCGGGCTGGTGGTGGTCGCGGGCGGGGGTGTGCTGGCCCTGACGGCGGACGGCCGGGAGGCGGCGGCCGGGCAGGAGACGCGGCTGGCCACGGCAGAGGTGCGCCGGGGTGATGTCGTGGACACCGAGACGGTCGACGGGAGCCTCACCTATAGCGGCGTCCGTGAGGTGTGGGCGGGAGCGTCGGGTGTGGTGACGTGGGCGCCGGAGCAGGGAGCGACTGTGCAGCGGGGGGAGACGCTGCTGCGGGTCGCAGGGAAGCCGGTCACGCTCATGTACGGCGGCGGTCCCATGTACCGCACGCTCGGGGTCGGGGACTCGGGCAAGGACGTCCGGCAGCTCGAAAACAATCTGCGCGCCCTCGGGCATGGCGGCATGACCGTGGACGGGGAGTTCACCGCGGCGACCGAGGCCGCCGTGCGGGAGTGGCAGGACGGGCGGGGGCTTGCGGAGACCGGAACGGTAGGGCCGGAGCACGTGGTGTTCCTGGGCGGGGCCGCGCTGGTGCGGGAGGTCAAGGCGCCCGAGGGGAAGCGGGCCGTCCAGGGGCAGCCGGTCCTGACGGTGGCCGGGACCCGGCGGGTCGTACAGGTCGATCTGGACGCCGACAAGCAGGACCTGGCCAAGGAGGGCGCGGCCGTCGAGGTGGAGCTTCCCGGGGGCAAGACGGTCACTGGGAAGATCACCGAGGTCGGCAGGGTCGCGCAGAGCAGCGGGTCGGGGCAGGACGAGAAGACCACCGTCGATGTCGAGATCTCGCTGGGGGACGCGGAGACGGGGCGGCTGGACGAGGCGCCCGTGCGCGTGGCGCTGGAGAGCGAGCGGAGGACGGACGTCCTGTCGGTGCCCGTGGAGGCGTTGCTGGCGCTGCGGGAGGGCGGTTTCGGGGTCGAGGTCGTGGACGGGGCCGGGCGGCGGCTCGTCCCGGTGGAGGCCGGGGCGCGCGCGCTGCGCACGTTCGACCCCCCCACGCACAACCCGGGCCGGGGCTGCGTGTACCGGATCGGCGGCAACCCCGTCCTGGTCGACTACGCGCACAACCCGGCGGCCGTCGCGGCGATGGGCGCGCTCGTCGAGCGGCACTGGGGCACCGGC
>NZ_SMLC01000038.1 GCF_004349245.1 Actinomadura sp. 6K520 | reverse complement strand
GGTATGGAAGCGCGGTAACGTGTGGAGTTGACCGGTACTAATAGGCCGAGTGGCTTGAACACACAATTCGTTCAAGGTGAATCGCTGTGTGAGTTGTTCGCGTCCCTGTGTGGTTCTCAGGAAACAACCCTGAGCAACCCGTGATTGTATAATTGAATGCTGAGCCGTTGTGCTCGGACGTTGACTTGCCCGCCTTCGGGTGGTGCGTTGAAACGTTCGGTGGTTTTGGCGAAGGGGAAACACCCGGTCCCATTCCGAACCCGGAAGTTAAGCTCTTCAGCGCCGATGGTACTGCATGGGAGACTGTGTGGGAGAGTAGGACACCGCCGGACATATATTAAGGGAAGGGCCCCGCCGTTACGGCGGGGCCCTTTCTCATTTCTACGGACTCGCTCATATTCGGTGTCGAGGAGACGGTCATCCATTGAGGGCGTGACGCCATTGCCCACTAGATTCATGCGCTCGACAGCGGCGGTGACCTGGACTCCGCGGCCTGGCTGCTCCTCCAGGAACTCTCCTCCCTTTCCGCAGACAGGCTCCCGGCCCATTTGTGGGGATGATGACCCGGGCAGAGCACCAGGGCGCTTGGCAGGGGCGAGCCGGAGCGGTGGTTCTGCGGCCTGACGAGGGCATGCCTGACATGGACCATACGTTCATGCTTTTCGGCAGAGCAATGCTTGAGACCTGCGGATCTGCCGGGAGGGGTGTACCTTCCCGGTGATCGTTTGAGTCTCCCGGATGGCCGACGCGCCGACGTCGGTCGGGAAGGTACACCCATGCTCAGCGGAGTCCCGGACCCCGCTGGCGGTGATCGCTCCGTAGGTGGCCCGGTGCCGTCGGGCTCGGTGGTCGACGAGATCGTCCGCGACGGTGCCCGGCGGATGCTGGCCGAGGCATTGCAGGCCGAGGTCGACGCCTACATCGCCCAGTTCGCGGGCGAGTGCGACGAGTGTGCGGCCGCCGCTTGGTGGTGCGGAACGGGTCGCATCAACTTGCTTGGGGCCGGCCGGTGTAGGTCGGTGGTGAGCTGGTGTCGCCCTTCGAGTGGCTCGGTGGCGTGGCGGCTGATTGGGCGGGGTCAGAGTTGTCGACGGAGGTGCTCGGCTTGTTCGGTGACCTTGGTCAGGACGCGCTGAGCCACGGCCAAGTCATCGGGGGAGAGGCCGTCGTAGAGGCGGGCGGCGGTGCCCTGCACTGTGGCCGTCAGGCGGTCGAGTAGGTCCTTTCCTTGCGCTGTCAGGACTACTGGGGTGTCGGTGGTGATCAGTCCTCGCTGTTCCAGGCTGTCGAGGAGGCGGTCCGCGGCGGACTGGTCGAGGGCCAGTTGGGGTTGGTCCTGGAGATAGTCGCGCAGTGCGGTACGGGTGGTCCAGGGGCCGCGGACGGCCACCACGCGGAGGGTGATCTGCTCGTTCGAGGTGGTGCCGCTGCCGTGGAGGATCTGTTCGTGCAGTTTGCGGACGGCGCCGTGCGCCTCTGAGATGTCCTGTCCGGTGAGCACTTGGGTCTTGGTCATCTTCTCGCTCCTGTCTGAAGGGTGGAGCAGGGCTTGCAGCGTGCGGATGAGGTCGCGGTTCCGCGGTCCGGCGATGCCGCCGATCGGTGCGGTGAGTTCCTCCTGGAGGGCATGGACAACGGTCACGGCCTCGCGGATGACCGCCGTCCCCTGGTCGGTGAGGGTGAGTTGCAGTGCCCTCGGGTCGGTGGGGTGTTCGGTCCGGACGACCAGGCCGGCGCCTTCCAGCGCGCGGACGAGTTTGGAGACGTAGATCGGTTCGAGGCCGGCGAAGTCGGCGAGTTCGCGCTGGCTGGGACGGGTGCCGGACCGGGAGAGGCCGTACAGCGAGCCGAGCAGCGTGTACTGGGCGTGCGTCAGGCCGAGCGAGGCGACGGCACGGTCCACCGCGGCCCGCCAACGGGTCGTGACCTGCCACAGCAAGCGTCCCGTGGTGGTGTCGTCCGAACTCATACCGATACTCTACATGGCAACTATTTCCATGGAAAGTATCGACGGCAATGGTGGCCGCTCGGTCAGGGTTCGGTTGTTTCCAGCGTTCGCAGGAAAGCGTCCACGGCGGCCAGGTCGTTCTCGTTGAAGACCCGGATGCCTGCCCGTTCCAGGAGGGCCGTCGTCACGCCATCTCCTGGCATGGGCGTCCCCGTGAACGTACCGTCGTAAATGCGGTCGCTGCCGCAGGAGGGGCTGCTCTCCTTGAGGAGGGCGATTCGGGCGCCGGAGCGCCGGGCGGTGTCGAGGGCCAGGCGGGCGCCGAGGAGGAACTCGGCCGTTACGTCCTCGCCCGCGTCGGTGCGGACCCGGGCGGTCCCGTCCAGGACGGCGTGCCCGTCGCCGCCGACGATCTCGGCGGGTGGGCGGGGGACCGCCAAGCCGCCCGACACCTCGGGGCAGAACGGAACGAGGCGGCCCTCGGCCCGCCAGCGTTCGAAGAGGGCCGCCCCGACCGGCTTGGCCGCACCGTCGTAGCGGACGCGTCGGCCCGCCAAGCACGAGCTGACCAGGATGCGTTCCACGTCTTCAGACTATGTCGGCCACTCGGCGCCCGTAGACCTTCCCCACTTCGCCATCTGGACGCCCGCGGGGCGGCTGCCGAATGGCGACAATACGTCGCAGGTCAACGAACTCGGTGGACCTTGGTGGTCACCGCTGACCGGTCACTTGCCCGCGCGGACGCGGTTCACGGCCAGTTGGGCGATGCGGACGGCGGCGCCCGGGTTGAGGCGGACGCCGCGCCACGCGACGCGGCCGTGGGCGGGGGCGACGATGAGGGCCTGGTTCCTGGCGACGCCGCGCATGATGTCGCGGGCCAGTTTCTCGGCCGTGTAGAAGCGGGGGGACGCCTTGGAGATGTCGGCGGTGGCGTCGCCGCTCAGCGCCGTCTCCGGCAGGTCCGGGTTGATGTTGTGCAGCAGCGGGGTGTCCACGAAGCTCGGGCACACGACGCTGACCTTGACGCCGCGGCCGGCGGCCTCGGCGCGCAGCCCGAGGGACAGGCCCACGACGGCGTGCTTGGTGGCGGTGTACGGGATGCCGATCGGCATCGGGACGAGACCGGCGAGGGAGGCGGTGTTGACGATGTGCCCCTGCCCCTGCTCCAGCATGATCGGGTAGGCGGCGTGGACGCCGTGCACGACGCCCTTGAGGTTGATGTCGATCGCGCGGTTCCAGTGGTCGAGCGTCAGTTCCTCGGCCAGCCCGCCGATCCCGATGCCGGCGTTGTTGAACACCAGGTCGAGGTGGCCGTGGTCGGCCCGCACGCCCTTGTACAGGTCGGCGACGGCGTCGGCGTCCGCGACATCGAGGTGCGCGGACGTGGCCTTGCCCCTGCCGAGCGTGTTGAGCTTGTCGGCGACCTTCCCGGCGCCCTCGGCGTTGATGTCGGTGACCACGACGGTGTCGCCGCGCGCCACCAGGGCCGTGGCGATCGCCCGGCCGATGCCGGACGCTCCTCCGGTGACGATCGCGATGCTCATTGGGCGCTCCGCTCGATCAATTGTATTCAGCGTTAATTGCGGGGATTCTACGGGTTCGCGGCCCCGCCCGAGACGGGGCCGCGATGCGCGCGGCGGCGGTGGTGTCAGGCGGCCTTGGCCGGCTGGACGGCGCGGCGCTTCTTCGGCTCGTCCCAGATGCCGAACGCCTTCCAGAGCTGCTTGCCGACCGGGCCGATCGTGTCGAGCTCGGCCATCAGGTCGCGGATCTTGCCGACCGAGTCGGAGATCTCGGCCTGCGCCGTCTCGCTCTTGTACGCCTGCCGGACGACGTCCTTCGGGATGTTGAAGTGCCGCACCATCGGGCCGGGCGGGGACAGCATGATCCGCGCCATGATGCCGAGGACGATGGGCGTCGCGAAGCCGAGGATCCGGCGGCGCACCGGGTTCATGTTCGGGACCCGGTGCCGGAGGTAGTGCCGGGCGAAGGAGATGTGCCGGGCCTCCTCCGCGATGTGGATCCTCATGATGGTCTCCTCGAGCGGGTGCTTGATGTGCCCGCCCTTGAGGTGCTTGCGCTGGACGTAGTCGATCGGGTCCTCGCCGCCGAGCACGAACACGAAGAACATCTCGGTGCTGACCAGCGGGATCCACGGGGCCGCCTGCGCGATGAGGCTGAGCGAGCGCGGCATGCCGCGGATCGGCATCTTCGTCCGGTTCACGAACTCCTGGAACATCATCCCGTGGTGACATTCCTCGGTCGTCTCGTGGTAGACGTACCGGAACTCCGGCCGGCCGTTCGGCAGGCGGTAGGCGTAGTTGAGCAGCCCCCGCTTCAGCAGGTTCTCGAACTGCAGTCCGATCTTCATCGCGGTGGCGACGCGCCACAGCCCGATCTGCGCCTGGACCTCCGGCGGCTGCGCCTGGTACCAGGCCGTCTGGCCGAGGTGGTCGGACGCCGGCAGCACCCAGCGCGGGTCGTTCTTGTCGACCTGGAACTCGGGGTCGTCCCAGGGGATGTCGGCGTAAGCCTCCCAGTGCTTGTCCACCGACGCCTTGTTCAGGCGGTCGATGACGCCCAGATACGACTTCTTGTCCTTGACCTGCTCGCGGACCTCGTCGGCGAGTTCGGTGGGGGCCTTCGGCATGTCGGTCGCTCCCTCGGGGTGGTGCTGTCGGACGGGGCCGACGGGGTTCGGGGGTGTCAGGGGTTGATGCGGCTCTCGCCGTCCTCGGCGGGCGTGTCGGGCATCGGGGCGCGGGTGGGATGCCCCGGCTCGGGGATGATCAGCTGGGCGACGTCCTTGACCTGGCGGAGGACGGCCCGCTGGTGGCCGTCGGCGTCGTCGTCCAGCGCGTTCTGTATCGACAGCCCGACGAACATCGCGAACACACCGCGCAGCATCGTCGGGACGAAATCGGGGGGCAGCGTGTTCTCCGGGAACAGCCGCTCGAAGGTCTCCAGGATGACCTGCAGGATCCGCTCGTTCAGGTCGCGGCACAGGGGACGCAGCTCGTCGTCGGTGCGGGCCGCCACGGCCAGTTCCATGAGCGCCTTGGCGGGCCGGCCGCGGAACACCTCCCAGAGCAGGTCGAGCGCGCCGGAGACGTTGCGGCGCTCGGCCGGCAGCACCGCGAACGCGGTCTCGTACGCCAGCCGCTGCGCCTCCAGCAGATGTTCGAGCGCGGCCGCGACGAGCACCATCTTGGTCGGGTAGTGGTGCTGCTGCGCCCCGCGGGACACGCCCGCGCGGCGGGCGACCTCCGTGGTGGACGTCCCGGACCAGCCGAGGTCCACCAGGCACTCCATGGTGGCCTCCAGGAGCCTGGCCTGCGTGCGGGACCGGCGTTCCTCCTGCGTGCGGCGGCTGGACGAACCGCGCCCATGACGTCGGCGACTGCTTACTGACACGCCTCCGACGGTACGAGCACACATACAAGCAATCAAGCCTGCATGTATGTTGGCCGCGTCACAGTTGGACCACGAGTCCACTACCGCCGTGGCCGTGGCCGTCGGTCCGTCCGTGGCCTGGCCGGGACCGGAAGCGAGCAGCGAGGGCGGCACCCGGCGGGTGCCGCCCTCGACATGTGGCGGAAGGTGGGAGCTACGTCAGCACGGGTCGATGTACCAGATCGGGCGCCAGTCGACGCCCACGATCACACCGCTCCTCGCCGCGATCTCCTCCTTGACGCTCCCGTCCTGCCTCTTCAGGCGGACCGTTGCGCCGCCGGTCTGGTTGTTGACGACGGCACCGGCGTCGATGAAGTTGGTGAGGCTGCGCTGGCTGCAGTAGTAGAGCCAGTACACGGTGTGCTGGCCGTCGCCCTCGCCGGCTGCGACGCATGCCCACCCGCTCGGGCAGTTCCAGAGCAGATTGCGGCGTTCTGTCCCGTTCACATCTCGCCACACCCGCTCGGGGCTGGAGATCGGAATCACCTGCGGGATCCAGGCCCTTGCTTCGGCGCCGGCCGTGCTCGGGCGCCCCTCGCCTTTCGTCTCCGCCGCCTGCGCCGCCGCAGCGGTGACCGAGGAGACGGAGAACAGGACGGCGAGGGCGGCGACGAAGGCCGGCACCCTTTTCCGCAGGAGGCGTGGCGTGCTCGCCGTAACCGCCATGTCATGGTCCTTTCCGGCTCGGCTCCGGGAGTCGGGCCCGTGAGGTTTCACTGCCTTCAGTGAAGCCGCCGGGGCCTTCAGGACGTCTTCGGATCGGCTTCACCGGCGGTCGCGTGTCAACCGGCGGGCGTAGACGAGGGGCCCGGCATGCCGCAGCGGGAGCAGCCGCGGTGTCTCTCCTCGCCCGATGACGGATGCCGGTTCGTGCCGCGACGATCCGCGGCATGGGAAACGCAGCAGAAGCAAGACCGGCGAGCAACGAGGGCCAGGCCACCGTGAACGGCGGCGCACGCACGGTCCATCTCACCAAGGTGTACGGGTCCGGTGACATGGCGGTGCGCGCGCTGGACGACGTCAGCGTGGTGCTCCCCGCGGGCCGGTTCACCGCGATCATGGGTCCGTCCGGCGCCGGGAAGTCCACGCTGATGCACTGCGTGGCGGGCCTGGAGGACGCGACGTCCGGCAAGGTCTACGTCGGCGACCAGGAACTCGGGGTGCTGTCGGACCGGCGCCTCACCCGGCTCCGGCGCGAGCGGATCGGGTTCGTGTTCCAGGCGTTCAACCTGCTCCCGACGCTGACCGCGCACGACAACATCGTCCTGCCGATGACGCTGGCCGGCGCGGCGCCCGACCGGGAGTGGCTGGACACGGTCGTCCGCGTGCTGAGGCTGGGCGACCGGCTCGCGCACCGTCCGGCGGAGATGTCCGGCGGGCAGCAGCAGCGGGTGGCGCTGGCGCGGGCGCTCGTCACCCGCCCGCAGATCGTGTTCGCGGACGAGCCGACCGGCAACCTCGACTCCCGCACCGGCGGGGAGGTGCTGAGCCTGTTCCGGCACGCCGTGGACGACCTCGGCCAGACGGTCGCGATGGTCACCCACGACCCGGTCGCCGCGGGACACGCCGACTCGGTGGTGTTCCTCGCCGACGGCCGCGTCGTCGACGTCATGGACGCCCCCACGCCCGACCGGGTGCTGGACCGCATGCGAGGGCTGGGGGACCACCGATGATCCGGCTCGTCTTCAAAGAACTGTGGGGACGCAAGCGCCGGATGGCCGGCTCCCTGACGGCGGTCTTCCTCGGCGTGACGTTCCTGACCGGGACGCTTGTGCTGGGTGACACTCTCGCAGGCAGCATCGACGGCTACTACGCCAACGCCTACGGCAAGACCGACGTCAGCGTGCGGAGCTCCACCCGGGTCAGCGACCAGCCGTGGGGGTCCCGTGGGCAGATCGACGCGGCCGTCCTCGACAGGGTGCGGCAGGTGGACGGCGTCGCGAACGCCGAACCGGTCATCGAGGGCTCGGGGCAGCTGCTCGCCAAGGACGGCGCCACGATCCAGTCACGCGGCCCCCGGACGGCCGGCAACTGGATGACCGACCCGAAGCTCAACCCCTACCGGCTCGCAGAGGGCAGGGCGCCCCGCGCGCCGGACGAGGTCGTCATCAACAGGATGTTCGCCGACGAGGGCGGCCTGGCCGTCGGTGACCGGACGGCGGTGCTCACCCCCGACCGGGTTCCCGTGACGGTCGTGGGCATCAGCATGTTCGGTGCCGAGGAGGCGTTCGGCGAGACGTCGTTCACGGCGTTCACGCTCGACGGCGCCCGCGAGCACGTCGCGAAGTCGCGCGACCGCATCAGCGGCGTCTCCATCAGGGCGGCCGACGGCGTCGGCGCGGACGAGCTGGCGTCGCGGGTGCAGGCCGTCCTGCCGTCCGGGGCGGAGGCGATCACGACCGAGGCGCAGGTCGAGGAGGGGATGAGCGAGGTCGAGAGCGGCTTCCTCAACGTCTTCCGCACCGTGCTCGGCGCGTTCGGGGCGGTGGCGCTGCTCGTCGCGGCGTTCAGCATCCACAACACGTTCGCGATCACGATGGCGCAGCGGACCCGCGAGTCGGCGCTGCTGCGCGCCCTCGGCGCCGGGCGCCGGCAGGTCGTCACGATCGTCGGCTTCGAGGCCCTGGTGATCGGCGGCGCCGCCACCCTCGCCGGGCTCGCCGGCGGGATGGGGTTCGCCGAGCTGCTCAGGCAGATGTTCACCGCGTTCCGGATCGGCATCGCCATGGAGGGCCTCACGGTGTCGGCGACCACCCTGCTGATCGCCGTGCCGGTCGGGCTGCTGGTCACGCTGATCGCGGCGCTCGGTCCCGCGGTGAAGGCGTCCCGGGTGGCGCCGCTGGCCGCGCTGCGCGAGGTCGCGGCGGAGGCGCACCGCCCGTCCCCCACCCGCGTCATCGTCGGCGGCGTGCTCGCCGCGGTCGCGGCCGGCACCGTCGTGTTCGGCGGCGTCGCCGAGCGGATGACACCGGCCGCGGCGGGTGCGCTGCTGGCCGTCGTCGCGATGGTCGTGCTCGGCCCCGTCGCCGCCCGGCCGGTGGCGTCGGTCGTCGGCGGGCCCGCGGCGCGGCTGCGGGGCATTCCCGGCGCACTGGCGCGCGGCAACGCGTCCCGCAGCCCGCACCGCACGGCCGGGGCGGCGGCCGCGCTGATGATCGGCGTGGGGGTCGTCACGCTGATGACGGTGTTCATCGGGTCGCTGGGCGCGTCGCTGGAGAGCAGCGTCGCCGGGTCGTTCAAGGGTCCGCTCGTCGTCAACGCGGGCAACAACGAGACCGGCGGGTTCAGCACCCGGCTCGTCCAGGACGCCGCAAAGCTGCCGCAGGTCAGCGCGGTCGCCGGGGTCGGCAGCGGCAACCTGCGGGTGGACGGCGACCCGTCGGTGGTCAGCGTGGCCGACCCGTCCGCACTGGGGCGCGTCCTCGACCTGGGGGTCGACCAGGGCGTGCTGTCGGACGCCGGCACGTTCGCGGTGTCGAAGACCGTCGCCGAGGAGAAGGGCTGGAGCACCGGTTCCCAGGTGGACGTCACGTTCGCGGACGGTGCCGCGCAGCGCCTCACCGTCGGTGCCGTCTATGAGAAGACCGATCTGACCGGTGACTACCTGGTGCCGCGCACAGAATGGGACGCGCACACCAGGCAGCCGCTCGACAACCGGGCGTTCGTCGAGTTGGTGCCTGGGGCGTCCACGGCCGTGGCGGCGCGCGCGCTCACCGACCTGGGCAAGCAGTACGGCGCGCCTGAGGTGCAGTCAAGGGACGACTATGTCGCGTCCCAGACCGAGGAGCAGCAGGGGTTCATCACCGTCGTGTACGGGCTGCTCATCCTCGCCATCGTGATCGCGCTGATGGGCATCGCGAACACGCTGTCGCTCGCCGTCCACGAGCGGACACGCGAACTCGGGCTGCTGCGGGCCGTCGGAGCGACCCGCCCGCAGATCCGGTCGATGGTCCGCTGGGAGTCGGTGATCGTCGCGCTGTTCGGCACGGCCGGCGGGCTCGGGCTCGGCCTGTTCCTCGGCTGGGGCCTCGGCGGAGCGCTCGGCAACCCCTTCGCCCCGCCCGTCGCCCAGCTCGTCGTGATCGCGCTGGTCGGTGCGGTGGCGGGTGCGCTCGCCGCGATCCGGCCGGCGCGGCGCGCGGCGCGCCTGGCGATCCTGTCCGCGATCTCCGCGCCGTGACGCCGCCGGACCCGTCCCCTCGCCCCGGCGCGGGAGGGGACGGGTCTTGGCCACTGCTTCCACGTTCGCGGGGCCGCGCGTCTGTAGGGTGAGTCCATGCAGGTCAATCAATCGGGGAAGCTCACCAACGTCTGCTACGACATCCGCGGTCCGGTGCTCAAGCGCGCCAAGCAGCTGGAGGCCGAGGGCAACAACGTCCTCAAGCTCCACATCGGCAATCCCGCCCCGTTCGGGTTCGAGGCCCCGCCCGAACTCCTCCAGGACATGATCCGCAACCTGCCGGAGGCGCACGGCTACAGCGACTCCAAGGGGATTCTGCCCGCCCGCCGCGCCATCGTGCAGCGCTTCGAGGACAACGGCGTCTGCGGCATCGACGTCGAGGACGTCTACCTCGGCAACGGCGTGTCCGAGCTGATCGTGATGACGCTGCAGGCGCTGCTCAACGACGGCGACGAGGTGCTGATCCCCACGCCCGACTACCCGCTGTGGACGGCGTCGGTGTCGCTCTGCGGCGGGACGCCCGTCCACTACCTGTGCGACGAGGACGACGGCTGGCAGCCCTCCCTCGACGACATCGAGTCGAAGATCGGCGACCGGACCCGGGCCATCGTCATCATCAACCCGAACAACCCGACCGGCGCCGTGTACTCGCGGGAGGTGCTGTCGCGCATCGTCGAGGTCGCCCGCCGCCGCAACCTCATGGTCTTCGCCGACGAGATCTACGACCGGATCCTCTACGACGGCGCCGAGCACGTCCCGATCGCGTCCCTGGCCCCGGACCTGCTGTGCCTCACCTTCGGCGGCCTGTCCAAGAACTACCGGGTCGCGGGGTTCCGCTCCGGCTGGGTCGTGCTGTCCGGGCCGAAGGAGCACGCCGAGTCCTACATCGAGGGCCTCGACATCCTCGCCAATATGCGGCTCTGCCCGAACGTCCCCGGGCAGCACGCCATCCAGGCCGCGCTCGGCGGCTACCAGAGCATCGACGACCTCGTCCTGCCGACCGGCCGCCTCGGCGAGCAGCGCGACCGCGCCTGGAAGCTGCTGAACGACCTGCCGGGTGTCAGCTGCGTCAGACCCCAGGGCGCCGTGTACGTCTTCCCGCGCCTCGACCCGGAGATGTACCCGATCGAGGACGACATGCGCTTCGCCCTCGACCTCCTCGAACGGCAGAAGCTCCTGGTCGTCCAGGGGACCGGCTTCAACTGGCCGGCCACCGACCACTTCCGCGTCGTCACGCTCCAGTACGCCGACGACCTGGAGGAGGCCGTGGGCCGCATCGGGGAGTTCCTCCACTCCTACCGCCGCTGACCCCCGGGGCGCCGCCGCGGCCGCGTCCGCCTCTGGTGGCGGACCGCTAGGAGGCGGTCGTGGCGGCGTCGTCGAGGCGGCGGAGGGCGCCGCGGACGACGCCCGGGTCGGTCGTCGCCCAGAACGGCGGCAGCGAGTTCTTCAGGAAGCCGCCGTAGCGCGCCGTGGCCAGGCGCGGGTCGAGGACGGCGACGACGCCCCGGTCGTCCATCGAACGCAGCAGGCGCCCGGCGCCCTGGGCGAGCAGCAGCGCCGCGTGCGTCGCGGCGACCGCCATGAAGCCGTTGCCGCCGCGCGCCGCCACGGCCCGTGACCGCGCCGAGGACACCGGGTCGTCCGGGCGGGGGAACGGGATGCGGTCCATGATGACGAGCTGCAGCGAGGGGCCGGGGACGTCCACGCCCTGCCAGAGCGACAGGGTGCCGAACAGGCAGGTCCGCTCGTCCTCGGCGAACTGCTTGACCAGCAGGGAAGTGGAGTCGTCGCCCTGGCACAGCAGCGGGTGGGACAGGTGGTCCCTCAGCTCGTCGGCGGCCTGCCGCGCGGCCCGCATCGAGGAGAACAGACCGAGGGTCCGGCCGCCGGCCGCCTCGATCAGCTCGGTGATCTCCGTCAGGTAGGCGTCGGCGAGGCCGTCCCGTCCCGGCTGCGGCAGGTGCCGCGCGACGTACAGGATGCCCGCCTTCGGGTGGTCGAACGGAGAGCCGACGTCGAGCCCGGACCACACGACCTCGGACGCCTCGCCTTTCGCCTCGCCCTTCTCGGTCGCCGTGCGGGCGAGCCCCTCGGCCGCCGTCAGCGCGTCCCGCCCGGCGCCCTTCTCGTTCAGCGGCGGCAGGCCCCACTGCCGGGCGAGCGGCTCGAACGACCCGCCCAGCGTCAGCGTCGCCGACGTCAGGATCGCGGTGCGCCGCTCGAACAGCGTGGTGCGCAGGAGGCCGCCGACCCCGATCGGCGCGACGTGCAACGCCGGTGGACGCTTCGGCCGCCCGTCCTGGACGAACGGCTTCTCCAGCCACACCACGTCGAAGCGCTCGGCCATCTCGGGCTGGAACGCCTCCAGGGTGCGTACGGCCGTCTCATGCAGCTCTTCGAGCGACGACCGTGCGGCCTTGCGCGCGGCCATATCGCCTGGGTCGGAGTCCTTCTTCTCGGGGCCGAGCGCGCTGATGCAGGCGTGCGCGGCGTCCCGGACGACGGCGAGGGTGTTGCCCAGGGCCGGAGGGAGGACGTCCATACGTCCGGTGGGCAGGTCCTCCAGAAGTAGGCCGAGACCTTCCGCGGACTCCTTCAGGCGGTCGGCGGTGGACTCCTCGATGAGCCGCCCGCATCGGCGGGCCGTCATCTCGACCGCGGCGGCGCTCAGGTCACCGGTGGCGACCGACGTGACCCGGTCGACCAGTTCGTGCGCCTCGTCCACGATCACCACGTCGTGCTCGGGCAGGACCTGGAACTCCTCCAGCGCGTCGATCGCCAGCAGCGCGTGGTTGGTGACCACGATGTGCGCCTCGCCCGCCTCCGCCCGCGCCAGCTCGGCGAAGCACTCGGTGCCGTGCGGGCAGCGCTGGGCGCCCAGGCACTCCTTCGCGGTGACGGCCACCTGCCGCCACGCCTGCTCGCTCACGCCCGGCACCAGCTCGTCCCGGTCGCCGGTGCCGGTCTCCTCGGCCCACTCGTTGAGCCGCTTCACCTGCCGTCCGAGCGAGGAGAGCTGCTGCGGATCGAACAGGCTCGGGCCCTCGTCCTCCTCCGGCACGCCCGTCTGCACCCGGTGCAGGCACAGGTAGTTGCGGCGCCCCTTCAGGATCGCGAACTTGAGCTCCGTGCCGAGCAGCGGCCCGAGGCTCTCCGCGAGGCGCGGCAGATCGCGGTCGACGAGCTGGCGCTGCAGCGCGATGGTCGCCGTCGACACGACCACCGTCGTCTGCTTCTCCACCGCGTGCCGGATCGCGGGGACCAGGTAGGCCAGCGACTTCCCGGTGCCGGTGCCCGCCTGCGCGGCGACATGCTCCCCGGACTCGATCGCGTCCTCCACCGCGCGGGCCATCTCCACCTGGCCGGGGCGCTCGGCGCCCCCGATGGACGCGACGGCCGCGGCGAGAAGGGACGCCGTGTCCGGAATCTTGGTTTCGCCGGCGGTCAGCAGATCAGGGGCGGGCACGTCGCCCAACGCTACCGTCCGCGGCGGACACCCGCGTCCGCCCCGGAGTTATCCACAGTTCGCGTTCCCCGTGGCCCCGGAACCGCCGCGCTGCGAACCTCGACGACATGACACCCTTGGTGATCCGATCGGCACAGGACGCGATCGCGGCCGTCCCCTACCTGCTGGGCTTCCATCCCTCGCGGAGCCTCGTCGTGATCGGCTTCGAAGGACGCGCCCACGGCACCTGCGCCATCAGGCTCGATTTACCGTCGGCCGGCGCCGCGGGGAAGGTGGCGGCCCTCCTCGCCGGCAACGGCTTCGCCCGGTCCCTCGTCCTCGGCTACGGGCCGCCGGGGGAGGTCGGCGAGTCGGCGTCCGCGATGCGGGCCGCGCTGGAGGCCGCGGGCGTCCCCGCCGCCGAGGCGATCCGGGTCGCCGACGGCCGCTGGTGGTCGCTCACCTGCGACGACGACTGCTGCCCGGCCGAAGGGACCCCGTACGACATATCCGCCAGCGCCCTCGCCGCGCAGGCGACGTACGCCGGCCACGTCGCCCTCGCGGACCGCTCCGAACTCGTCCGCTCCGTCCAGCCGCTCGACGGCCCCGCCCGCGCCGCCATGCGCGACGCGACCGAACGCGCCGAGAGACGCCCCGGCCCCGCCCCGGGCGAGGGCCTCGCCTTCGTCCTCGCCCTCCTCGCCCGCACCGGCACCCGCTCCGGCGCCGCCCCGACCGACGACGAGGTGGCCCGCCTCGGCATCCTCCTCACCGACCTGCGCATCCGCGACGAGGCATGGATCCGCATCGACGAGGACGCCCCCGCCGCCGACATCGCCTTCTGGCGCGACGTCCTGCGCCGTGTCGAAGCCCCCTACGTCCCCGCGCCCGCGTCCCTCCTGGCCTTCGCCGCCTACTCCGCGGGCGACGGCGGCCTGGCCAACGTCGCCCTCGAAAGAGCGCTGGACACCGACCCCGCCTACTCGATGGCCATCCTCCTCCGCGAAATCATCAACGCCGGCATCCCACCCTCGAAGGTCCGCCTGCACACGACCCCCGACCAACTGGCCGCCGCCTATGGGGAGGAACGAGAAGCCGGCTGACCCACCACCCGCGACCAGGCCGCGTGTTGAGACCTGAGCATTGTGGTCTCGGCTTGCGTGGCTGCTGGTTGCATGTCCCGGGTGGCGGCTTCGTCGGCACGGGCTCGGCGACGGGGAAGGTGGTGGCCCGCCGGGGTCTATTCGGCGGTCCGGGTTGCGGGCGTTCCAGGCGCGCATGCGGGCCGGGTAGCCGACGATCTGGACGTCGTAGATGGGGAGTTTCAGGTCGCGGGCGACCTTGCCGATGACCTTGGGGGAGCCCACGCGGCGGCGGGTCCACTCGCCGTCGTGGGCCACGGCGACGGCCGTGGTGTCGGTGGCGAACGTCTCCGGCTCGACGAAGAACTCCACGCCGCGGCGGCTGCGGGCGAAGGCGATCAGCGCCTCGATGTCGGAGTCGGTGGCCTCGCGGTCGAGCCTCGTGACCGAGGACCCGCGGTTCTTGCGGAGCCCGAATCGATCCCGGAACCTCATGCCTGTCCCGTCGTCTGGTGCGGCCCCCGGACCTCTTCCGGGGTCGGTGCGGTCTACGACGATAACGGCTCGGCGGGACCCGCGGTTCCCGACACAGCGGCGGCATCCCCGTCCGGCGGGGCGCCGCGCCCTAGACTGTCGGCCCTCGGGGGATCAGCAGCGGGGGGCGTGTGTTGATAGGCGTGGTCCGGCGGGCGGCCGCCGCCGTGCTCGTGGCGGCGGTATGCGGATGGCTGAGCACACTGGCCCCGGACGACGGACCGGTGCGGCTCACCGCGGCGAAGGACAAGGCCCCCGAGCGTAGGAGCGAGGTGCCGAAGCCCAAGCCGAAGCCTCCGCCGCCCGACTGCACGCGGGTGAAGTGCCTGGCGCTCACGTTCGACGACGGCCCGGCGGAGAGCACCGGCGAACTGCTCGACATCCTCGCCTCCCGCAACGTCAAGGCGACGTTCTTCCTGGTGGGCGAGAACGTCGCCGAGCATCCCGACCTCGTGCGGCGCGAGCACGCGGCCGGGCACGAGATCGCCGACCACAGCTACACGCACGCCGACCTGGGCAGGGCGTCCAAGAAGACGATCGTCTCGGAGCTGACCCGGACGCAGGACGCGATTCGGAACGCGTCCGGGGTCACGTCCAAACTGCTGCGGCCGCCCTACGGGTCGACGTCCGAACGCCTGGCCCGCATCACTCGGCGCATGGGCATGGCGCAGGTGCTGTGGACGGTCGACCCGTTCGACTGGCGGCACCGCGAGAGCGACGACATCGAGCGCCGGGTCCTCAAGCAGGCGAAACCCGGCAGCATCGTGCTGCTGCACGACATCCACCCGACGACCGTGCGGGCCGTTCCGGAGATCATCGACAAGCTGGCCGCCAAGGGCTACGTGTTCGTGACCGTCACCGAGCTGTTCGGCGGGAAGCTGACCCCCGGAAAGGAATACCGGGAACTCGAATCAGGGGACGGTCAGGGTCTTCCCTGATGCCCCACGGCACCACGTCGCGGAGCATGAAAGGTATGAACAGTAGCTACGCGGTGGGGGATCTGAGGGTCTCGGACGCCGAACGCGAATCGGTCATCGAGCGCCTGCAGGACGCGTACGCGGAAGGCCGGATCGACCACGAGGAATTCGACCTGCGCACGCACCTGGCGATGACGGCGAAGACCCGCAACGACCTCGGCGGGCTCACCCACGATCTGCTCCCCGCACCGCAGCCGGGACGCAAGGCCGTCGCCTGGGACGGGGAGTCCCCCACCGGCGAGGACCGCATGCTCGCCTCGGCCGCGCACGCCGTAGCCGTACCGACCCTGTTCGTTGGGCCACTGGTGCTGATGCTGCTGAGCGGCAAGCGGTCCGAGTACGTCCGGCGCCAGGCGGCCGAGGCCGTGAACTTCCAGTTGACGCTCCTCCTGCTCACCATCGTCACCTTCGGCATCGGCGGAATCGTCTACGCCGTGGCGTGGGTCCTGTCGGCCGTGGCGGCCGTCTACGCCCTGTCCGGCAACACGTTCCGCTACCCGTGGATCCTCCGCCTGGTGAAGTGACCACGCCCGACCGTCGCCTGCCCGACCCCTTGAGGTGGCGCGGTCATTACCGTGAGCACGAGCGTGGCGTGGGGGCGGTCGGCTGCAGTGGCCGGATACGTGTTGACCGGCCACATCTTCCGCTGGGCGTGATGTTCCGCGGGTGAAGTCATTGCGCGCGAACCTTCGTTGGCTCGCCCGCCTGGCCCGTGTACGTGGCGCGGCCGGTGTCGTGAGCGCGAGCGCGGCGTGGGGCGCGGGTGGTGTCGTGACTGTGGTCCGGCGCGGGGGCGTGTTTGTAGGTGTGGGGGGCGGGGGAGATGTTGACGTGGTCGCCCAGTTGCGGTTCCGTCGCCTCCAGGAGATGAAAAGACGCCGATGTACGTGCCCGAGGAGTTATTCCGCTCTCTGCCTGTGACTCCCCTAACGTCCAAATCATGTGGACCCTGCATGGGATGATCGATTAACTGTGTCTCCGGGAGGGGCAGATGACGGAACTTGTGGTCAGGGGCGATCACCAGCGGGCGGTGGAGGAGCTCAAGAGGTCCTACGAGGCGATCCCGGCGGGCACGCCGGTGCGGCTGGCGAAGCGGACCTCGAACCTGTTCCGGTGGCGCGACCCCTCGGACGCGCCCGGGCTGGACGTGTCCGGGTTCGACAAGGTGCTGAGCGTCGACGCCGAGGAGCGGACCGCGCAGGTCCAGGGCATGACGACGTACGAGGACCTCGTCGACGCGACGCTCCCGCACGGGCTGATGCCGACGGTCGTCCCGCAGCTGAAGACGATCACGCTCGGCGGCGCCGTGACGGGCCTCGGCATCGAGTCGAGCTCCTTCCGGGACGGGCTGCCGCACGAGGCGGTCCTGGAGATGGAGGTCCTGACCGGCGACGGGCGGGTCGTCACCGCGACCCGGGACAACGAGCACGCCGACCTGTTCTACGGGTTCCCCAACTCCTACGGCACGCTCGGCTACTCGCTGCGGCTGAAGATCGAGCTGAGGCGGGTCGACCCGTACGTCCGGCTGCGGCATCTGCGGTTCGGCGACGCGGCCGAGCTGTCCAGGGTGATGGCGGAGATCACCGAGTCAGGGCGGTTCGAGGGCGAGGCCGTCGACTTCATGGACGGCACGGTCTTCGGCGCGGACGAGCAGTACATCACGCTGGGCTACTTCACCGACTCGGCACCGTACACGTCCGACTACACCGGCCAGGGGATCTACTACCGGTCGATCCAGGAGCGGTCGGTCGACTTCCTGACGATCCGCGACTACATCTGGCGCTGGGACACCGACTGGTTCTGGTGCTCCGGCGCCTTCGGCGTCCAGAACCCGGCCGTCCGGCGGCTGTGGCCCGACAGGTACAAGCGGTCGGACGTGTACCGGAAGCTCGTCGCCTACGACCGGCGGTACCACTTCGTCGCGCGGGCCGACCGGTGGCGTGGGCTGCGGCCCCGCGAGGACGTCATCCAGGACATCGAGGTGCCCGCCGAGCGGCTCCCCGAATTCCTGGAGTTCTTCCACGACAAGGTCGGGATGAGCCCGATCTGGCTGTGCCCGCTGCGCGCGAAGGAGCGGTGGCCCCTGTACCCGCTGGAGGTGGGCCGCCCGTACGTGAACGTCGGCTTCTGGGGGACGGTCCGGCTTCCACCCGGGCAGATCCCCGAGTACCACAACCGGCTCATCGAACGTAAGGTCGCGGCCCTTGACGGGCACAAGTCCCTCTATTCGACTGCCTTTTACGGCAGGGAAGAGTTCTGGCGCTACTACGACGGGGAGACCTACCGGCGGCTCAAGGGGAGCTACGACCCCGGCGAGCGCCTGCTTGACCTGTACGACAAGTGCGTGCGCGGACGCTGACCAGGCGTCCGCAGGTTCGGGGGAGTGCCCGGACGGCCGCCGGTCATCCCGGACCCGGCCGGGCGGAGAGACAGGAGGGATCACCATGACGCTGGCGAGGGTCTTCGAGCGGCTCGCCGGGGCTGAGGCGCCAGTGGAGTTCACGGCGTACGACGGTTCCCGGGCAGGTGTGCCCGGCGCCGACATCCGGTTCGACATCCGCTCGCCGTACGCGGTGTCGTATCTGCTGCACTCGCCGGGCGCCCTGGGCCTGGCACGCGCCTACGTCACCGGCATGATCGACGTCAGCGGCGAAATGATCACGGCGCTGCGCACGATGCAGCAGGTGTTCAACGAGGTGACGCCGCGCGACAAGGCGCGGATCCTCGGCGGCGTGCTCGGCGATCCGCTGCTCCGCGCCGCGGTCTCCCGCCGGCTCGACCCGCCGCCGCAAGAGGCGCCGTTCAGCCGCATCCCCTCGTGGCTGCGGCACTCCAAGCGCCGGGACGCGAAGGCGATCTCGCACCACTACGACGTGTCCAACACGTTCTACGAGTGGGTGCTCGGCCCCTCCATGGCCTACACGTGCGCGTGTTACCCCACGGAGGACGCCACGCTGGAGGAAGCGCAGTTCTTCAAGCACGACCTGGTCGCCAAGAAGATCGCCCTGAAGCCGGGCATGCGCCTGCTGGACGTGGGCTGCGGCTGGGGCGGCATGGTGATGCACGCCGCGAAGGAGTACGGCGTCCGGGCGCTCGGCGTCACGCTGTCCAAGCAGCAGGCCGAGTGGGCGCAGAAGGCCATCGCGGACCGCGGCCTGTCGGACCTCGCGGAGGTCCGGCACATGGACTACCGGGACGTCACCGAGTCAGGCTTCGACGCGATCAGCTCCATCGGCCTCACCGAGCACATCGGCAAGGCCAACCTGCCCGCCTACTTCTCGTTCCTGCACGGGAAGCTGAAGAAGGGCGGGCGCCTGCTGAACCACACCATCACCCGCCCCGACAACATCGCGCCGTCCCGCAAGGAGAACGGCTTCATCAACCGCTACGTGTTCCCGGACGGTGAGCTGGAGGGCCCCGGCTACGTCCAGTGCCAGATGAACGACGCGGGCTTCGAGATCCGCCACCAGGAGAACCTGCGCGAGCACTACGCCCGCACGCTCACCGCCTGGTGCGAGAACCTCGACGAGCACTGGGACGAGGCCGTCGCCGAGGTCGGCGAGGGCACCGCCCGGGTGTGGCGCGTCTACATGGCCGGCTGCGTGCTCGGCTTCGACCAGAACTGGATCCAGCTGCACCAGACGCTCGGCGTCAAGCTGCACGACGACGGCACGAGCAACATGCCGCTCCGTCCCGACTGGAATTCGTGACGCCCACGACCATCCGCTGAACCAGGACGAGCCGACCGGACACTCCGGCCGGCTCGTCGCCTTTCCGGCCGGCCGCCGTCCGGCACGTCCGGCCCGGCACCGTGACCCGGCGGCTCCCGAGCCGCCCCGGACGGTGCAACCGCTGGTCAACATTCGTCCGGCGGCCTATCGGCGCAGGCCGGGCGGGGTAGGCGGTCATCAGGACCGCCGAGTTCGGGGGGCGCGAGCCATGCACATCCGGTCCCCGCTGAAGCCGATGCTGGCCGCGACGATCGACCAGATCCCGCCGCCGCAGTCATGCCCGGGCGGCTGCCGCTACGAGCCCAAGTTCGACGGGTTCCGCGCGCTCGCCCGCGTGGCCGAGGACGGCGCCGTCCACCTGTCGTCCCGCCGCCGCACCCGCTTCAACGAGGCGTTCCCCGAGATCGTCGCGGCCGTCGCGGAGCAGCTCGCGCCGGGCACGGTCGTCGACGGTGAGATCGTCCGCTGGGCCGCCGACGGGAGCCTCGACTTCGGCGCGCTGCAGCGCCGCCACGTCGCCGGACGCCGCCGGGCCGAGCTCGCGCGGACCGAACCCTGCCACTACGTCGTGTTCGACGTCCTCGAATCCGATGGCGTGGACCTGCGTCCGCGCCCGCTGCGGGAGCGCCGCACCGTCCTGGAGGCGTTGCTCGGCGCCGCCCCGCCGCACGCGCGCGTCGTCGTCACCCCGCAGACGGCCGACGCCGAGGAGGCGGCGCTCTGGTTCGACGCCTTCGCCGCCCGGGGCGTCGAGGGCCTCGTGGTCAAGGACGCCGACGGCCCCTACCTGGAGGGCCGGCGCGGCTGGCGGAAGGTGAAGCGCCGCATCACCGTGGAGGCGATCATCGGCGGGGTGACCGGCACCCGGCAGGCTCCCGAGACGCTGATCCTCGGCCGCTACGACACCGGCGGGCGGCTCCGGGTCGTCGCGCGGACGACGCCGCTCCCGCCCGCCGCCCGCACGTCGCTGGCCGACCTTCTGCGGCACGCCGGGCCCGGCCATCCGTGGCCGGCGGAACTGCCCGCCGGGTTCGCGGGCGGCCCGTACGGGGCGCATCCGCCGATCCGGTACCTGCGGACGGAGCCGGAGATCGTCGTGGAGATGAGCGCGGACGCCGCCGTCGAGCAGGGCCGCTGGCGGCACGCGGTTCGCTTCGTCCGGGTCCGGAGGGATCTGGAGCCGTCCGACGTGCCGCTCTTCGGTGACCCCACCTGACGGGCGCGACCCCGTCCGGAGGCTACGCCAGCCAGTCGAGGATGCGGGTGTTCACGTCTTCGGGGCGGTCCAACTGGAGGAAGTGACCAGCGCCCGGGACGAGATGGGCCTGCGAGCCCGGCGGCAGAGCGGCCTCGACGGCGCCGAGGTCCCCGCCGGGGGCGACCACGTCCGCGCCCAGGCAGCCGTCGTCGGCCCCGTGCAGGTACAGGACGGGCAGTTCGCCGACCCTGGTCGTCGCCTCCTGCTCGGCCGCGAAACGCTCGACGAGCCGGGACGGGTCGAGCATGGCGCGGTAGTACCCGATCGCCGCCGCGACGTTGTCCGGGGCGGCCAGGCAGTCCATGACATGGTCCACGTCCGGTGACCGGTCGCGGTCGTCGCCGGGGGACCAGTCGCGCCAGAGCCCCTCGACGAACGCGCGGTCCAGTGCGGCCTCGGCCAGCGGCGTCTGGAACACGAAGATGTAGAACGAGCGCTTGAGCTGCTCGTAGTCGAAGAACGCGGTGGTCATCACGGAGATGGGCGGGACGGACATGGTGACGACCCTGCGCCAGCGGTCCGGGGCGGCGTTCGCGGCGCCGTAGGTGGCGAAGGCGCCCCAGTCGTGCCCGACGATGACGGCGTCGGACCCGCCGCCGAGGGCGTCGTGCAGGGCGATGGCGTCGGCCGCGAGCGCACCGCTCTGGTAGGTGCCGTCCTCGGGGACGGACGTGGGCGCGTACCCCCGCATGAACGGGGCGACGGCGCGGTACCCGGCGGCGGCGAGCCCGGGCATGAGGTGCCGCCAGGTGTGCGGCGAGTCCGGGAAGCCGTGCAGGAGCAGCGCCAGGGGGCCGTCCGCGGGGCCCGCCGCCAGGTATCCGAAGTCCAGCCCGTTCGCGCTGACCGATCCGGTCGTGAAGTCGCTCATGTCCGCCTCCTCGGTTCGCGGCGCACGCTACCCCGCGGTCCGGCCGCGGAGTCGGCCGGGGGGTGGTCCGGGGCGGCTAGTGTGACTGTCGTCACCGTGTCGAAAAGTGGGCACTTGTGGCTTTACTTTGAGAGGGTGCCTGTAAACCGAACGAGGTTCGGATCGACGAGGTGGTGGGTACGTGCTCAAGGTCGAGGACATCAACCTGACGGACTGGGAATTCTGGCGGCAGCCGCACGAGTACCGGCATGAGGCGTTCAAGGCCCTGCGCTGGCATCCCGCGCTCGTGCGCTTCGAGGAACCCGACATCGTCATCATGCCGCAGGGGCCCGGCTACTACGCGCTGACCCGGCACGCCGACATCATCGAGGCGTCCCGCCGCCCGCAGGACTTCTGCTCCGGCAAGGGCGCCATCAGCATCCCGGACATGCCCGGCGACATGCACGAGTTCTTCGGCTCGATGATCAGCATGGACGACCCGCGGCACGCCAAGATCAGGCGGATCGTGTCCCGGGCGTTCTCCCCGCGCATGATCCAGCGGTTCGAGGACAAGGTCGAGGCCGTCGCCGGGGAGATCGTCGAGCGCATCGCCACCGGCGGCGGCTCGGGCGACTTCGTCGCCGACGTCGCCGCCCGGCTGCCTCTGAAGATCATCTGCGACATGATGGGGATCGCCGAGGAGCAGTACCAGACGGTCCTGGACGCCACGAACGTCATCCTCGCCGGCAACGACGCGGAGTTCATCCCGTCCAACGACGCCGAGCAGATGGCGATGGCGCTGCTCGGGGCCGGGGAGACGCTCAAGAACCTGGTCGAGGACCTCGGCAGGCAGCGCCGCGCCGACCCCACCGACGACCTGACCTCCGCGCTGGTCAACGCCAACATCGACGGCGAGTCCCTGACCGACCAGGAGCTCGGCTCCTTCTTCATCCTCCTGGTCGTCGCCGGGAACGAGACCACCCGCAACGCGATCGCGCACGGCCTGGACCTGCTCACCCGCAACCCCGACCAGCGGGCGCTGCTCACCGCGGACTTCGACGCCCGCATGCCCGGGGCCGTCGAGGAGATCGTCCGGTACGTGTCGCCGGTGATCTGGATGCGGCGCACCGCGACCCGCGACACCACGCTGAACGACCACCAGATCAAGGAGGGCGACAAGCTCGTCCTGTACTACTGGTCGGCCAACCGCGACGAGACGGTCTTCACCGACCCGGAGAAGTTCGACATCCTGCGCGACCCCAACCCGCACGTCGGGTTCGGCGGGCCGGGGCCGCACTTCTGCCTCGGCGCGCACCTGGCCAGGCGCGAGATCACCGTGATGTTCCGCGAGCTGCTCCGCCGGACGCCCGAGATCCGCGCGTCCGGCGAACCCGCCCGCCTGGAGTCCAACTTCATCAACGGGATCAAGCACCTGCCCTACACGATCTGACCTGCCCTACACGATCTGACCGGCCCTCCGCGAGCTGACCGGCCACCCGGCCGCGATCACCAGGACAGGGGCCGGCCCGGCTGCTCTCCGCCGCCCTGGAACGCGCCGGTCGGGCCGTCGTCGTCCAGGGTCGCCAGGAGGAAGACCTCCGTGGCGCCCTGGACGGGCGTCCGGGACCCGGCGTGCCCGTTCATGTCGGTGGCGCAGTAACCCGGGTCGGCTGCGTTCACCTTTATCGGGGTGTCGGCCAGATCCTTCGCATAGGCGACCGTGAGCGCGTTCACCGCCGTCTTGGACGACGGGTAGGCCAGCGTGTTCATCGGGAAGAACTCACCGGACGGGTCGCTCATCGCGGCGAGCGAGCCCAGCCCGCTCGACACGTTGACGATCCGTCCGGCCGGGGAGCGGCGCACGAGCGGCAGCATTGCGTTGGTCACGGCGACGACGCCGAACACGTTCGTCTCGTACACCTCGCGCATCGTCTCGACGGAGGTGGCGCTCGGGGCGGCCCATCCGGCGGCAGGCGCGATTCCGGCATTGTTGACCAGGACGTCCAGGCGCCCGTGCTCGCTCTCGATCCGCTTGGCCGCGGCCTCGATCGTGGCGGGATCGGTGACGTCGAGATGGACGAACCGGGCGTCGATCCCCTCCCCGCCCAGCGCCGCGGCGGCCTCCTCCCCGAGGCCGGCCGAACGCGCCCCGATGAGGACGGTCATGCCTTCACGGCCCAGCAGCCGCGCCGTCTCGAATCCGATTCCCTTGTTGGCTCCTGTGATCAGGGCGATCTGTGCAGTCATGTCAGGAAGGCTGCTCGGTCACGGCGGCCTTGAGGAGAGACCGCCGGAAGCTGGGACCGGCGGTACCACCCTTGGGAATGCCGCGGGGCGGTCCGCTCGGCCATCCTGGGACACATGGACAGGGAGGCAATGGCCGAGTTCCTGCGTTCGCGCCGCGCACGCGTCCAACCCGCGGACGTGGGCCTGGAGGCGGGTGTCCGGCGCCGCACGCCTGGACTGCGGAGGGAAGAGGTCGCGCGCCTGGCCGGGATGTCGGTGGACTACTACATCCGGCTGGAACAAGGACGCGGGCCACGTCCGTCCAGGCAGATCCTGGGCGCGATGGCGCGCGCGCTGAGGCTCACCGACGACGAGCGTGCCCACCTCTTCAACCTCGCGGGGGAGCCCCCGGCGCCACCTCCGGGACCGCCGCAGGAGGTGCCCGCGGGCATCCTGCACCTGCTGCAACGCCTGGACGACACTCCCGCGTACGTGCTGGACGCCAAGTACGACGTCCTCGCATGGAACGCCATGGCGGCCGCGCTCATCACCGACTTCTCCGCGCTGGAGCCGCGCGACCGCAACCCGATGCGCTCCCTGTTCCTGCGCCCCGGCTCGCAGCACATGACGGACGAGGACGAGAACCAGCAGTTCGCGCGGCTGAGCGTCGCCGACCTGCGCGCCGCCCTCGGCCGCTACCCGGACGATCCCGGCGTGAACGGCCTGATCGCCGAGCTGACGGAGGGCAGCGAGCTGTTCCGCCGGCTCTGGGCACGCCACCAGGTCGCGGTGCGCCGGAGCGGCACCAAGAAGCTCACGCACCCGGTCGTCGGGGAGATCGAGGTCCACTGCGACGTCCTCGTCGTGCCCGAACGCGACCAGAAGGTCGTCCTCTACACGGCCGCGCCCGGCAGCCGGTCCCACGAGGCACTGAAACTGCTGCGCGTCGTCGGGACGCAGGACCTCACCCCGCGCTGAACCTCCGCTCCGCACGTGCCGGGGCCCGGGACCCCGGCACGTGCCGGGAACCCGGGCCCGCGGGCACGGCGGCTCAGCGCAGCTCGCGCTTGAGGATCTTGCCGGTGGCGGTCATCGGCAGCTCGTCGCGGAACTCGACGATCCGCGGGTACTTGTAGTTCGCGAACTGCTCCTTGCCCCACGCGACCAGCTCGTCCTCGGTGAGGGTGGAGCCCGGCGTCCGGATCACGTACGCCTTGATCTCCTCACCGTGCGACGGGTGCTCGACGCCCACGACCGCGGCCAGCGACACGTCCGGGTGGGTCATCAGGACCTCTTCGAGCTCCCGCGGGTAGACGTTGTACCCGCCCCGGATGATCATGTCCTTGGAGCGGTCGATGATGTAGTAGTAGCCCTCCTCGTCGCGGCGGGCCACGTCACCGGTGCGGAACCAGCCGTCCCGGATCGACTCCGCGGTCGCCTCGGGCCGGTCGTAGTAGCCCTTCATGATGTTGTGCCCGCGGATGGCGATCTCGCCGGGCCCCTCGCCCTCGACGTCCTTCCACTCGTCGTCGATGAGCTTCATCTCCACGCCCCAGACGGGCAGGCCGATCGAACCGGGCTTGGCCGGGCGGTCCGGGCGGTTGAACGAGGCCACCGGCGACGTCTCCGACAGGCCGTAGCCCTCCAGGACGTCCACGTCGAACTTCTTCTTGACCCCCTTCAGGACCTCCATCGGCAGCGCCGAACCGCCCGAGACCGCGACCCGCAGGTTCTCCCGGATCGTCGCGATGTCCTCGTCGGAGGTGTCGTCGGTCAGCAGCCCCCAGTACATCGTCGGGACGCCCGCGAAGATGTTCACCTTCTCCTTGACCATCAGCTCGATGGCCTGCTTCGCCTCGAACCGGGGCTGCAGGACGAGCGTCGCCCGCCGGTAGAAGCCGACGTTCATCACGCACGTCTGCCCGAAGATGTGGAACAGCGGCAGCGTCACCAGCGACGTGTCGTGCAGCGTCCGCTCGAAGAGCGTGTCGCTCACCATGGCGTTCGACAGCAGGTTGCCGTGCGACAGCTCGGCGCCCTTCGGCTGCCCCGTCGTCCCGCTGGTGTAGATGATGACGGCGGTGTCGTTCGGGTCGGTCAGCGCCGCGTCGAACGTGCTCGGCTGCCCGGCCAGCGCGGCCCAGAACAGCTCGGCCCCCTCGATCGGCGACTCGGTCGCCGCCGGGTTCGCCGGCAGCAGGAAGAAGTGCTCGCAGCCCTCGGCCTTCTCGAACCCGGCGTGGCCCATCTCGCCGAGCGGGAGCTCCGGCGTCCCCTCGAAGCAGAACAGCGCCTTGGCGTCGGAGTCGGCGAGGTGGTAGGTGATCTCCCGCGGCTTGAGCAGCACGTTCAGCGGGACGACCACCGCGCCCGCCTTGAGCGCCCCGAAGTAGACCATCGGGAAGTAGGGCAGGTTCGGGCTGGACAGCGCCACCTTGTCGCCCGGTCCGATGCCGCGCGACCGCAGCAGGTTCGCGACCTGGTTGGCGACCGAGTCGATGAACGAGTAGGAGAGCCGGAGATCGCCGAACACGACCGCCTCGCGGTCGGGCGTCTCCCTGGCGGCGTCCTCCAGCAGCACGGACAGGTTGAGCATCGTGTGGCACTCCTCGCGGGAAAGGTGACCGGCCGGTTAGTTACCGCCGAGTGTATGGGTCATTTCGCCCATCCTCCTGCATGGAGTTCCGTTCGCGCCATCCTTCAAGTCCCGTTGACGTGCGGTTTCCGTGCCGCCGACCGCGGACCGTCCGTGGAGACGCCTTCGGGGCCGGGAAGCCGTTCCGGGACGGATCGCACCCCATGCCGTGCACCGCCCCGTTACGATGTGCCGCTCCACCCAGAAAGGTGACGATCTTGATCATATTCGGCTGGCGCGTGGTCTTCTTCACCCTGACCAGAGGGGTCTTCCACTGCCCCAACTGCGGCGGCGACCGGGAGTACAAGCGCCGCCAGGGCCGCAACTTCTTCACCCTGTTCTTCATCCCGGTCATTCCGCTCACCAAGACCGGCGGCGAGTTCGTCGAATGCGGCACCTGCAAGGGACGCTGGGAGCCCGGCGTCCTCGACGCGCCGACCACCGCCCAGCTCGCGCAGATGCCCGCGATGCTCCTGCGCATGGCCATCGCCCAGGTGCTGCGCGCCGGCGACTACACCGACCCGTCCTCGCGCTCCCGCGCCGTGGCCGTCGTCCAGCAGGCGGGCGTGGCCGGCTACGACGACGCCGCCCTGAACGGCGACCTCGCCCGCCCCTTCGACGAGGTCCGTGTCGAGATGGCCCGCACCGCCGGCGCACTCGCCCCCGAGGCGCGCGAGAGCATCCTGCGCGCCGCCGCCGAGATCGCCCTCACCGACGGGCGGCTCAGCGTCTCGGAAGAGGAGACCCTGTCCGCCGTCGGCGCCGACCTCCAGCTCACCCGCGTCCAGGTCACCGGCGTCGTCTCCATGGCCCGGCAGGCGTCCGGCCACTGACCCGCCGCGGGAGGGCTTGCGATTGCGCTACTCTTGATGTATGTCAGCCAGGCTGCTCCTTGTACGACCACGTTGACGAACTACTGACGTCAGCGTGGTGGCCCCTCCTGTGCGAGGGGCCATTTCATGTCGGCGCCAGCCTGGTCCCTGCCGGCGAGCGAGCAGAATTCGGAGTACGGAAGCGTGAGCAGCGACGTTACTTCCCGCGCGGCCGCGGGCGGTACAGGGGGTCCGTCCCCCCTGAACGACGGGTACGACCCGCGGGCGGTCCAGGACAAGTGGCAGGCCCGCTGGGCGGAGCTCGAACCGTTCACGGCCGACGAGAAGGACGCGGACCGCGAGCGCCGCTACGCGCTGGACATGTTCCCCTACCCGAGCGGTGACCTCCACATGGGCCACGCGGAGGCGTTCGCCATCGGCGACGTCCCCGCGCGGTACTGGCTGCAGCGCGGCTTCAACGTCCTGCACCCCATCGGCTGGGACTCCTTCGGCCTGCCCGCCGAGAACGCCGCCATCAAGCGCGACTCGCACCCCGCCGAATGGACGTACGCCAACATCGAGACCCAGGCGGCCTCGTTCCAGCGCTACGCCCCGTCCTTCGACTGGACGCGGCGCCTGCACACCTCCGACCCCGAGTACTACCGGTGGACGCAGTGGCTGTTCCTGCGCTTCTACGAGCGGGGCCTGGCCTACCGCAAGGGCGGCCACGTCAACTGGTGCCCCAAGGACCAGACCGTCCTGGCCAACGAGCAGGTCGTCGGCGGGCACTGCGAACGCTGCGGAGCCCTGGTCGAGAAGCGCGTCCTGACCCAGTGGTACTTCAAGATCACCGACTACGCCGACCGGCTGCTGGACGACATGGAGCAGCTGGAGGGCAGGTGGCCCGAGCGCGTCCTGCTGATGCAGCGCAACTGGATCGGCCGCTCCACCGGCGCCGACGTCGACTTCGTCATCGAGGGCCGCGACGAGCCCGTCACCGTCTACACCACGCGCCCCGACACCCTGTACGGCGCGACGTTCATGGTCGTCGCCGCGGACGCCGCGCTGGCCGAGGAGATCTGCTCGCCCGACCACCGCGCCGCGTTCGAGGCGTACCGCGAGGAGGTCTCCCGCGAGAGCGAGATCGAGCGGCTGTCCACCGAGCGTGAGAAGACCGGCGTCTTCCTGGGCCGCTACGCGGTCAACCCGGTCAACGGCGAGCGGCTGCCGATCTGGGCGTCCGACTACGTCCTGGCCGAGTACGGGCACGGCGCGATCATGGCGGTGCCCGCCCACGACCAGCGCGACCTGGACTTCGCGCTGAAGTTCGGCCTGCCCGTCCGCGTCGTCGTCGAGACCGGGCAGCCCGACCCGGCCGAGACCGGCGTCGCCACCCCCGGCGACGGCGCGATCGTCAACTCCGGCCCGATCGACGGCCTGGTCAAGGGCGACGCCATCGCCCGCATCACCGAGATTCTGGAGGAGCGCGGCACCGGCCGCGCGTCGGTGAACTTCCGGCTGCGCGACTGGCTGGTGTCCCGGCAGCGGTTCTGGGGCTGCCCGATCCCGATCGTGCACTGCGCGGCCTGCGGTGAGGTCCCCGTCCCGGACGACCAGCTGCCCGTGCGGCTGCCCGAGGGCCTGCGCGGCGCCGACCTGGCACCCAAGGGCACCTCGCCGCTGGCCGCCGCGTCCGAATGGGTCAACGTCGCCTGCCCCAAGTGCGGCGGCGCCGCCACCCGCGACACCGACACCATGGACACGTTCGTCGACTCGTCCTGGTACTTCTTCCGGTACTGCTCGCCCGGCTACGAGGACGGCCCGTTCGACGTCGAGCAGGTCCGCCGGTGGATGCCGGTCGACCAGTACACCGGCGGAGTCGAGCACGCCATCCTGCACCTGCTGTACAGCCGGTTCTTCACCAAGGTCCTGCACGACATGGGCATGGTCGACTTCACCGAGCCGTTCCGCCGGCTGCTGAACCAGGGCCAGGTGATCAACCAGGGCAAGGCGATGTCGAAGTCCCTGGGCAACGGCGTCGACCTGGGCGAGCAGATCGGCCAGTACGGCGTGGACGTCGTCCGGCTGGCGATCCTGTTCTCCGGCCCGCCCGAGGACGACATCGACTGGGCGGACGTGTCGCCGCACGGCATGTCCAAGTTCCTGTCCCGCGTGCACCGCATCGCGACCGAGGTGTCCTCCGCGCCCGGCGTGGACGTCACGACCGGCGACACGGCGCTGCGCCGCGTCACCGCGCACACCGTCGACGAGGTCACCTCCCAGGTCGAGAACCAGCGGTTCAACGTCGCGATCGCCCGGATCATGGAGCTGGTCACCGCGACCCGCAAGGCCATCGACTCGGGCCCCGGCGCCGCCGACCCCGCCGTCCGCGAGGCGGCCGAGGCCATCGCGGCGATGCTGTCGCTGTTCGCCCCCTACACGGCAGACGAGGCCTGGGAGCTGCTGGGCCGCGAGGCGCCGGTGATCCGCGCGGGCTGGCCGTCCGCCGACCCCGCCCTGCTGGTGGAGGAGTCGGTCACGTGCGTGGTCCAGGTGGCGGGCAAGGTCCGCGACCGCCTGGAGGTCCCGCCCACGATCACCGCGGACGACCTGGAGCGCCTGGCGCTGGACTCCGCCAGGGTCCAGGACAGCCTCTCCGGCGCCGAGATCGCCAAGGTCATCGTCCGCGCACCCAAGATCGTCAACATCGTGCCGAAACGCTGACCCTTGCCGAGCGGCCGCCCCACGGCGGCCGCTCGGCCCGGCAGGCGCTCGCGCCTTCCGCCCCCCGTGTCGCCGCAAGCCGCGGATCGGGGCCGGCTGGGCTGTGCCGGTCACGCGCAGGGCCCGGGGCCGCCTGCGTCAGCGCAGGTCTCTTCGCGGATCCATGACCCAGTGGCTGGTCTGGAGGAGCCGTCCCGCGCGGGTCGCCTCGGCCCGGCCGCGCCGGGCGCCCGGCGCGGGTGTTCGCCGGCGCGGGCGGCGGATCAGGTCGGGGCGCCGGTGGTCACATCTTGCGGAGGACCGCTACGACGCGGCCCAGGACCGAGGCTTCGTCGCCGGGGATCGGCTCGTAGGCGGAGTTCTGCGGCATCAGCCAGATGTGCCCGTCGCGCCGCTTGAACGTCTTCACGGTGGCCTCGCCGTCGATCATGGCGGCGACGATATCGCCCTGCTCGGCCACCGGCTGCTGGCGCACCACCACCCAGTCCCCGTCGGCGATCGCGACATCGATCATCGAGTCGCCGCTGACCTTCAGCAGGAAGTGCGTGCCCTCGCCGACGAGCTGCTTGGGCAGGGTGAAGACGTCCTCCACGGCCTCCTCGGCCAGGATCGGCCCGCCGGCGGCGATCCGTCCCACCAGCGGGACGTAGGCGGGCGCGGGCCGCGCCGTGGCCGGCTGCGCACCCGGCGCCTCGAAGGTGTCCTCGTCCGTGCGCACGGGCGTGGTGCCCGGCACCCGCACCTCCACGGCGCGCGGCCGGTTCGGGTCGCGACGCAGGAAGCCCTTGCGCTGCAGCGTCCGGAGCTGGTGCGACACGCTGGAGGTGCTGGTCAGCCCCACGGCCTCGCCGATCTCGCGCATCGAGGGCGGGTAGCCCCGGCGCTGGACCGAGTCGCGGATCACCTCCAGCACCATGCGCTGCCGCTGGGTCAGGCCGGTCTCGTCCATGGGCCCGTCGGGCAGCTCCCGGACCTTGCTCATCGCTAGTCGCCTCCCGGGCGCCTCGAACCGTCACTCGTTGTCATGGAACGCTATCGCGTCCAGACCCGATGATCAAACAATTGTTCGAAGATGCCCTCGCTTTTTGTCGATGTCCCCTGTAGAACATCGTACAGACGTTCGATCGAAAATGCATTCGACGTCGAGGAGGGAGAGATGTCGGGTTCACCGCACAGTGACCGGACCCCGATCCGCCTGACCCGCCGCGGCCGCGCGGTATTGATCATCTTCATCGCCGGCGTCACCCTCGTCTCGCTGTGGCTCACCGTCGGCTCCGGTGCCCTGGCCGGCGGACGGGAAGGCCACCCGCCGTCCACCCGCGCAGAGAGCGTCGTCGTCGAGCCCGGCGAGACCCTCTGGGACATCGCCGCCGACGCCGACCCGGGCAATGACCCCCGCCTCGTCGTCCAGCGCATCCTCGACCTGAACGGGATGGGCGGCGACCCGACCGTCCGGCCGGGCCAGGAACTCCGCCTCCCCGCCCGCTGAACCCCCGGCGCGACTTCCGCCCCCGGCTTGGGTCGCGGTCCGCTGCTGACAAGTGGTCGCCTGCCGGGCCACGAGACGAGCCACCCGCCCCCTTGGCGCAACCGGCGCGCGGACTGATCCACGTGGAGCCGGGAGCAAGCCGCTATCCACTCTCAGCGCCGCCCGGCAGCGGGTCCGCGACGGTCCAGACGGCGCTGACCAGGGCATCCGTCACGGTCGGGGGGTGTGGTGCGGACGGGGTGTGACGACACGCCCGGGTCGCGAAACGAGACGCCTTACGTGACCTGGGGGGACGGGGTGATGTGACCCGTGAGGCAGCCGATCAGGTTGCGTACGCCTGCGGCGGGCCGTACGGTTGCACCACAACATCTAGTAGTCACATCGCTGTACTTCACCTATATATGGCGATGTTCAGTGGTGTGAAGCGTTTTAGTCAGGGGAGGGATCGGACGTGCACTGCCCGTTCTGTCGCAACCCTGACACCAAAGTGATCGACAGCCGCTCCACCGACGACGGGGCCGCCATTAGGCGCCGCCGGTCGTGTGCCGAATGCGGCAAGCGATTCACGACGCAGGAGAATGTGCTCGTGATGGTGGCCAAGCGCAGCGGGGTCACCGAGCCGTTCTCCCGGGAAAAGATCATCGCCGGTGTGCGCAGGGCCTGCCAGGGCCGTCCGGTCGACGAGGATGCGCTCGCGAAGCTGGGGCAGCGGGTCGAAGAGGAGATCAGGTCCTCCGGCTCCGCGGAAATCCCCTCGCACGAGATCGGCCTCGCCATCCTGGGGCCGCTCGGCGAACTCGATGAGGTCGCCTATCTGCGATTCGCCTCGGTCTACCGGAGCTTCGAGTCGCTGGACGACTTCGCCAAGGAGATCGAAACACTGCGGAAGGCCGGTTCCTCGGGGGAGCCCGGCCCGTCCCGGTAGGGGACGGGCCCCGGAAACACAAGCAGCACATGTAAAGCGCCTCCGCGCGGGCATGCCCGACGCGGCGGCGGGGTTGTTCCTGAACAGGGCCCGGCGGGAGGGCCCGAGAGGGGGAAGGTCATGACGGAGACGGTGAGCGGCTCGGCGGCACGGCGCGGCAAGGGGGGCCGCAAAGGGCTGAAGGCCGAGCGCATTTTCACCACGCCCGGCGTGCATCCGTACGACGAGCTGCGCTGGGAACGTCGTGACGTCGTCATGACCAACTGGCGTGACGGCTCGGTGAACTTCGAGCAGCGCGGCGTCGAGTTCCCCGACTTCTGGTCGCTGAACGCCGTCAACATCGTCACGTCCAAGTACTTCCGCGGCGCGGTCGGCACGCCGCAGCGCGAATGGAGCCTCAAGCAGCTCGTCGACCGCGTCGTCGGCAGGTACGTCCAGACCGGCCGCGAGCAGGGCTACTTCGCCTCCGACGAGGACGCCGAGATCTTCGAGCACGAACTGAAGTACGCCCTCGTCCACCAGATGTTCAGCTTCAACTCCCCGGTCTGGTTCAACGTCGGAACCAAGTCCCCGCAGCAGGTGTCTGCGTGTCTTCCGTACGAATCGCTCGTGAGCACCCCGGCCGGTCTCATTCCCATCGGCAAGCTCGTTGAGGACGACGCCGTCGGCACGAAGGTCTACGACGCTACGGGGCTTACCCGAATCGTCGCGACGAAGGCGAACGGCGTTCGAGACGTCCTGCGAATCCACACCAAGGCCGGCTACACGCTCGACGTCACCCCCGATCACCTCGTCTGGCGGGCGAGCGACGAGAAGTACGGCTCCTTTGTCCCGGCCGGCGAGCTGAAGCCCGGGGACAAGCTCGAATGGCATCGGCGGGACGCCTTCGGCGAGGCGGAGATCACCTCCCGGGAGTTCGCTGAGGCCGCGCTAGCGGGCTGGCTGCAGTCCGACGGTTTCGTGGGCCGCTACGAGACCGGAACCAACCGCTCGCTCACGATCGAGGCCATGACGGTGACCGGCGCCGAGCGTGAGTGGGTCGGGCGTCACCTGAACGTCGTCTTTCCCGGCGTCCATCGCCACGAGCGCACCGTGGAGACGCAGGACGGCACTCTCGACTGCCGCCGCACCAGGCTTTACGGGGAGGTGCTTAAGGAGTACGTCGAGGAGTGGGGGCTGCTCGCCCGCGGGGTCGACATGATGGTCCCCGAGCGGCTCTTCACCGCTCCGCTTCCCATCGTCGCCGCCTACCTCCGCAGCATCTTCCAAGCCGAGGGGTTCGTGTCCGCACGCGAGTCCTCAACGGTTGTCGAGGTCGACATGATCTCCGAAGGATTGATTCGAGGCATGCAGCGGCTCCTGCTGCGCTTCGGAATCTTCGCGAGGGTGGGTTTCAAGGCGGACGCGCGGCCGGATCGGCACGGCTGCTGGACACTGCGCATCCAGAACGCGGGAGACCGTCGCGTCTTCGCCGACGAGATCGGGTTCATCGACCCGGCCAAGGCGCGGAAGCTCCACCAGGGTTTCGAGAAGCCGGGTCGCCCGGCCTTTCCTACCAAGCGGCTGGAGATCGCTGAGATCGAGGAACTCGGTGCGATGGAGGTCTACGACATCCAGACCGAGAGCAGCGAGTTCCTCTGCGACAACATCCGGGTGCACAACTGCTTCATTCTGTCGGTGGACGACACGATGGAGTCGATTCTCGACTGGTACAAGGAAGAGGGCGTCATCTTCAAGGGCGGCTCCGGTGCCGGCCTGAACCTGTCCCGCATCCGTTCCAGCAAGGAGCTGCTCTCGTCCGGGGGCACGGCCAGCGGGCCCGTCTCGTTCATGCGCGGCGCCGACGCCTCCGCCGGGACGATCAAGTCTGGCGGCGCGACCCGGCGGGCCGCCAAGATGGTCGTGCTGGACGTGGACCACCCCGACGTCGGGGAGTTCATCGAGACCAAGGCGCGCGAGGAGGACAAGATCCGCGCGCTGCGGGACGCCGGGTTCGACATGGACCTCGGCGGCAAGGACATCGGCAGCGTCCAGTACCAGAACGCCAACAACTCCGTCCGCGTGTCGGACGAGTTCATGCGGGCCGTCGAGTCGGACGGCGAGTTCGCGCTGCGCGCCCGGATGACCGGCGAGGTCGTGGAGACCGTCCGCGCCAAGGACCTGTTCCGGATGATGGCCAAGGCCGCGTGGGAGTGCGCCGACCCCGGCATCCAGTACGACGACACGATCAACGACTGGCACACCAACCCGGAAACCGGACGAATCACCGCAAGCAACCCGTGCAGTGAGTACATGAGTCTGGACAACTCGTCCTGCAACCTGGCGAGCATCAACCTGCTGAAGTTCCTCACGGACGCGGGGACGTTCGACGTCGCCAGGTTCGTCAAGCTGACCGAGCTGATCATCACGGCGATGGACATCTCGATCACGTTCGCCGACTTCCCGACGGAGAAGATCGCCGAGACGACCCGCGACTACCGGCAGCTCGGCATCGGGTACGCCAACCTCGGCGCGCTGCTGATGGCGACCGGCCACGCCTACGACTCCGCGGGCGGGCGGTCGCTCGCCGCGGCGATCACGTCCCTGATGACGGGGGTCGCCTACCGCCGGTCCGCCGAGATCGCCGGGGTCGTCGGCCCGTACGCGGGGTACGCGCGCAACGCCGAGGGGCACAAGCGCGTCATGCGCAAGCACGCCGCGGCGAACGACGGCATCCGGACGCTCGGCGAGATGGACAAGGCCATCCACGCCACGGCCGCGAAGCAGTGGCAGGAGTGCCTGAAGGCCGGTGACAAGCACGGCTACCGGAACGCGCAGGCCAGCCTGCTCGCGCCCACCGGGACCATCGGGCTGATGATGGACTGCGACACGACCGGTATCGAGCCCGACCTGGCGCTGATGAAGTTCAAGAAGCTCGTCGGTGGCGGTTCGATGCAGATCGTCAACCACACGGTGCCGCGTGCGCTGGAGCAGCTCGGCTACCAGCAGGAGCAGATCGAGGCGATCGTCGAGTACATCGCCGAGCACGGGCACGTGGTGGACGCGCCCGGCCTGCGGCCCGAGCACTACGAGGTGTTCGACTGCGCGATGGGCGAGCGGGCGATCAGCCCGATGGGGCACGTCCGGATGATGGCGGCGGTGCAGCCGTTCCTCAGCGGCGCGATCTCCAAGACCGTGAACATGCCGGAGAAGGCCACGATCGAGGACATCGAGCGGGTGTACTTCGAGGGCTGGCGGCTCGGGCTGAAGGCCCTGGCGATCTACCGCGACAACTGCAAGGTGGGCCAGCCGCTGTCGGCCGCGGGCAAGAAGGAGGCGGAGAAGGCGGAGCCGGCGACGCCGCGTCCCGTCCGCAGGCGGCTGCCGAAGCAGCGTCCCGCGACCGTGACCCGCTTCTCCGTGGCCGGGGCCGAAGGGTACATGACGGCGTCGTCCTACCCCGACGACGGTGTCGGCGAGGTCTTCCTCAAGCTCGGCAAGCAGGGCTCCACGCTCGCCGGCGTGATGGACGCCTTCTCGATGGCGATCTCCATCAGCCTCCAGTACGGCGTCCCGCTGGAGACGTGGGTGGAGAAGTTCACCAACATGCGGTTCGAGCCCGCCGGCATGACCGACGACCCGGACATCCGCATGGCGACGTCGGTGATGGACTACATCTTCCGCCGGCTGGCGCTGGACCACTTGCCGTACGAGGAGCGCGCGGGGCTCGGCATCCTGACCGCCGAGGAGCGTGCGATGCAGGCCAACGGCGAGGACCCCGCGGCCCTGCACGGCGACGAGGTCGACCACGAGTCGCTGGCCCAGTCCGCCGAGATCGCCAGGCCGCCGGCCGCGGCCCCGGCGGGTGCGGCGCGGTCGTCCCTGGAGATCATCGAGAGCCGCGAGGGCCGTACGGCGGACGCACCGCTGTGCCTGACCTGCGGCACGAAGATGCGTCCCGCGGGCAGCTGCTACGTCTGCGAAGGCTGCGGCTCCACCAGCGGCTGCAGCTGATTCTGGGCCTCACTACGGCGTAAAAGGCCAGTTCAGAGCAGTGGAGCGATGGAGGGGCCGGGGCATCGCTCCACCGCGCCGGGGGGATCGTGTTGCATCCAGCGCAACGCGATCTCTTCGGCGCGTGTGGCATCATAAGTACGTGAAGTACTTGACGTACTTACCTGCGAGTGTCACTCTGGAGGCACGCTGCGATGGAGGTAGTGCCATGACCGCTGTTCACTTCGACAGCTATACGGAGGCCCGTGCGCATCTCAAGGCTCTCCTTGACGCAGCTGAAACAGGACGCGTGGCCACGGTGCGTCGCGAGTCGTCCAGAACCGCCATCGTGGACGTCGAGCGATTGCGCCACTACCTCGCAGTGGTCAGTCCATCTCGTGCGCAAGTGGTTTCGGAAGCCGACGGCTGGTCGATCTTCATCCCCGGGTTGCCGATCGCTGCGGATGGAGGGACCTTTGACGAGGCCGTCACGGAGATGATCGATGCGCTGCGTGAGTACGCCGAAGACTGGCAGGACCATCTGCTCGATGCTTCGAACCACCGCGAGAACTGGGGGCTCGTCCAGCTGATCAGCCTCAGTGATGATGAGCAGTTGCGTGATTGGCTGGTGGGGAAAGCTCGGTGACCTGGCCGCAGCCCACGCGTGATGACCACGACCGCTTCTGCCGGACGGAAGGGTGGCGTCTGGTGCGGAATGCCCGTGGGCGAACGGGGACTCACCACGTCACCTATGAGTTGGATCTTGCCGACGGCCGGATCCTGAGGACTCGCATCTCCCACCCGGTCGATCGGAGCACATATGGCCCCGGTATCTGGGGCCATATCCTCCGTGATCAGCTTCAGGTGGACGAGGCGACGTTCTGGGGGTGTGTCCAGGACAAGGTCGTGCCGGATCGCGGAACGCCCACGCCACCATCGGGGGCATTGCCCGCCGACCTCGTTCACTTGCTGATCTCCAGGGTCGGTCTCGATGAGGCCGAGGTCGCGATGATGGCCAAGGAGGAAGCCGTCGCCAGGCTGCAGACGTACTGGACTGAAGGCGTCTGATCCGTAGGAATACCGCACCCTTCGAATAAGTGCTCTGCCCCAGTAGTGCGTTGCGGGCCCGGTCGGGGTGACCGGGCCCGGGCGGGCTTCGCGGCCTCCGGGGAGGGGATCGGCTTCGGCCGGTTCCCTCCTTGGCGTTTCAGGTGGTGGTGTCCTCGTCCGTGCCGGAGGGGCGCTTGATCGGCTGGGTGCGGGACGCGCGGCGCCGCTGGCTCTTGCGGCCCGCGACCAGCACGTCGTCCTCGGCGCCTTCCCCGGCCTTGCCGGACGTGTCCGGCTTGTCGGGGGTGCCGGTGCTCTTGGGGGGATCCAGGGAGGGCGGCTGGTCCTTCGGCTGGTCCTTCGCGGCACGGGGGGAGCGTGGCTTCTTCGCGGGCTTGGTCTCGGCCGCGCGGAGCGATGCCACGAAGCTCGCGGCGTCCTCCTCGTCCCCGTCGTCCTTCGGGGCCCGCGTCCGCTTTCCCAGGATCCACTGGTCGGCGGTCAGCCGGCCGCCGCCGCCCGCGGCGAACAGCAGGCTGACCATGCCGAGGGCGAGGACGAGCTCGTAGCCGTTCTGGACGTTCCCGCCGTCCACCAAGAACAGGCCCTGGTCCGCGTGGACGAAGATGAACGCGCCCGCCATGTCCAGGAAGAGCAGGGCGCCGGTGAGGGGAAGGCCGAGCCCGGCGATCAGCGCGGCCCCGCCGAGGAGTTCGACGAAGGCGGAGTAGACGGCGGCCGCGGTCGGCAGCGGGACGCCGAGGTCGTCGAACGAGCGGCTCGTCGCGGTGACGCCCGCCTCGATCTTCTGCCAGCCGTGTGCCATGAACACGACGCCCACGCCGAGTCGCGCGAGGACCGCCGCGATGTCGTAGAGCGGCCTTGTGCGCATGCCATCGACTCCTTCACGGGGGTTCCGGCCGGTGCCCGACGGAGAGTATGACGTCAGCCGGTCGGGTCGCGCGAACATACCAGGTGAAGTGGAGCGGGGGGCCGTCAATACGACAGATCACCCTGCGACGGACAGTCGCCCGGAGATGTTCCCTAAAGTTCCCTATCGTTCCCTGATGAGGTATGTTGGGGGACGATGGTGGAGAAAATGTATGCGGTCGAGGAGGTTGCGGAGCTGCTCGGGCTGCACGTGCGCACCGTGCGGGGCTACATCCGCACCGGCCGCCTCAAGGCGGTGCGGATCGGCAAGCAGTACCGGATCGCCCAGGCGGACCTGGACGAGCTGACCGGACGCGGAAAGCCCGCGGAGTCCGCTCCCGCGGGCGCCTCGCAGGTGGAGGTGTCGAGCATCGTGCAGGTCGACGGCATCGACCGCGCCGCGGCCGACCGGCTGGGCACCCTCCTGCTGGCGGGGGTGAACACCGGTGACCCCTCCCACCAGCTGCGCGTGCAGACGGTCCACGACCGGGAGCGGAACCGAATGAAGATCGTGATTCTGGGCGGCGCCGCCGCCACCGCCGATGTGCTGCGACTGCTCGAAGCGGTGCTCGGCGGCGACAACGGATTGCTCGTCCAGGAGGATGGCGATGGCTGACGTCATGCAGGAGCGCGCCGGTGTGCAGGTGATGGTGTGCGACCCGGACGGGCCGCCCGTGGCGACCGTGGAGGACGCGCTCGACCTGATCGGCGCGGCGTTCCTCGGCGCCGAAGTGGTGGCCTTGCCCGCGGGCCGGCTGGACGCGGACTTCTTCGCCCTGGGCACCCGGTTCGCGGGCGACGTGATGCAGAAGTTCGTCAACTACCGGCTGCGGCTGGCCGTCGTCGGGGACATCTCCGAGCACCTCGCCGCGAGTTCGGCGCTGCGGGCACTCGTCAGCGAATCGAACGCGTCCGGTCACGTGTGGTTCGTTCCTGACCTGGACGCACTCGACGCGCGGCTGCGGGTGGTCGCCTGAACGTCGGGCGGGCTCCCGCCCGCTCGCCCGTCGGTGCGGAATCAAGGGTGCTCAGCCGGGGTTGGCACGTGTGTGATGCACGGTGAGTACAAGGTTCCCGGTGGCAAGCTCGTCGTCGCGGACGTCGAGGTCGTGGACGGCCTGCTGCGCGGGCCGAGGATCAGCGGCGATTTCTTCCTGGAGCCCGACGAGGCGCTGGACGCCATCAACGCCGCCCTGGACGGCCTGCCGGCGAAGCTCGACGCCAAGGAGATCGGTACCCGCGTCGAGGCGGGGCTGCCGCGCGGCACGGTCATGCTGGGGATCACCGCCGAGGCCGTGGGCATCGCGGTGCGGCGGGCCCTCGTGCGGGCATCGGACTGGCGCGAGCACGACTGGCAACTGATCCACGAGCCGGCGCAGGAACCCGTGCTGCACATGGCGCTCGACCAGGTCCTCGCCGAGGAGGTGGGCGCGGGGCGGCGGCCCCCGACGCTGCGGGTGTGGGAGTGGGCGTCGCCCGCGGTGGTCATCGGCAGCTTTCAGTCGCTGCGCAACGAGGTCGACACCGAGGCCGCCGAACGGTACGGGGTCACCGTGGTCCGGCGCATCAGCGGCGGCGGGGCGATGTTCATCGAGCCCGGCAACACGATCACGTACTCGCTGTACGCGCCGGACACGCTGGTGGCCGGCATGTCGTTCGCGGAGAGCTACGCGTTCCTGGACGACTGGGTGCTCGGGGCGCTCGGCGAACTCGGGATCAGGGCGTGGTACCGGCCGCTGAACGACATCACCTCCGACCACGGCAAGATCGCGGGCGCGGCGCAGAAGCGGCTGGCCTCGGGCGTCGTGCTGCACCACGTGACGATGGCGTACGACATCGACGCGGCGAAGATGCTCCGGGTGCTGCGGATCGGCAGGGAGAAGATCTCCGACCGGGGGGTCGCCAGCGCGGTCAAGCGCGTCGATCCGCTGCGCCGCCAGACGGGGCTGCCCCGTGAGCGGGTCATCGAGCGGATGATCGAGCACTTCCGCGGCCGGTACGGGCTGGCCCGCGACCGGGTGACCGGGGACGAGCTGCGCCTCGCCGGCAAGTACGTCACCGACAAGTTCAGCACCCCGGAGTGGACCGCCCGCGTCCCGTGAAGGCGGTGCGGCGCCGCCGGGCCGGGTCTTCCGCCCGCTCCGCAACTCCGGGCCGCATCTCATGCGTCTTTTCCTCCCGCGGCAGGTCGCGGGGTCGCCGTGACTGGCCGTAGGTTGGGGACACCGATCGACGATGAGGAGCGTGCATGTCGCTGCAGAAGGGCGCCAACACCGCGGTGCCGGTTCCCTCGGTCCGGGTCGAGCTCGGCTGGCAGAGTGGCCCGGGCGTGCCCGACGCGGACGCGTCGGCGCTCCTGCTGGCCGAATCCGGCCGGGTGCGTTCGGACGACGACTTCGTCTTCTACAACCAGCCCGCGCACAGGTCGGGCGCGGTTCGCCATGACGGCAAGCAGCGGGGGCCGACCGTCCTGGACGTCCTCTCGGTCGACCTGAACCGGGTCGAGCCCGCCATTGACAAGATCGTCATCGCGGCGTCGTCCGACGGCGGGACGTTCGGCCAGTTCCAGGGCCTGTACGTGCGGGTCGTGGACGCGGCGGGCGGCACGGAGGTCGCCCGGTTCGACAGCGTCGGGGCGACCAGCGAGACGGCGTTCGTGCTCGGTGAGCTCTACCGGCGGCAGGGGGCCTGGAAGTTCCGCGCGGTAGGGCAGGGCTACGACTCGGGGCTCGCCGGCCTGGCCTCCGACTACGGTATCTCGGTCGACGACCCGGGCCAGGCCGCGCCGCCTCCGCCGCCGCAGCAGCCCATGGCGCCGCCCGTGCCTCCGCAGCCTCAGGCGCCTCCGCCCGGCCAGTACGCGCCGCCCCCGCCGCCTCAGCCGCAGCAGCAGCCGGGCGGGGCCATCTCGCTGACCAAGAGCGCGCCGTCGGTCTCCCTGACCAAGCACGGCGCGACGTCCGGTCACATGCGGGTCAACCTCAACTGGAGCGCCCGGGAGGGCGTGGCCAAGGGGCGGCTCGGCAAGCGCCGCCGCGGCGTCGACCTCGACCTGGACCTGTGCTGCCTGTGGGAGCTCCGGGACGGCCGCAAGGGCATCATCCACGCGCTCGGCGACATGGGCGCCCTCGAACGCCCGCCCTACATCAAGCTCGACAAGGACGACCGCACCGGCGCGATCGAGACGGGCGAGAACCTCCACATCAACCTCGACCACACCGCCGACTTCAAGCGGATCCTGGTCTTCGCCGAGATCTACGACGGCGCCGACGACTTCCGCGGTCTGGACGCGATCGCCACGCTGTTCCCGGTGGGCGCGCCGCCGATCGAGATGCGCATGAACGACTGCGTCGACGCGTCGCGTGACGCGGTCCTGGCGCTCATCGAGAACGTGGGCGGCGAACTGGTCGTCCGCCGTGAGGGCCGGTTCGTCCTCCCGCCTCCCGGCCGTCCGCGCTGGGGGAAGATGACCGTCGACCAGGCGTACAACTGGAACCTGGAGTGGGTCGCCGCACGCGGTAAGGACTGAGGTCCGGGGGCCCGCGGCTTCAGGCGGCCTTCACGGCGTCGGCCAGTTTCTTGTCGCGGGCCACCCGCACCAGTGCGGCGGTCAGCCGGGCGAGGTCCTTGTCCGGCACCTTGGCGGCGAGTTCGCCGGCGTCGGTGGGAAGACCGAGCCGTTCGGCGCCCTTCTTGACCTGGCCATCGACGTAGGGGCGGAGCCACGGCCAGATGGCCTGGGCTTCGCGGCAGAAGATGTCCACGCCGGTGGGGCCGATGCCGGGGAACTCTTGCAGCAGCTCGGCCGCCTTCTTGGGGTCGCGTTCGGCTTCGATGGCCAGGCGTCTGAGGTCGCCCTTGTACCTGTCCTGGACGATCTCGGCCATGTCGCCCAGGCGGGAGGCGGTGCTCTCGTCGTAGCGGACGTAGCGGCCGCGTCCGAGTGCGTCGACGCGTTCCTGCCAGGTCAGCCTGCTCATCCCGCGTGGGGTCCCGCCTCCGGCGTCAAACAGTTCGCGTGCCGCCGAGAGGGCGATGTCCGAGGGGATGCGGGCGCTCAGCAGGTTGGTGAGGACCAGCAGCTTGAACAGCGCGGCCGGCTGGTCCTTCAGGGGGATTCCGATCTCCTCGGCGAACGTCTCCCCCGACTCGTGCAGGAGCTTCTTGACGACGGTGTCCATGGCATTTACCTCCCGATGTCGCGCTACCCGAGTCGGCCGCGATGACTCACGCGGGCAGCCGGGCAGCCGGGCACCGGTCAGGGAAGCCGGTCATAGGAGGCTGAGCTGCCCTTCGCCTGCGTGGGGGTCGCGGTGCTTCTTCAGATGCCGCCAGCGTGGGAGGTCGTCCAGATAGGACCAGGACATCCGGTGGTGCGGTGTGGGCCCGAGCTCCTCCAGTGCCTGCTGGTGGGTAGGCGAGGGGTATCCGGCGCTGTCCGCGAACCCGTAACCGGGGTGCCGGCCGTCCAGCTCGGCCATCAGCCGGTCGCGATGGACCTTGGCCAGGACGGAGGCGGCCGCGACCGTGACCGACCTCTGGTCGGCCTTGACCTCGCAGCGCACCCGCCAGGGCCGGCTGAGGAAATCGTGCTTGCCGTCCAGGATGACCACGTCGGGTGGGACGGGCAGCGACTCCAGGGCGCGGACGGCGGCGCGCCGCAGCGCCTCGGTCATGCCGACCTCGTCGATCTCCTCGGGACCGGACGCGGCGATCGCGTGCCCGGCGAGCCAGCCGGGCAGCACCTCGGCGAAGGACTCGCGGTGGTCCTCGGTGAGCAGCTTGGAGTCGGTCAGCCCGATCACCCGCTTGCCCCGGCCATGCAAGACCGGCGGCGGGCTCAGGTCGGTGACCGCCGCGCACACGACGACCGGGCCGGCCCAGGCGCCGCGGCCGACCTCGTCCACCCCGGCGATCCTGATGGGACGCCCCCTGCCGGACGGCGCGGCCCGAAGCTCGTCTTCTATCTCGTAGCCCGCGACGCGTGAGGCGGCGACGGTGCCCGCCGGGGCGGGATCCAGGCCGGGCAGGGCACGGGTGGAGTCGGCCAAGGGGTCTCCTTAGGAGGGACTGCTCAGGAACGCATGAACGCCGCGATCGCGTGGCCGAGCCGTTCTCCGGCGTCCTCCTGCAGGAAATGCCCGGCGCCCTCGATCGTAGGGTGCCCGATGCCCTGCGCACCCGGAATCAGCTGCTTGAACAGGGGAGCCATCGCGCCGGTGATGGGATCCTTGTCGCTGAAGGCCACGAGGAACGGCTTGTCCCACGCGCGCAGGACGTCCCAGGCGTCGCGGTTGGGCTGCGCCTCTGGATCGTCGGGGTCGGCCGGGACGAGCCCGGGCATCGCGCGAGGGCCCGCCTTGAACGACTCGTCGGGGAACGGCGCGTCGTAGGCGGCGCGGACGGCGTCGGGGAGCGTGGTGCGGCATCCGGAGGCCACGCTGCGCGCGACGTCGAACTCGGGGGCGGTCCGGACCGACTGCCGGAACTTCAGCCACGTCTCCGGCATGGGGAAGTCGCCCGTGGGGAGCCCGGTGTTGGCCGTGACGACCCTCGCGAACCGGTCCGGATGGGCGGTCACCAGGCGAAGGCCGATGAGGCCGCCCCAGTCCTGCCCGACCAGCGTCACGTCCTTGAGGTCGAGGGCGTCGAACACGAGCGAGCGCGTCCACTCGATGTGGCGGGCGTAGGTGTGGTCGCTGATCTCGGCGGGCTTGTCCGAACGGCCGAACCCCACCAGGTCGGGGGCGACCACCCGCAGTCCGGCGTCCGCCAAGACGGACATGACCTGCCGGTAGAGGAAGGACCAGCTCGGCTCGCCGTGCAGGCACAGCACCACCCGGCCATCGGACGGCCCCGCCTCGACGTAGGCCATGCGCAGCGTGCCGTCGCCGTCCGGGGAGGGGACCTCGGCGTAGCGCGGCACGTACGGGAAGTCGGGAAGGTCACCGAAACGCTCATCAGGCGTGCGCAGGATCTGCATACCGCCCATCATGCCGAACATCGTTCTGTACGGGACGAAAGTCCAGGTCCCGGGACGGAGGCGCGCACCGGTTCCCACCGGGACGAGTCATGGGGAGTCAACGAACCGGGCGCGGGTAGTCCCGTTCCGGGCGGTCCTGCGCTTTACTCGCTTCTGATGGCTTTGTTCGGCAGGTCGCGCTCCCGCCCGGCGAAGGACGCCGCGGCACGGGATCTTTTCGAGCGCCTCCGGTGGCGGTACTTCCAGATCACCCCTGGTGTCCGGTTCCTCGGCGGGGCGCTGCTGACCGCGCTCGCGGTGGCGGCCGCGGTCGTGCTTGACGGCCCCATCCTCGCCGCCGCCGCGGTCAGCGTGCTCGCCGTCATCGTCGTCCACCTGACGCTGCGGTCGCCGACGGCCATGGCGGTCGTCGCGGTGATCGCGTCCTGGGCCGCGCTGTCGGTGCCGCTGGGCGGGCTCTATCCGGACGAGGCGCGCCCGCCCTACCTGGAGCCCGCGCTGCTCCTGGCGGTGCTCGCCCTCCCGGTGGCCGTGGCCGCGTTCCGCCTGCGGGGATACACCCCGTGGCGCACCGCGCTCGTCGCCTTGGGCGCCGCCGGGCTGGTGACGGCGGCCGTCGCCCAGCTGATGCCGGAGGCGAGCGTGGCCCCCGGCTGGGTCGCGGCCCTCGGCGTCCTCGCCTACCGCTGGGACCAGGCACGGCGCGCGGTGCCCGCGGAGGCGTACGAGACCGGCTGGGTGCAAGAACAGGCCGGCCCTCGCGGGGACGCCGCGGCCGGACCGCGCAGGAGCCCGTCCGGCTCCGACCGGCGCTCCCGGCCCGACCGGCCCGACCGGGCCGACCGCGCCGACAAGGGGGACAGGCCGAGCCGCCTCGGCAGGCCCGACAGGCGCGGCGGCGAGGACGACGCCTCCGTGCCGCCTGCCGCGCCCGCGATGCCCGAGCAGCGGGCGCCCGAACCGCGCGTCGCCGAACAGCGCGCCGCGGCGCAGGCGGCCGCCGCCGCCGAGCGCGCCGCCCCTCCCGAGCCCCGGCGGGAGCAGGTGCCGGAGATCTCCGTGGCCGAGGCGCTCGCCGAGCTGGAGGGCATGATCGGGCTAGAGCCGGTCAAGCGGCAGGTCCGCTCCATCGCCGCGTCCATCGAGGCGGCGCACATGCGCGCCGCGGCCGGGGTGCCGACGGAGAAGCCGATGCGGCATTTCGTGTTCGTCGGGCCGTCCGGGACGGGCAAGACGACCGTGGCGCGCGTGCTCGCCAAGATCTTCTACGCGTTCGGGCTGCTCCCCGAGCGGACGGTGGTCGAGGCGCACCGCGCCGACCTCGTCGGTGAGTACCTCGGTGCCACCGCCATCAAGACCAACCGGCTCGTCGACTCCGCCCTGGGCGGGATGCTGTTCATCGACGAGGCGTACAGCCTGGCCAACTCCGCCGAAGGGCAGCCCGACCGGTTCGGTGACGAGGCCGTGCAGACGCTGCTCAAGCGCGCGGAGGACGACCGCGACAACCTGGTGATCATCCTCGCGGGCTACGACGCGCAGATGGCCGAGTTCCTCGACTCCAACCCCGGCCTGGCCTCACGGTTCGGGACGCGCGTGCATTTCCCGTCGTACCGTCCGGCGGAGCTGCTGCGGATCGCCGACTACCACACCGGGCTCCGGGAGGACCGCCTCGATCCGGAGGCGCGGCGGCGGCTCGCCGCGCGCTTCGAGGAGGTCGAACGGCGCGGCATCGTGGACGAACTCGGCAACGGGCGGTTCGTCCGGACCCTGACCGAGGCCGCCGCCCGCGCCCGGGACGTGCGGGTGGTCGACGCCGTGGCCGCGTCCGGCGGGCCCGCCGAACCCAGCGCCGACGACCTGGTCACCCTGCGCGCCGAGGACGTGGAGGCCGCGTTCGCCGAGGTCACCGAGCGGTACCGCGGGTACGCCGAGACACCGACGCTGGACGAGGCCATCGGCTCCCTCGACGCGATGATCGGGCTGGAACCGGTGAAGCGGCAGGTCCGCGAGATCGCCGCGCAGCTCCAGGTCGCCCGGATGCGGCAGGAGCAGGGCCTGGTCACCCGCCCGCCGACCCGCCATTTCGTGTTCACCGGACCGCCCGGCACCGGCAAGACGACCGTCGCGCGCGTGCTCGGCCGCATCTTCGCCGCGTCCGGGCTGCTCGCCCGACCCGAGGTGGTCGAGGCGCAGCGCGCCGACCTCGTCGGAGAGCACCTGGGCGCGACGGCGCTGAAGACGAACAAGGTGGTCGATTCGGCTCTCGGCGGTGTCCTGTTCATCGACGAGGCGTACGCGCTGAGCAACTCCGGCTACTCCGGCGGGGACGCGTTCGGTGCGGAGGCGGTGCAGACCCTGCTCAAGCGGGCCGAGGACGACCGGGATCGACTCGTCGTCGTCCTCGCCGGCTACGAGGCCGACATGGGCCGCTTCCTTTCGTCGAACCCTGGGCTGGCCTCCAGGTTCGACGTGCGCGTGGACTTCCCGTCCTACGGCCCGGACGAGCTCCTCCGCATCGCCCAGCTCATCGCCGAGGAAGGCGGCGACCAGTGGGAGGAGCGCGCCCTGGACGATCTCGCCCTGGTCTTCCAGCGCGTCTGCGGAGCCGGCCTGATCGACGAACTGGGCAACGGCCGCTTCGCCCGCTCCATGTACGAGAAGGCGAGCGCGTGCCGGGCGCTGCGGGCCGCGCAGCTCGGCGACGCCGCCACCGCCGCCGACCTCACGCTCCTCACGACCGACGACGTCCGCGACGCGTACGCCGACCTCGCTCACCGCCTGGCGTGAGGGGGCGTTCCGTCGGCGGCATGGGCTGTAATCGGAACATGACATCGGTGACATGGCCGCAGGTGCTGGCCTGGCGAATGCGGCGGCAGTTCGTCGAACGGCCCGCCGACCAGCCGGCGGAGGAGGTGGCGCGGCGCCTGGCCGGCGTGCAGGCGCAGGTCGCGTCGGCGGCGGAACGCGCCGTCACGCTGCGGCAGGCGCGTCTAGGGCGGGCCGACGCAGGCCGGGCCGATGTGGCGCGCGCCGATGTGGCGCGGGCCCTGTTCGATGACCGGACCCTCGTCAAGACGTGGACGATGCGCGGGACGCTGCATCTGATGCCCGCCGATGAGGCCGCCGCGTACCTCGTGTTGTGCGGCGCCGTGCGCAACTGGGAGAAGCCCAGCTGGCAGAAGGCGTTCGGGGCCACGCCCGCCGACCTGGAGGCGATCGCCGGCGCGGCGCGGGAAGCTCTGGCGGGCGGCGCGGCGCTCACCCGTGCGGAACTCACCACCGCCGTCGTCGAGCGGACCGGCTCGCGGCACCTCGCGGAGGTCCTCGGTTCCGGATGGGGCACGCTCCTCAAGCCGCTGGCCTGGTGGGGCGTCCTCTGCCACGGGCCTTCGCAGGGCACGCGAGTGACGTTCACCGCGCCTGAGTGTTGGCTGCCCGGCTGGACGGGCCTGCCCGCGGTGGAGGACGCCGCCCGGACGGTGATCCGGGCGTTCCTGGGCGCGCACGGGCCCGCGACCCCCGACATGTTCGACAACTGGCTGATGCGCAAGGGCAATCGCAAGAAGGACGTCAGGGCCTGGTTCACGGCAGCCGAGGACGACCTCTCCACCATTGATGTGGACGGTGTGGAGATGTACGTGCTCCGGGAGCACCGTGACGAACTCATGGACACCGCGCCCAGTACGTCCGTCCGGTTGCTGGGCGCGTTCGACCAGTACGTCCTGGGGGCCGGAACGTCCGCGACCTACCTGGTGCCCACGGAACGTCGCAAAGAGGTGAGCCGTACCGCGGGCTGGATCTCACCGGTCGTTCTGTACGAGGGCCGTGTCGCGGGCGTGTGGGAGGCCAAGGACGGCGACGTGGTCGTGGAGCCGTTCGAGGACATCCCCGTGGCTCGGCTCAAGGACGAGATAGACCGCCTGAGGTCGCTGCTGGACTCCAGGGCGTAGCTCAGGGGCGGTCCCGGGGCGTTCACCTCTGGAGCGTTCATTTAAGGTGCCGTTCGTGGATGAGCGACACGAGCGAGATGAGCCGGTCGAGTTCGGGCAGAAGCGGTACAAGCCGCCGGCCGGCGCCGCCGAGATCCTGCTGATCAGGCACGGGTCCTCCGCGGCCGCCCGCGTCGACCGGCCGTTCCCGCTCGTGGACGGCCAAGGCGACCCCGACCTCGCGCCAGAGGGACGCGAACAGGCCGAACGGGTCTGTGAACGGCTCGCGTCCGAACGCTTCGACGCCCTCTACGTGACGCCCCTGCGCCGTACGCTGCAGACGGCGGAGCCCCTGGCGCACCGGCTCGGGATGGAGCCGCTTGTCGAGCCCGGTCTGCGCGAGGTGCACCTGGGCGAATGGGAAGGCGGGCTGTTCCGCAAGATGGTCGCCGAGAACACCCCGGTGGTGCAGCGGATGTTCACCGAGGAGCGCTGGGACGTCATCCCGGGGGCGGAGAACGACGAGGCGTTCGCGCGGCGCGTCGCCGAGAGCCTCACGCGGCTCGCCGCGGCGCACGCGGGCGGCCGGATCGCGGTGTTCACCCACGGAGGCGTCATCGCGCAGGCGCTCGCCGCCGCGGCCGGATCGAGGCCGTTCGCGTTCCTGGCACCGGACAACGCGTCCATCTCCCGGCTGGTGAACCTCGGCGGCCTGACGTCCGTCCGCGGCTTCAACGACACCTCCCACCTGGACTGGTCCGCTCCCGAACCCCTGACCTAGAGCCGGAAGCGGAGACGCTGGCCGGGACGCAACTGCGCCGCGTCCGCCATGGCGGACGACGCGAGTACCGCGACGACGGGGTAGCCGCCGGTCGTCGGGTGGTCCACCAGGAAGATGATGGGCAGCCCGCTGGGCGGGACCTGGAGGGCACCGGTGACCATGCCCTCGCTGCCGAGTTCGCCGTCGCGCGCACGTACGAGAGGCGGACCCTCCAGCCGTACGCCCACGCGGTTGCTGTGAGGGGACACCTCGTAGAGCGTGGACGTGAGCGTGGCCATCGCGTCGTCGGTGAACCAGTCGTCCCTTGGGCCCGGCCTGATGTGCAGGACCGGCGTCTCCGGTATGAGGGGTGCGGGCGCCACGTCCACGGTGATGTCGCCCAGCCCCTTGGTGGAGCCGACCGGGAGGCGGTCACCGGGCGACAGGGGTGAGGGGCCGAGCCCGGACAGCAGGTCGCTGGAACGGCTCCCCAAGACCTCATCGACCGCGATGCCACCGCGGACGGCGAGATAGCTGCGAAGCCCCGCCGGCGGCGTGCCGAACTCGACCAGCGCACCATCCGGGACATGGGCGGGGGCATGTGTGCCTTGGGTGCGGCCGTTGATGCGGAGCTGTGCCGGTGCCCCGGTGACCGCGAGCCAGGCGTGCCGGTGGAACCGCAGTGCCGCCCCGCCGAGGGTGAGCTCCACCGCCGCCGCGCCCTCGGGGTTGCCCACGAGCCGGTTGGCCAGGCGGAACGCGCGCCGGTCGGCCGCGCCGGAGCGGGGGACGCCCAGGTGCGCCCGGCCGGGCCGCCCGAGATCCTGGACGGTCGCCAGCGGCCCCGGCCGGACCACCTCGATCACCGGGACTCCCGGGCGACGAACCGGACGCGCATGCCCGGCCGGAGTAGCGCGGGCGGGTCGCGCGTCACATCCCAGAGCCGCAGCTCGCTGCGGCCCAGCAGCCGCCAGCCGCCCGGCGAGGGGGCGGGGTAGACGGCCGCGTACCGGTCCGCGATCGCCACCGACCCGGCCGGCACGGACGTGCGCGGCGACGCGCGCCGCGCCACCCGCAGCGCCGGGTCCAGGCCCGTCAGGTAGCCGAAGCCGGGGGAGAAGCCGAGGTAGGCGACCGTGTACGTCGCGGCGCAGTGCCGGCGGACGACCTCGCCGCGGGCCAGCCCGGTGAGCTCGGCGACCTCGTCGAGATCCGCCCCGTCGTAGGTCACCGGGATCTCCACCGGCTCCGCGTCGCCCCCGGTGTCGTCCGGCAGCCGCAGCCGGGTGAGCCGTTCCGCGAGACGGCCGAGGTCGGCGGCCGGGTCGGCGACCACCAGGACGGTGCGCTCTCCTGGGACGACGTCCACGACGCCGGGCAGCGGCTCGTCGCGGAGCGCCGCGTTCAGCCGGTGCGCGGTCGCGAGGTCCGCGGCTTCCACGAGCAGGGCCGCGTCCCCCGCCCGGACCACCTTCACGCGGTTCACGCGAACGGCTCCAGCACGACCCCGGCGTCGGACAGCGCCGACCGGACGGCGCGTGCGAGAACCGCTGCCCCCGGGGTGTCGCCGTGCACGCAGATCGATCGCGCCTTCAGCGCGACCTTGGCGCCGTCCACCGCCACGACGGTTCCGTCCACGGCCATCTGGACGGCCCGGCTGACCACAGTCCCCTCGTCGTGGATGACGGCCCCGGGCTCCCTGCGGGACACGAGCGCGCCGGTCGGCGTGTAGGCCCGGTCGGCGAACCCCTCGGCGACGACGGTGATCCCCTCGGCGACGTCGTGCACGGCGGAACCGGGAAGCGTCAGCAGCGGCAGCGACGGATCGTACGTCCGTATCGCGTCCACGATCGCCTGCGCCTGCACGGGGTCACGGGTGACCCGGTTGTAGAGGGCCCCGTGCGGCTTGACGTAGGCGACACGTCCGCCCTCCGCGCGCGCTATGCCGTCCAGCGCGGCGAGCTGGTAGAGGATCTCGGCGGTCAGCTCCGGGGCGGCCACGTCCATCTCGCGGCGTCCGAAACCGGCCAGATCCCGGTACGACACCTGAGCGCCGATGGTCACCCCGCGCTCGACGGCGGCGGCGCACACCCGCCGCATGATCAGTGGGTCGCCCGCATGGAACCCGCAGGCCACGTTCGCGCTCGTGAGCACGTCCAGGAGCGCGAGGTCGTCACCTAGCTCCCATATACCGAACCCTTCGCCGAGGTCGGCATTTATGTCGATGACCGCCATGAAGTAGACCTATCACCGAACAAGCGCATCCGGCTGGCCTTAGACGGTCTCCTCATGCACGTCCTCGACCTCGCTCACGGACGCCCACGCCTGGTACACGCCACGGTCGAACAGTTCCAGCCCGAGCCGTTCCGCCACCGGCGCCTTGCCGCCGCTGTACTCCACGCGCAACCAGCCGTCGTGCTCGCCCAACACCACGAAAGGCTCACCGCGCCATGTGCAGTGCGTCGTGACGTAGTGGAGGTGGTCCACGTCCGACAGCGGCACCACATGGATGAACCGGCTGGAGGTGACCTGCTTGAAGCCGTCGGTGTGCCGCGAGGCGTACAGGCGCACCCGGTCACCGTCCGGGCTCGCCTCGTACTCGGTGCCGCGCCAGCGCGCGTAGAAGCCGTGCCGGATGCTCATGCCCGCCCTCCCGGTCCGCCGGGCAGCTTCACCAGCCAGCGGCGCAGGTCGGCGTCGTAACCGGCCACCAGCCGCTCCTTGCCGTCCGCGGCGATGCGGTACAGCTCGGCGCCGTGCGGCAGCCGCTGGCTCTCGATCTTGAATTCGGGGATGGCGGGACCGTCGCCGGGCGCGTACCCCGACCCGGGGAACGGCGCCTTCTCGATCACCCATCCGCCGGGGATGATCCCCATGCTCCACTCGTCGATCCCGCCGAGCGGCCGCCGGAACAGCGGCGGCTTCACCGCCGGCCACCGGATCACGTGGATCTCCTCGCTCATGGGCGTGAACGGCGAGCCCTCGTAGATGAGCCCGAGGCCGCGGATCAGCGCACCGGGCGTGGTCAGCTCCCGGACGTCGTGGAACCGGTGCACATACCCGGCGACGAGGTCGTAGCCGCCCTCCAGGTAATGCGGCACATGCTCTGGCCGAACCACCTTCTGCATCACCACGACCTTGGGTACGCCCTCGGCCGGTGTCTGGCCCCTCTGGGCGGGACCCGTGGCGTCGGACGGACGTTGTCGTTGCGCGGTGGGCGCCTCTCGCGTGTCGCCCGCGTCTGTTCTGCGTTCGCGCCCGGCGACGGGGATGTCCTGTATCCGCGTCCGCTGCCCGTGTCCTGGCCCGGCTGGTGCGCCCGGCAGGTCCGTGGTGACGCTCCGCTGCGGGACGCCGGGTGCCGCGTCGGGCCTTTTCTGCGTGGGGGTCGGTGCGGTCGGGGCCGCCGCGGGCTTGCCCTGGCGGGGGACGGCGGGCGCTG
>NZ_SMLC01000387.1 GCF_004349245.1 Actinomadura sp. 6K520 | reverse complement strand
GGGGTCGGCGTCGGGGTCTTGGGGGTGAGGGCCTCGCGGAGGTTGCCGAGGTTGCACTTCCAGTTCTCGAGCGTGGTCTCCGGGTCGACGCCCTTCTTGCACTCCTCGGCCGCCGCGGCGGGCTGCGCGGGTGCGGCGAGGACGAGGACGAGCGCGCCCGCCGAGACCGCCGCCGAAGCCGTGCCGACCCGCCTGAGCCGCTGAGGCATGTCGCTCCTCCACCCGCACCGATGCCGCCGCCCCTGTGAGCGCTGACCCTGTTGACATCGTGTCCCATACGGACGGGCACGTAAACCGCGACACGGGGGTTTCTTTACCTCGCCGTGGCCTCAGTGGACCACCAGTCTCGCGAGCCTGGTGCGGCGCGGGGGCGCGTCGTTCTCGCGGACGGCCCTGGCCAGCGCGGGGCCGGCCGCCTGCACGACCGACAGGTGCCGCCGCGCCAGGCCGAACGCGGTGGCCACCAGCGGCCGGGACAGGCCGTCGGGTGACAGCACCGCGACCACGGCGGGGCGCCGCGTGCCGCGGGCCTGCGCGACGGTCACCGCCCAGCCGTGCCGCAGCCGGGACGCCTCCGCCGGGGCGATGACGGCCGGGCCGCCGGGGAAGTCGACCTCCAGGCCGCGGGGGCCGCCGCCGGTCACCACGCCCGTCTCGCCGAGCGGGGCCTGGGGGAGGGGCGCGGCGACGACCACCCGGTCGCCGGGGTCCAGCCCGCCGAACCGGCCGGGCCCGGGGTTCAGCCGCTCCTTCAGCGCCGCGTTGAGGGCGCCGGTCCCGGCCTCGCCGCCCGGGGCGGGCGCGACGACCTGGACGTCCCCGGCGGCGATCCCGAGCGCGCGGGGGATCGAGTCGGTGACGAGCTGCACGGCCCGGTGCACCGCCTCGCCGGGGCTCGCGGCGGGCACGATCACGACCTCGCGTCCGGGCGCGTCCACGGCGGCCAGGTCACCGCCGCGCACGGCCTCGGTCAGCGTGCCGAGCGGGCCGGACGGCGCGGCGTCCAGCGTGACGACCGGGACGGTCTCGGACGCCTCCAGGTCGTCCAGCGGGCGGCCCGGCCCGGCGGGCGGCGGTGCGCCCGGCTCGGCGCACAGGACCAGGTGGGCGCCGTCGGGGCACGCCTCGACCAGCACGGCGCAGAGTTCGGCGTCGAGCGCGGCGGCGTCCGCGACGACGACCAGGTCGAGGTCGAACGGGTGCGGCTCGCCGCGCCCGTACACGACGGCGCCGGGCGCGGCCCGCGGGTCGTCGCGGGGCTCCAGCAGCCGGTGCAGGCTGGTGACGGTGACGTCCGCGGCGGTCTCGGGCAGGCCGGCGCGCAGGTCGGCGGCGGCGCGGTCGGTCGGTGCGGCCACCGCGGCCCGCACGCCCCGGCCCGCGGCGGCGGCCGCGACGCCGGCGGCCGTGCGCGCGAGGTCGCCGGGCGGGCCGCGCAGGATGCTGACGCCGGTGCGCAGCGCGGCGGTGAGCGCGAGGGAGCGGTCCTCGGGCAGCCCGTCGCGCAGCTCCTTGACGGCCGCGTCGTCCAGCAGCGGCGCGGCGGTGAGGCTGAGCCGCTGGAAGCC
>NZ_SMLC01000386.1 GCF_004349245.1 Actinomadura sp. 6K520 | reverse complement strand
TCGGTAGGTGTCAAGTCAAACGGGACAGGGGCCAGTGATCGCTAGGCGGCTTGTTTCTCCTGGTCAGAGCTGGTCTGGTTGGTGGTGCCCTCGTCGGCTCGGTTGATCTGCGCGAGTGTGGGGATCTTGGGCAGCGTTGGTGTCTGGGTGAACCGTTGCGGGTTGGCCGCGCGGAACGCCGCGATCGTGGCGGCTCGCTTGTGCTGGATCGCCTGTGCGGTGCCGATGTGCATGGTGAACGGCGTGTGGAGCCCGATCCCGGCGTGATAATGCCGATGATTGTAGTAGTCGAAGAAATGGTGGCAGAACGTCTCGGCCTCGTCGAGCGACGCGAACCTGGCCGGGAACACCGGGCAGTACTTCAAGGTTTTGAACTGCGCCTCGCTGTAGGGGTTGTCGTTGCTCACCTTCGGGCGGGAGTGGGACTTGATGATGTCCAGGTCGGCCAGTAGTTCGGTCACCGGCTTGGAGGTCATCGAGGTCCCGTTGTCGGAATGGATGGTGCCGGGCACGATCCCGCCGTTGGCGACGAACGAGTTCTGCATGAACTGCTCGGCCAGCTCACCCGACTCGCGCAGGTGGACCTCCCAGTGCACGACGAAGCGGGAGAAGATGTCGAGCATCACATACAGGTCATAGAACTGGCGTGGCCCCGGACCTGGAAGTTTCGTGATATCCCAACTCCAGATCTGGTTGGGGGCGTGCGCGGCCAGATACGGCTTGGTGCGCGCCTGGTGCCGGGCCTGGGCGCGCCGCTCCCGGACCTGGTCACGCCTGCGCAGCTCCCGGTACATCGTCGACACCGACGCCAGGTACACCCCCTCGTCCAGCAGCGCAGCCCACACCTGCCGGGGTGCCTTGTCGGCGAACCGGTCGCTGTTGAGCACCTCGACCAGTCCGGCCCGTTCGCTCTCGCTCAGCGCGTTCGGCGGCGCCGGCCGCGCCGCCGGCTCACCGTTTTCCGGCACCGGGTTCCGCCGTCGGTAGAAACTACTGCGAGATACACCCGACAATGCGCACGAGGCGCGAATCGGCAGATGTTCGACCAGCAGGGAAAGGGTTTCGTCCCGGCAGCGGGTCACGAATTCTCGGTGTCCGCGCTCTCGGACATCGTTTCCAAGAGCGCGATACCTTTTCCCATAATGTCCAGGGCGGCCTCGGTCTGCTTGAGCTTCCTGGCCATGGCCGCGTTCTGCCGCTCCAGCCGCGCCTTCTCCTTGCGCAACTCCTCCAACTCGGCCTGCTCCGGAGTCTTCTCCTTCTTGGCGGGGCGGCTCGTTCCCGCAGCGGTCAACTCACCGGCGTCGCGCTGCCGACGCCACAACTGAACGCTGGACTCATACAGTCCTTCACGGCGCAGCAACGCGCCTTTTTCACCATGCTCGGCCGCGTCGTACTCCTCGACCATCCGCAGCTTGTAGGCGGCGCTGAAGGTCCGCCGCTTGGGCCGGCCGGTCCGCGGCCCGTCACCAGAAGGAAGATCGTGGCTGGTCATCGTCACTCTGCTCAGTACCCGTTCTCGCCCTGTTCACATCAGTTAGGGAACTTCATCCCCTCGTGTCCCACCTGAGCCTGACACAGAGGGG
>NZ_SMLC01000385.1 GCF_004349245.1 Actinomadura sp. 6K520 | reverse complement strand
GGGGGTATTCCCTCAGGTGTGGAAAGTGATCTTGCTGGGGAGCAAGTGATCAGTGGGTGAAGCGCCCACGTTCTTCGGGGGGAGAACCACACGTCATGTCCGTGATCGACCGTGTCGACGGCACCACCTCAACCACCGTAAGCGATCTTCCGGCTACCGTGACGGAGGTGAGCGAGCCCGAGCACCACGGCGCACAGGACGAGCGGCGTCCGATCCGGGAGCTGGTCGATGACCGGCTGCTGGACGAGTTGCTGGCCCGGTCCCGCGACCAGGCCGGCGGGCTGCGCCTGACCGGCGAGGGCTCGATGCTCGGCGACCTGGTCAAAGCCGTCCTGGAACGCGCTCTGGAGGCCGAGCTGACCGCCCATCTGGGCTACGACAAGCACCACACCGACGGCTACGGGTCGGGCAACTCCCGCAACGGGAAGATCGCCAAGACGGTGCAGACCGGGGTCGGCCCGGTCCGGCTGGCGGTGCCGCGGGACCGGGCCGGGTCGTTCGAGCCGGTGCTGGTGCCCAAACGCGCCGGGCGGGTGTCGGGCGGGCTGGACGACATGGTCATCAGCCTGTACGCGCACGGCATGACGGTGCGCGACATCATCCACCACCTCGACCAGGTCTACGGCACCCAACTGTCGCCCGAGACCGTCTCGCGCATCACCGACCAGGTGATGGAGGAGGTCAAGACCTGGCAGCGCCGCCCGCTCGACCCGATCTACCCGGTGGTGTTCCTGGACGCCCTCATGGTCAAGGTCAGAGACAACCACGTCGTGCACAACAAGCCCGCCTACCTGGCGGTCGGGATCGACACCGACGGCGACAAGCACGTCCTGGGCATCTGGGTCCCCAAAGCAGCCGATGGACCGGCCGGCCCGCGCGGGGTCGGGGAGGGCGCCGCGTTCTGGCGGTCGGTGGTCGCCGACCTGCGCAACCGCGGCGTCCAAGACATCCTCATCGCCTGCGTCGACGGGCTCGCCGGGTTCGAAGACGCCATCTGCGCGGCGTTCCCGCACACCATCGTCCAATCGTGTGTGGTGCACCTGATCCGCAACAGTCTCCGGCCGGTCCCGCGCAAGCACCGCGCCCAGGTGGCCGCCGAACTGAAGAAGATCTACACCGCGCCCGACGCCGACGCCGCCCTGGACGCCCTCGCCGCGTTCGCCGACACCGACCTGGGCAAGCGATATCCGCAGAGCGTCAAGGTCTGGGAGACGGCGTGGGAACGGTTCACCCCGTTCCTGGCCTTCACCCCCGCCGTCCGCCGACTGCTCTACACCACCAACAGCATCGAGTCGCTGAACTACCAGCTCCGCAAGGTCACCAAAGCCCGCGGGCACTTCCCCACCGACGACGCCGTGGTCAAGCTGCTCTGGCTGGCCATCGTCAACATCGAGGACAAACGCGCCCGCGAACGCGCCGCCCGCGCCCAACGCGACGGCGCCCGCTCCGGCTACCCCGCCCGCCTCATCGAAGGCCAGAAAACCTACGGGTGGGCCGAAGCCCTCAACGAACTCGCCGCCGCCTACCCAGACCGCATCCAGTAAAGACAACCAGACCCACCACAAGATCATCTTTACACACTTCGAGTTACAAGCTC
>NZ_SMLC01000384.1 GCF_004349245.1 Actinomadura sp. 6K520 | reverse complement strand
TGGAGCAGGTCGGCGATGCGGGGGCGGGTTCCGTCGGTGCGGGCGAGGCGCTGGTCGGGTGGGATGCGTTTGCCGAGGAGCGGGTGGTCGCCGGGGCCCATGTCGTAGCGGATGCCCAGCCCGCTGAGCATCCCCGCGAGGTGCCCGGCCGCGTCCCTGTAGGTCACCAGCTCACCGAGCACGTCGCGGACCGGGTCCATCTCCTCGCCGGTGAGCCGCAGTTCGATCGCGGCGGCGGCGTTGCGCGCCAGCTGCCGTCCGATCGGGCGGCGCTCGTCCTGGTAGGTGTCGAGCAGGCCGCCGGGTGCCCGGCCGTTGATCGTCGCGGCCAGCTTCCAGCCGAGGTTCACCGCGTCCTGCACGCCGACGCTCAACCCCTGCGCCATGGCGGGCGGCTGCACGTGCGCGGCGTCGCCGGCCAGGAACACCCGGCCGCGCCGGTACTCGCCGGCGACCCGGGACGCGTCGGTGAAGCAGCTCAGCCAGCGGCACCGCCCGTGGTGGATGGACTCGCCGGTGAGCCGCTGCCACGCGTCGGCCAGCTCGGCGTAGGTGAGCGAATCCCGGTCCCGCGGCGTCATGCCCTTCTCGTGGACGACGACCCGGGTGACGCCGTTCTCCAGGTCCATCGCCAGGACCATGCTGCCGCCCGGCAGGTTCTCGACGATGCGCCGGCGGCGGGTCTCGATCCCGGTGACGTCGGCCGTGTAGAAGCCGCGGGTGGGCGCCGAACCGGGGAAGGCGATCCCGGCCAGCTTGCGGATGGTGCTCCGCCCCCCGTCGCAGGCGACCAGGTACCGGGCGGTGTCCGCACCGGGGCCCTGCGGCCCGTCGAAGGAGACCGTCACGCCGTCCGGCGTCTCCCGGAAACCGGTCACCGCGTATCCGCGGCGCACCGGCACCCCGAGCTCGTCCGCCCAGCCCTCCAGCATCCGCTCGGTGCGGTACTGGGAGACCCCGCGGACGCTGGAGTGATCCTCCTCGAACATGCCGAGGTCGATCCGCACCCCGCCGAGATGGCTGTCGGCGGACTCCACGTCGCCGAGCCTGGCGAGCAGCCCCCGCTGGTCGAAGCACTCGGCCGTGCGCCTGGTGAAGCTGGCTCCGCGCGACTCCCGCGGCGGGGCGGGAAGCTTCTCGTAGACGACGACGTCCACGCCGCCCAGGCGGAGTTCGCAGGCCGTCATCAGCCCGACCGGCCCCGCTCCGACGACGGCCACGTCCGTTGCCATGCTCACACTCCTGTTCGCTCGGTGCCGCTGCTCAACGGCCGGTCTCGTGGGCGGTGGCCATGGTCCGGGCGGTGCCGAACCATTGGCTCAGTGCGTGGGTGAGGTCGTTGTCGGTGCCGGGGTGGGTCCAGGCGATGTAGCCGTCGGGTCGGATGAGTGCCGCGTCGAGGTCGGGTGCGGGTGGTTCGGTGAGGGTGATGGTGTCGATGCGGTCGGTCCAGGGGCGGGCTTGGTCGGTTGCTGCGTTGTCGTTGGTGGTGAGGAGCAGGCCGCGGGCGGTGTGGAGCAGGTCGGCGATGCGGGGGCGGGTTCCGTCGGTGCGGGCGAGGCGCTGGTCGGGTGGGATGCGTTTGCCGAGGAGCGGGTGGTCGCCGGGGCCC
>NZ_SMLC01000383.1 GCF_004349245.1 Actinomadura sp. 6K520 | reverse complement strand
CTTGCCCGCCCACCCGCGTGTCGCGGCACTCCCGCGCGCGTATCACGCCAGCCTGGAGAAGGATCGCGGGACGAGACGCCTTCGGCCGAGCCCGCCGGCTCGCACGCGGGCGCGCCCGGACGGCGCACCCACCAGGCCATTGTCACCGGGGGCCGCATGTCGTCCCCGCATCCGTCCGACCATCCCGATAACGTTCAACTGTTTTGCGACGTACGCAAGAATCGTGTTGAACGCGACCGCGAAAGGACGGTGTGGTGTGATCACGGCGCTGGTTCTCGTGTCCCTGGCCGCCCTGCTCGGCCTCTGCCTGCCGAACCTGCTCCGTCCCATGACACCCGGACCGGACCGCGCCCCGCCCGCGGACGACGCGCCCACCGCGCTCGCCGTCCATCCCGAGTCGATGACCGCCGAACTCGACCCCGCCGACGAGGAGTACCTGGCCTTCCTCGCCGACGCGCTCTGGCCCGACGACGAGTACGCCGAACTCGAGCACACCACGGACGGCGAGGAGGAGTCCGGCGGCAGCAGCGGCATGCTGCTCTAGCCGCGCCGGGCGGGTCCGCGGTCACCCGGCGGGTTCGGGGAGGGGCTCGCCGGTCTCCAGGAGGGTCTTGAGGCCGGACACGATGGCCGGCCAGCCCTCGCGGGACATGCCGAGGAGCACGGCGCCCGCCTCGTGCATGACGGTCAGCTTGACCGTCTCCCCCGCCGGCTCGATCTCGAAGGTGACCTTCGAGCGCGGCTCGGCGCGGAGCCTGGCGCGCGTCTCCTCGTCCACTCCGACGGCCTCGGCCCACTCCGGTGTGAACGTGTGCCAGGTGTAGGAGAGGCGACGGCCGGGCTCGGCCTCGAGAACGACCTGCTCCGGGTCGGCCATCGTCGTGGACTCCTCGTGCCAGGTGATCGTGGAGCCGGGCTTCCAGTCCGTCTCGAAGGCGACGCCCCAGTAGCGGCGGGTGAACGCCGGGTCGGTCAGCGCCTGCCAGAGGCGTTCCGGTGTGGTCTTGATGTAGGTCGTGTAGACGAACTCGCCATGGGACGTCGTGTCGCTTCCGGACATCGGGCTCTGCTCCAATGCGGTCTTGAGGTCGGCCAGGGCACGCGCGCGTTCACGGTCGTACCGGCTGATCCAGCGGTCGGCGATGGCGTTGATGGGGGCGGCGTCGAGGTAGTGGAGCTTCTCTCGGCCGCGGCGCACCGTCGTCACCAGGTGCGCGGCCTCCAGCACGGCGAGGTGCTTGCTGACCGACTGCCGGGCCATGTCCAGCCCGGCGCACAGCTCCCTGAGGGTCTGCCCGTTGCGGGTGTTCAGGCTGTCCAGCAGGCGGCGCCGGCTCGCGTCGGCCAGCGCCTTGAAGACCTCGTCCATGTACCGTCCCAACATGCAGCCATCCGGCTGCCTAAAACAATAGGCAGCCGGATGGCTGCATGTCAATGCGAATCCTGCCGAGCGAGAAGACGGACATCACCCTCGGTGAGGCCCCCGAGGCGGCGCGCTGTTCGAGGTCCGGCCGCCGGTCAGCGGAGGAGCTGGCGGGCGATGACCATCCGCTGGATCTGGTTGGTCCCCTCGTAGATCTGGGTGATCTTGGCGTCGCGCATCATCCGCTCCACCGGGAAGTCCCGCGTGTACCCGTACCCGCCCAGCAAC
>NZ_SMLC01000382.1 GCF_004349245.1 Actinomadura sp. 6K520 | reverse complement strand
GGATGTGGGGGTGCGGCGAAGGGGGTGGTGACGGGCGAGTACTTCGGATGAGAGGTGTGCACGATGGAGATGCGACATTGACCGCTGACTTGGGCCGGCAGGTAGGGGACGCCGAGCTCGTCGCTCGGTTTCGGCGGGATCCGGACGAGTTCACCGCCGTCTACGATCGCTACTTCCCCGACGTGTACCGGTACGCGGTCGGGCGGCTGGACGTGCAGGCGGGCGAGGACATCGCCGCGGAGACGTTCTGCGTGGCCTTCGCGCAGCGGGACCGCTTCGATCACCAACGAGGTGGCCTGCGGCCTTGGCTGTTCGGTATCGCCACGAACCTGATGGCGCGGCATCGGCGCAAAGAGGCCCGCCACTACAAGGCACTGATACGGACGGGCGCGGCGACCTCCGTCGAGGGCCACGAGAGCCGCGTCGTCACCTCGCTGGCCGCGCGGCGCCTGCAGCCGCAGCTCCTCAAGGCCCTCGCCAAGCTGAACCAGGGGGAGCGCGACGTCGTCCTGCTCGTCGCGCTCGGCCAGCTCAGCCATGAGGAAGTGGCGCAGACGCTCGGCATCGCCGGCGGCACGGTTCGTTCCCGGCTCAGCCGAGCCCGTACGAAGTTTCAGAAGATGATCGATCAGGAGGAATTCCATGGATGAGCTGGAGCTTCTCGGGGCCACGCTGACCAAGCCGGACCCTTCCGCCGAGACCGTCGACCGCCGTAGGCACCAGCTCCAGAACGCCATGCGCGAGCCCGTGCGCCGGCGCCGGTCCCGCCGACCGGTGATCGCGATCGGGGTGGCGGCCGCGACGGGGGCCGCGGCCGTCGCCATCGTCGTCGCGGGCGGGGAGTCGCCTGACTCGACGTCCAGGGACGGTACGACCGTCGTCCAGATGTCGGGTCCGCAGGTGCTTCTCGCCGCGGCCGCCGTCGCGGAGACCAAGCCGGCGGCCTCGGGCACCTACTGGCACGTGAAGAGGGTCGCTCCGAGCAGCGGCGACCACCAGACCGTCGAAACCTGGACCACGGCCGACGGCCGGGGGTGGATCCGCTTCGACGGCGGGACGCTGAGGAAGGTGCCCGGGCGGCAGCCCGTCACGGTGCGCGGCACCGATCTCGGGATCGCGGAGATCGCGAAGCTGCCGACCTCCGCCGCCGAACTGAAGGCGACGCTGCTGGAGAGCAGGACCACGGGGCAGAAGCACGCGCAGATCACGAAGGAGACCAACCTGCTGCTGCTCCTGACGGACCTGCTCAGCGACGTTCCGGCGCCGCCCAAGGTCCGTGCGGCGGCACTGCGGGCGCTCGCCACGCTCCCCCACGTCAAGAACCTGGGGAAGGTCCCCGGTGGGCAGAGCCTGCTCTTCGCCGGGGACGGCGGCGGGACCAAGCTGGTGGTCAATCCCAAGACCTCCGAGGTGAACGCCGAAGGCTACGCCGACATCAACGGGAAACAGGAGTCGATGGGCGGGATCACCTCCACGTCCAGGTGGACCAACGAACTCCCCCGATAGCGGGGGTGTCACGGTCGTGTGGCCGGTGGATCAGGGGACCGATCCACCGGCCACACGGCGGGTCGGTCGTGGTGGTCGGTGTACTCAGAACGGTGCGGTGGCGCTCTGGATCAGCGCACGGGATTCGGGTGCGTGGGGCTCGTTTGAGGGGGTGGG
>NZ_SMLC01000381.1 GCF_004349245.1 Actinomadura sp. 6K520 | reverse complement strand
GGCGCCTGCGGGGCGGGCTCCTGCGGATGGGCGGCAGGCGGCTGAACGGGCCCGGGTTGCACGGGCTGGGGCTGAACAGGCCGGGACTGGGGCTGGACGGGCTGTGGCTGGGGCTGTGGCTGGACGGGCGGTGGCTGCGGGCCCGGCGGCTGCGTCCGTTCCTGGAAGGGCGGAGAGGCAGGCGGTGCTTGGTGGTCCGGCTGGACCATGAGGCAGAACGGGCACTCGGGAAGGGCGGTCGGCTCGCCGCACCATCCACAGGGCCGGTACTCGGAAGCGGCGAGCAGGCTCTGCAGCGCCTGCGGATGCCCGCTGAAGGCCACGAACTCGGCGTACTTCTTGGCCCCCCAGTATTCGGCGCTCATCGGCTGGGTGGCGACCGCGGTCATCGAGACCGCCGCGATCATCGGACGCAGTTTGTGCTGCAGCCAGTCGACGTCGCCGTTCTCGTGGCTGAACAGCATCAGCACGGGATCGGCCGGGCGCAGGGCCGGCTCTGGGACGGGGGCGGCCGTGGTGATGCGGTGCACCGCCGGGCGGGGCCCCGCCGACACCGCGAAGCCGTTGCCCGGCAGGTAGGACGACACATGGGCCGCGAGTCCGGTCTTGATGTGCTCAAGGCGGGCGACGCTGTTCACCCAGGCCCCGGCGTAGACGCTCTCGCACAGCCGGAGGGCGAGGCTCGCGAGAACTCCGGGCCGGGTGTAGGAGGACGCGAACGTCAACTGGTCGGCGATCAGCGAGAGCGCGAGCGGGGGAACGTCGAGCGGCACGCCGGCGACGCGGTCGGTGAGCAGGGCGGACCGGGCCAGCCGGACCATCCTGCGGGCCCGCTCGCCCTTCCACGACGGGTAGACCACCAGTACGGCGCCGCGCTGCCCGAGGGCGTACGCGACATGGTCGATGAAGGCGGCGCACGCGTCGTCGCCCCCTCCCAGACCGACCCTCTGGGCCACGGTGGCCTGGAGGATGCCCGTGCTGGGGAAGTCCCCCGCGAGTACGACCGCTGTCACGGTCGCCTCGGATCGTCGTCGGGCCTCACCGGGCCGCCCCTCCTGTTCTGCACGGCGGACGATCGATCATCGTTCTCGTCCGGCGGGTGCGCTGGCGTTGGTCACCACGGTCGCCGCAACTCGGGCGATTCACCCGTCCGGCAGATGAACCGTAATGGAACCGTGGTGCCGCGTTCTTCGATGCCGCCGGCTTTCCCGCGGTTCCACCGATCGGGTGGACGCGCTTGAGGGATCCTGACATGGCCGCACTACCTGGGAAAACGATGACCGTTGCTGTGCCGGCACAGGTACCGGCACTACCGCCGCAGATTTCTTCGGGCATGCTCGACCGCCCCCGCGGCAGGTGCCGCATGCTCACTTCGCCTCCCGGGGGCGGCACGGCCCCACGCCATTCTCCCGGAAGGCACGCAGCTGATCAACAATCAGGCAAAAGTCCACAGTCGGTCAGAGAATTGGGCCCCAGGGCCCTGGACACGAATACCCGGCCCACTTCCGGCGTGATTACTTGAATAGTGGACTATTTAATCCGCCAGGTGAGACGGCCGCCGGACACAGGCTCTAGAGTCTTCCTGTAGGCGGCCCCAAACTGGAGACGACGGCGATGACGAATCCTTCGGACCCCGGCCACCCATCGCGCCCGCCGGCGCCCGGACCGCCGGGAGGTCCGTACGGCCCGCCGCCCCAGCAGCAACCGCAGCAGCCGGGCGCGGTCCCCGGCCCCCGTCCGCCCGACCC
>NZ_SMLC01000380.1 GCF_004349245.1 Actinomadura sp. 6K520 | reverse complement strand
ACCCCTGACAGCGCCCACACCAAACCCACGTGGCCGATCAGGACGGCATCGCCCGGCACCCAAGCCACAGGACGCGCCGGTCAAGGTGCGCGCAGCGCGTCGAGCATCCGAGCCAGGGCTGCTCGGGTGTCCGGCAGGTTCGCCTCTGGGTCGCCGGACGCGGCCAGCCACAGCGCGGCCTCGTTCATCGCGCCTGACAGCAGATGGGTCAGCGGAGCGGCCGGTTGAGGGGCGATCAGCCCCTCATCGATCAACTCGGTGATCACGTCGGCCAGGTGGCTGCCCGAGCCCGCCTCGTCCATCGCCCGCCACTCGTTCCAGCCGAGCACGGCCGGGCCGTCCACGAGCATGATGCGCTGGATGTCCGGGGCCGTACTGGCGGTGAGGAACGCCTGGCAGCCGGTTGTGAATCGCGTCCACGGGTCGTCTTCGGCATCCGCCGTTTCGGCGACAACCCGTGCCACTTCCTCCTGCACCTGCTCCAGGACGGCACGGAACAGCTCCGCCTTGCTCTCGAACAGGTGGTAGAGCGCCCCCTTGGTGACGCCCGCCGCGCCGACGATCTCCGAGAGGCTCACCGCTCCGTACCCGCGCGCGGCGAACAACCGCCTGCTCTCGCGCAGCAGCGTCGTGCGCGTCAACTCCCGCCGCCGTGCCCTGCCGCTCACGTGCGCCCTCCTTGACATACCGACGGTATGCCAAGATACCCTCACATACCGACGGTATGTGAAAGGAGACACCATGCACCTGACGAGCTTCTACCCGGTGATCTGCACGTCCCGCCTCGCGGAGTCCCACCGCTTCTACACGGCGCTGCTGGGCTTCGAGACGACATTCGAAGCCGACTGGTACGTGAGCCTGCGCCGGCCCGGCACGTCCCCGTACGAACTCGCCCTGCTCGACCACACGCACCCGACGCTGCCGGAGGGATACCGCACTCCTGCCCAAGGGCTGCTGTTGAACTTCGAGGTGGAGGACGTGGACGCCGAGTGGGAACGGCTCGTCCTCCAAGAGGGCCTACATCCCGAACTCCAGATACGGAGCGAAGACTTCGGACAGCGTCACTTCATCGTCGCCGACCCCAACGGCGTCCTCATCGACGTCATCACGCCCATAACCCCGTCCCAGGCTTACGCGGACCAGTACACGGCCCCGTAACGCGACTCCTCAGTTCGGAGCGACCCGCTGCGCCGGGACGGACGGCTGGTCGCCCATGCCACCGCGCCGCCGTGTCTGCGCCAGCGCCTGCTGAAGCCTCCGGCGCTCCATCTCCAGCGTCTGCAGGGACTCCTCATGCTCGTCCCGCAGGTCCCGCAACTCCCGGCGCACGTTCATCGCACGCCTGAACCCGAGCGCCGCGATCATCAGGCCGCTCATGAGCACGATGGTCACCACGGCCCCGGCCATGAAGACGTGCCACTGCTCGGTGACCCCAGGAACACCATCGCCGAACATGGCCATCTGGGCCTCACCCGTGTTACCCACCACCACGGCGACACCGACCACGATGGCGGCAAGCATGACGACCAGCCCCAGAAAGATCATGCGGAGCATCTCCTCTCCATCGGGCCCTTGCTCACCCAGACCGAGCACGCAATACCAGCCGACCCGAGCGCCCTATCCGGCAACGCAGCCTAAACCCCACCCCAAACCACCCGCCAGCCCCAACCAACGCTTCCACACCAAACCACTTCCGTAGATTCGGCAGTCCGCGGACGCAACGTCCGGCGGCCGGGGCGGAGCAACCAACACGCATGGCACCAACTGAGGAGCTCACAACAACGCCCCCATCACCCCATCCC
>NZ_SMLC01000379.1 GCF_004349245.1 Actinomadura sp. 6K520 | reverse complement strand
GGTGGTGCGGGGATGGTCAGGACGACCTTGCCGATGTGGCGGGCCTGACTGAGATGCCGGTACGCCTCTGGCGCATGCCGGATGTCGTAGGTGGTGGCGGGCAGGGGGTGGAGACGCTCGTCCGCGAACAGGTCGTGCAGTTCGGTGAGGATCTCCTGGATGCGCTCGGGACCGGCCTGCATGATGTCGAACGCCTGGTAGTGGACGCCCGGGTGGGCGGCGGCCACCTGCTCGGGGTCGCGGATGTCGGTCTTGCCCATTTCGAGGAAGTGTCCGCCGGGTGTGAGGAGGCGGAGTGAGGCGTCGTTGAACTCTCCGGCGAGTGCGTTGAGGACGACGTCGATGCGGTGGTCGCCGAGTGCGTCGCCGAAGTGCTCCTCGAACTCCAGGGTCCGGGACGAAGCGATGTGGCTCTCTTCAAGACCGTGCTCGCGCAGGACTTTCCACTTGCCGGGACTTGCGGTGGCGAAGACCTCGATGTCCCAATGCCGGGCGAGATGCAGAGTGGCGGTGCCGACTCCGCCGGTGGCGGCGTGCAAGAGGAGGCGTTGTCCGCGCTGGATGCCGGAGAGGTCGGCGAGGGCGTAGTAGGCCGTCAGGTAGGCGACGGGGACGGTGGCGGCCTGGGTGAACGACCAGCCGTCCGGGATGCGGGTGATCATGCGGTGGTCGGCGATGGCGGTGGGGCCGGTGCCGGTGAAAATGCCCATGACCCGGTCGCCCACGGCCAGGTGGTCCACGTCCGGACCCACCTCTACCACGGTGCCGGCGCCTTCCCCGCCGAGCGGGCGCTGGTCCTGGGGGATCATCCCCAGGGCATAGAGGACGTCGCGGAAGTTCACCCCGACCGCCCGCACGGCGATGCGCACCTGTCCGCTGCCCAGCGCTTCGTCCAGTTCCGGCGCGGGAACCAGGGTCAGATTCTCCAGGGTGCCCTTGCCCGCGACGGTCAGCTGCCAGGGGCCTTCCGGAGGTGGCGTGAGCATCGGCTGCTGCCCGGCCCGGACCAGCCGAGGGACGTGAACCACACCGTCACGGATGGCGAGCTGGGGTTCGCCCTGAGCCGACGCGGCCTCGATCGCGGATGAGAGGGCCGCGAGACTGCCGGGCCGGTCGTCCAGATCGACGATGGTGACGCGTTCGGGATGCTCGACCTGGACGCTCCGGACCAGGCCCCATACCGGTGACTGCGCCAGCCCCGGCGCTCCACCCCCGGCGACACCGTTCGCGGCGCCGGTGTCGACGCTGACTGCGTTGCGGGTCGCCAGTACGAGCCGGGTGTCGCTCAGCCGCTCGTCGGCGAGGTACCGCTGAAGCAGCTCCAGCAGCTCCCGCGTGATCGCGTGCGCCGGACCGGCCGGTTCGCCGCCGTCGCCGCCCGTGGCGCAGGGGAACAGGATGACCGGCGGCGGCTCGGAGATCTGCTGGAGGTCGTCGTAGACCTGCGTGGGCGTGGTGGCCGCGGTACTGAGCAGGTGCGCGAACTCGGGATTGTGCGAAGCCAGGATCGCGTAGGTGCTGACGCCGGTCGCGTTACCGGCCGCCAGCTCCGGCCAGCTCAGCACGTAGAGCTGGTTGTCTCGGCCGGGCTTGGTGGGGAGCCCGGTGAGTGGCCGGAGAGCGAGGGTGTCGATGGTGGCGACGGTCTGGCCTGCCGGGTCGGTGGCGGTGATGGTGAGGCTGGTGGCTTGTCCGGGGGTGGGGGTGATGGCGACGTGGAGTGTGGTGGCGCCGGTGGCGTGGAGGGTGACGCCTTGCCATGTGAAGGGGAGGTGGGCTTGGTCGGCGGGTGTGTCGGTGGTGAGGGCGATGGGG
>NZ_SMLC01000037.1 GCF_004349245.1 Actinomadura sp. 6K520 | reverse complement strand
ACGCAGCCCAGCCCCACCCTGGCCGCCACGATTCCCCCCGCCGACGTCCCCGTCCTCCCAGGTCAGGCTAGATCAGCACCCCGGAACCCCACCTCGGGCATGCCGATTGCATTCGATGAACGGAACAAGTCTGTACACGGTGACGAATCGCGTTCTCTTTGGCCACGGCCCGCGCCCTTTACTTTGTAGATTCGTAAGTTCCGCGACGACGCGGGGGCGCCGGAACCGCACTCGCCCGGCACCTGATGGACGGCATCCGGTCCTGGCACCGCCTCAGTGGCGGGGTTCGAGATAGCCGGCGATCGACTCCGCCAGCACGGCGCGCGCGTCATCGATGTCGGCCCAGGTGCTCAGGTGCTGTTCCAGGTAGAGGCCGCGGACGGCCGCGGGCAGGAGGTGACGCACGCGCTCCAGCCGGTAGGCGTCCACGACGAGCCCGCGGAACGCCCGCGCGTAGGCGCGCCGCCACCGGCGGTCCCAGCGGCCGAGCTGTTCGGCCGTTCGCGGGTACGCCTCGGTGAACTCGGCCGTGTTGCGCGGAAGCAGGCTCCGCAGCGCCGCCACCGCCCGGCCCGGGGGCGAGTCGAGGCCCGACCAGAGGGCGTCAACGATACGGCTCATCCGTTCGGTGACGGACCCGTCGTCGATGTCCTTCCACGGCAGCATGTCGCCCTGGTTCGCCAGCTCTTCGAGGACGGCGGCCCAGAGCCCGTCGACGCCGCCGAACTGGTGCTGGACCGTCCCCCAGGTGACCCCGGCGCGTTTCGCGACGAGGTTGGCGCTGGCCTCGCCGCCGTGCTCGCTGTCGGCGAGCATGGCGATCGCGGTCCTGATCACGCGGGCACGCGTCTCCAGACCGCGCCGGTTGAGCGGGGCGCCCCGCGCGTTCAGCGGAGGGCCGGTGACACCGCGGCCCGCCGGTTCCTCCGGCTTCGCGCCCTGGGCGGACGAGGGCTCAGTCACGGGAGCGATTGTAGTTCGGGCGCCATGGCGAGGACGGCCGCATCGGCGGAGTGAGCATAGACACATCTATGTGATGCTGGTGGCGCCGGTTCCCGCGGGTATACGGTCGGCGCATGACGAGCCGCCAGCCCTCCCTCAGAGCGTCCGCGTGGAAAGCCGGCGGCTTCGTCCGCGACGATACGCCGACCGCCGAGGTGGAACGCCGGGAAGCGGTGATCGAGTCGCTGGCCGGAACCGTCCGCGACCTGATCGACGCGACGATCCGCACGACGGTCGACGACGACGAGGTCCATCGGGTCAGGGACGACCTCGCCGCGCTCGTCGACAGGCTGCGGGCCGCCCAGCTGCCCGGTCCCGCCGGAGTCAGGTACAACACCGAATTCCGGTCCTGGAACTGGGGCAACGCCGTGGTGGGTGCGGCGAACGGGATCGCCCCGCCGCTCCGCATCGTCCATGATCCGGCCGGGTGCCACGCCGACGTGGTCCTCGGCGCGGCCTACGAGGGGCCTCCGGGACTGGTCCACGGCGGAGTCTCCGCGTTGCTGCTCGACCACATCTTGGGCGAGACGGCGTCCGGAAGGCGGCGGACGGCCTTCACCGGGACGCTCACCATGCGCTACCGGCGCGGCACTCCCCTCGGCCCCCTGCGGCTCGAAGGGAGAATCGTGGGCGAGGAGCGCCGCAAGATCTTCGTGGCCGGCTCGATCTCCGACGCCGACGGCGTCACCGTCGAGGCCGAGGGCATCTTCATCCAGCCGCTGGGCACCCCCGCCGTCCCGGAGCAACCCAGCACATAGACCCCGCTATGTGCACGCCGCGCCGGCCGGTGGCGGACGGGGGCGACGACGTCGACGGCGTCGCCGCTCACGACGTCCGCGTCCGGCCAGTCCAGGGGGCCTTCCAGGGTGGTCGACACCACCGTCGCCGGGAACACCTTTACCGAAGTTCGGCCATGCCGAGTCCCAATGCCGGTTGCCGCGTGCGGAGACGGACGGTGAGGATCGAAGCGCAACCTGGGTCACAAAGGAGGCGCCCGGTGACATCGCAGCTCAATCCATACATCAGCTTCAACGGCAACGCCCGGGAGGCGATGGAGTTCTACCACGACGTCCTCGGCGGCGAGGTGACGATGCACACCTTCGGCGAGTACGGCGACCCGGACGCGCCGGAAGGCGAGAAGATCATGCACGGCACCCTGCGGTCCGAGCTCGGCTACACGCTCATGGCCGCCGACACCCCGCCCGGCATGCCCCATAACCCCGGCGACAACATCACCATCAGCCTGAGCGGCGACGACGCCGACACGCTGCGCGGCTACTGGGCGAAGCTGTCCGAGAGCGGCACCGTGACGGTCCCGCTGGAGGTGCAGATGTGGGGCGACGAGTACGGCCAGTGCACCGACCGCTTCGGCATCAACTGGATGGTCAACATCACCGGCTCGTCCGACTGACCGGAGCCCGGCGGGTGCCGCCCCGGCCGGCCGGACCCGCGGCCGTTGTCGGATCGGGCCCGGTCCCGTTCGTCTGGGGGGTGAAGGCATCATTCCCCAAGCGCAAGGAGCGGACCCGTGAACCCGACCCTCGACACCGTCGACATCGTCGTCGCCGACATCCAGGCCGCCATCGGCTTCTACGCCCGGCTCGGCCTGACCTTCACCGTCGACCCCGCCTACCCCGACCACGCGAGCTGCGACCTGCCCGGCGGCCTGCACCTGATGCTGGACACCGAGAAGTTCCGCGGCTCCGCCCAGACCGGGGGCTGGAACCGCCCGTCCGGCGACCCGCGCAACTTCCTGGCGTTCCGGTTCGGCTCCCCGGCCGACGTCGACGCCAAGTACGCCGAGCTCACCGCCGCCGGATACCCCGGCGTGCAGGAGCCCTGGGACGCGTTCTGGGGCATGCGGTACGCCACCGTGACCGACCCCGACGGGAACGGCATCGACCTGTACTGCCCCTTGGCCGAACCGTCCGACGTACAGTGACCGCCCCGGGGACCAAACGACCACGAGTTCGGGAAGGGACGAAAGCGTGAAGTACGTGCTGATGTTCGCGGAGACCGAGGAGTTCGCCCGCGACCTGGAGGCGATGTCCGAGGCCGAGCGGCAGGAGGCGTTCGAGGCGGTCGGCCGCTGGTTCAGCGAGCACGCGGCCCAGATCACCCACCACGCGCGCCTGCACGCCCCGGAGACGGCCACCACGATGCGGCTGACCGGCGGCGACGCCATCGTCACCGACGGCCCCTTCGTGGAGGGCAAGGAGGTCGTCTCCGGTTACGCCGAGCTCGAGGTCGCCGACCTGGACGAGGCGATGGCGGTCGCGCGCGCGTGGCCGGGCTGCCCGGTCGTCGAGATCCGGCCGATCACCTGACACGGATGACGGCCCCGTACGAACCCGCGCACCCGCCCGACGAGGTGCGCGCCGAGCTGGCCCGCGTGGTCCGCGAGCACGCGGGCCGGCTGACGGCGTGCCTGGTGCGGGTGCTGGGCGACTTCGCCGCCGCCGAGGACCTCGTCCAGGACGCCATCGAGACCGCCCTGCGGCGCTGGCCCGCCGACGGGATCCCCGAGCACCCCGACGCCTGGCTGCTGACCACCGCCCGCCGCCGCGGCATCGACCTCCTGCGCCGCCAGGCCACCTACCGCGGCAAGCTGGCCCAGCTCACCTGGCCGGCGCCGGCCGAACCCGACGACCGGCTGAAGCTCGTCTTCACCTGCTGCCACCCCGCGCTGCCCCGCACCGCGCAGATCGCGCTGACCCTCCGCACCGTGTGCGGGCTGACCACCGCCCAGATCGCCGCCGCGTTCCTCGTCCCCGAGGCCACCGTGGGGCAGCGCATCACCCGCGCCAAACGCAAGATCACTGAGGCGGGCATCCCGTACCGCATCCCCGCCGGCGCCGAGCTGCCCGAGCGGCTCGGCCAGGTCCTCGCGGTCATCTACCTGCTGTTCAACGAGGGCTACCTGACCAGCACCGGCGAGCGCCCCCACGCGCCCGATCTGGCCGACGACGCCGAGTGGCTGGCCGCCCAGCTGGCCTGGCTGCTGCCCCGGCAGCCCGAGGTCCTCGGCCTGCTCGCCCTCATCCGCCTGCACCAGGCCCGCACCGGCGCCCGCTTCGACCCCGCCGGCGGCCTGGTCCTCCTGCCCGACCAGGACCGCGCCCGGTGGGACCACGAGGCGATCACCGGCGCCACCCGGCTGATCGAACGCGCCGCGAAACTGCGCCGTCCCGGCCCCTACCAGCTGCAGGCCGCCATCCTCGCCTGCCACGCCGAGGCCCCCACCTGGGCCGATACCGACTGGCCGCAGATCGTGGTGCTCTACGACATGCTCCTGGCCCTGGCACCCTCACCCGTCCACCGGCTCCAGCGCGCCATCGCCCTGCACCACCACCCCGGTGCCCGCGGCGGCCCCGGCAACGCCCTGGCCGACCTGGACGCCCTTCCGCCGGCCGACCGCAAGGCCCTGGAGCACTACCCGCTGTTCCACGCCACCCGCGCCGAACTCCTGCGCGCCACCGGCCACCACGAGGACGCCCACACCGCCGACCGGCACGCCCTGGCCCACACCACCAACCCGGCGCAGCACGCTCTCCTCCGCCAACGCCTGCACTGGGAGTGACCTCGGAACGGCGGGCACCGGAAGAACGGGGTGCGCCAGGGCGTTGCCAGCGGGTGTGAAGATCGGTGAAGCCTCCCGAGTCAGCGGCGTGAGTCCGCGGTCGTTGCGGCACTACGAGGATGAGGGCCTGATCGTCCCGGGTCGTTGCAGCAACGGGTTCCGCGACTACTGCCGGTCGACCATCGACCGGGTGCTCGTCATCCGCTCGCTGCTGGAGTCCGGGCTGCCCGTGCGCCTGATCAGGGAGGTCCTCCCCCACCTCGCCGACGACCCCGATGCCGGCGCGGATGCGGTGTGCGCGGAGTTCCTGCGGGAGGTGGAGCGGCATCGCGACCGGCTTGCCGCGCGCATCGCCGTCCTCAGCGACCAGCGGGCGGCCCTCGACGCCTATCTGGGCAAGGCCCGCGGCGTCCGTCGATGACCGCCGCTTGACATTGCCGCAAGTGTGAGGCTCCTACCTTCGGCGCATGGAGATCAACGAGCGGAACACCGCCGGGGAGACGGTACGGGCACTCGTCCAGCGGTCGGATCGGGGGCCGGAGGATCTGACGCTCACGGCCGGTCAGCGCCGTCCCGTCCCGGGCCCCGGCGAGTACCTCGTCCGCGTGGGGGCCGCCGGGGTCAACTTCGCGGACGTCATGCAGTCGTACGGTACTTACGGGGGCGGCCCCCAGCCGCCCTACGTGGCGGGCTTCGAAGCCGCCGGGGAGATCGTGGGGACCGGGCCGGGCATCGACGAGCCATTGCGACCCGGCACCCGCGTCATCGGGGCCGGCCCGGGTGCCTTCGCGCAGTACATGACGATGCCCGCGGCGGGTGCGCTTCCCGTCCCCTCCGGCTGGAGCGACGCCGAGGCCCTCGGCCTGGTGCTCAACTGGGCCACCGCATTGGCGGCGCTGAAGCCGCTGGGCGAGATCAGCCCCGGGGATACGGTGCTCGTCCACGCCGCGGCCGGAGGTGTGGGGCAGGCCGCCGTCCGCCTCGCCCGGCACTACGGCGCACGCGTGATCGCCACCGCGTCACCGGCGAAGCACGGCACGGTCAGGGCGCTCGGTGCCGACGAGGTCCTGGACGCCCGGCGCCCCGATCTGGCCGCGGAGATCCTCCGCCTGACCGGCGGGGTCGACCTGGTCCTGGAATCGGTCGGGCGGGCCACGTTCGAGGCCAGCCTGTCCGCCGCCCGGCCTTTCACCGGACGCGTCGTGGTGTTCGGTGCCGCGTCCGGCGACGCCGGTCTGTCCACGCACGACCTGGTCTTCAGGCACCGGGTGCAGCTCAAGGGCCTGCACATAGGGGCGCTGGCGGACGCGGCCCCGGCCCTCTACCGGTCGCTCCTCACCGAGATCGAGGCACTGATCGCCTGCGGCGTCTACCCACCTGGAAACCCCCGGGTCCATCCGCTGGCCGCGGGGCCGGACGTGTTGCGGCGCCTGGCGGCGGGCCGGACCCGCGGCAAGCACGCCCTCGATCCCTGGCGTTGACGTGGTGCCGGCCCGGAAGGCGTCCGCCGAGGCGGCCGTCTGCGGAGGAGGGATTCCCGCACACGCTCGTCTCCAGGGGTGTCCGCGAACCGCCCCGGCCGGGGCCGGTCAGTGTTCGGTGGGGCGGTAGCGCTCCCTGCGGGTCTTGGCGCCGATCATGCGCAGCTGGGTCAGCAGCATCCACTGGTCGAGGCGCCGTGGGACGAGGCGCGCCGAGGCGCGGACCAGCGCGGCCATGCGGTCGAAGCGGCGCTGGTCGCGCGGGGACCACTCGATGCCGAAGCGGGTCCGGACCGGCTCGGGCAGGCAGCCGATCGCCACCAGCGTGCCCAGTGGCCGCAGGACCGGCCGGGCCGCCCGGATGGCCATGGCCGGCACGAACGGGACCGCGCCGATGCCGTCCGTGCGGGCGATCTCGATGGACCGGGCGGCCGGGGCGGTCATCTCCAGGCGTTCGGCGCAGAACGCGTCGAACGCGGTCCGGAAGGCGGCGTAGTCGGGCGGCACCGGGCGCATGCTCACGCCGTACCGGGCGTACCAGGCGACCGTCCCGGCGTAGAGGCGGTCGTGGTCGGCGGCGGTCAGGGCGCCGGCCGGGAAGAACAGCTCGGCCGTCCGGAACATGTGCCAGGTGAACGTGGCGTGCGCCCACCAGAACGTCTCGGGGTCCAGGGCGTGGAACCTGCGCCCCTCGGAGTCCACGCCCTTGATGTCCAGGTGCAGGTCCCGGATCCGGCGGGCGCGCTCGGGGCCGTCCGGTTCGAAGATCGTCGCCCAGATCTGCGGGACCGACCGCCAGATCCGGCCGAACGGGTCGTCGAAGAAGCCGGACTGCTCGGCGACGGCCGTGCCCAGCGGCGGGTACATCAGCTGGAGCAGTCCGGTGGCGCCGCCCGGGAGCGCCGCCCGCGAGTCGCCCGCGATCCGCCACAGCAGCGACTGCGGGCCGATGGGTTCGGCCGCCTGCGCGGTCCGGTCGTCGAGGTGCTCAGCTGCCGCCATCCCGGGCCTCCTTCACTGTTCATGAGACGATGACACGGAAATGTTGCATGTGTCCAGAGGGGGCATAATGGCCGGGTGGACGCCGCGATCGCCCTGCCGGACCTCGCCCGGCGCCTGCCGCCCCCGCCCGCCCCGGAACTGGGTCCCTGCCTGGATGCCGCGTCACGCTGCCTGGCCCGGCACGGCCTGTCCCGCACCTCGATGGCGGACATCGCCCGGGAGATGGGCGTCTCGCGCAGCACCGTCTACCGGCAGATCGGCTCGGTGGAGAACGCCGCCTGGCTGCTGCTCTCCCGTGACCTGCACGCCTTCTACGGCACGCTCCCCCGGATGTTCGGCGAGGCCGACGGACCCGAAGTGATCACCCGGCCGCTGGCCGCGCTGCTGCGGCACGCGTGGGCCAACCCGGTGCTGGCCAAGGTGCTGCGCGACGAGCCCGACTTCATCGGACGCGCTCTCGCCGCGCACGCCGGTCCCATGCTCGATCAGGGCGCCCGGATGCTGGCCCCGCTCTACCAGAGCCTGATGGACGCCGGGCGCATCCGCCCCCAGGACCCGCTCGACCTCGCCCACTGGCTCCTGCGCGTCTTCATGATGCTGGTCCTCGCGCCTCCGCCCACCGACGTCGACGCCCTCCTCGACGGCATGCTGCTACCCGCCCTGAAGCCCTGACCGGATGCCTCCGCCGACGCGGCGGTACTTCCGGTGGCATCGCCGTCGAGCCGGGCCGCCTGAAGCAGGGCGCCGGGCGCGAAAAAGGTGGAACAAGGGGCGGGCCTGCCGACAAGTACCGGGTGACCGGCGCGAGACGGCAGAGAGGAAGCGGTTGGTGACGATCACAGGGCCTCCGGACTCCGGAGGGATGACCGACGGTGAGGCGATCGGCGCGTCCCTCACCGAGCCCGAGAGATTCGCCAGGATCTTCCACCGGCACTGGGACGAGATCCACCGCTACATCACCCGGCGGCTGGGCCCCCAGCTCGCCGAGGACGTAGGCGCGGAGACCTTCGCGGTCGCGTTCCGCAACCGGCAGCGGTACGACCTGGGGCGGGCCGACGCCCGCCCGTGGCTGTACGGCATAGCGACCAACCTCATCCGCCAGCACAGGAGGACCGAACGCCGCCATCACCGCCTGCTGGCCCGCGTAGACGCCGAATGGTCCGTCGAGGCGTTCGACCAGAGCAGCGACGACCGGCTGACCGCGCAGCGGCTCGGACCCCGGCTCGCTTCCGCGCTGGCGCGGCTCTCCCCCGCCGAACGCGACCTGTTACTTCTGATCGCCTGGGCCGACCTGACGTACGAGGAGACGGCGCAAGCACTCGGCCTTCCGCTGGGCACCGTCAGGTCACGCCTGCATCGCGGGCGCAAGAAGTTCCGCCGGGCCCTCGGCGACATCGACCCCATGCGGATGCAGGAGGATTCATGAACGACGAGGACATCGCACTCATCAGCCGGATCCGCCCGAGTGCCGAACCGCATGATCCCCATGCGAAGGCGAGGGCGTGGGCGCGCCTGCAGGCCGAGTTCGGCTCGGCTTCCGACCGGCGTCCCGCGCCGCGGGCGCGCGTCGACCGGCGCGCGGCCCTCGCCGTCGCGGCGACCACGGTGGGCGCCATGACGCTCGTCGCGGCGCAGCTGGGCGGTGTGTTCTCCGGCGGCACGCCTGAGCGCGGCCCGGACACGAACCTGCGGACACTGGAACTGGCCGCGAGCACCGTCGAGCACCAGAGGACGCCCCCTCGCCCCACGCCGGGGCAGTGGGTCTACACGCGGCAGACGAGCCGTTTCGAGATCAAGCCGGGCAACGCGGCCGGGCGGGATGCGGAACTGCACGACAAGGTGAAGGTCGAGGAGTGGTGGAAGTTCGACGGCAGGCAGATGGCGAAGTCCGTGGAGGGCGGGCAGGTCCGGGTGACGCGCATCCTCCGGCCCGGAGAGCGGCCCGCGCCCGGCCGCGCCGACCCGCGGTTCAACGGCGGGATCATCGGCGGACCCGGTGTGGTGAGCCGCACCCCGAACAGGCTCTATGACTACGTGGCCGGGCTGCCCACCGACCCGGACGCCCTGCTCGAACGGATCAGGCGGGACCACGGCGACGACGGAGGGGACGTGACCACCTTCGGGGTCATCGCCCGTCTGCTCCGCGACGACCAGCTCATCCCGCCCAGAACCAACGCGGCGCTGTACCGGGCGCTGGCGAAGATCCCCGGCGTGCGGGTGACCCGTGACGCCACCGACTACGCCGGACGGCACGGCATCGGAGTGATCGCCGCCCGCGGCCGCGGGCGGGACGGCCGGCTGATCGTCCTGAACCCCGAGACCTACCGCTACATGGGCGACCGCGACCACGCGATCCTCGACACGGCCGTCGTCAACGAACCGGGAGAACGCCCCTAGACCACCGCGTGCCTGTCAGGACGCAGTTCGCCCCGGTGCCTTGACGGCACCGGGGCGCACTCGCCGGAACCGCACCTGACGACCGGGCTCAGACCCGGACGGGCAGGGACACCAGGCCGCGGACGATCGAACCGGTCCGGTGGTGGCGCAACTCCTCGGGCGGTACGGCCAGGGCCAGGCGGGGGAAGCGGTCCAGCAGGGAACCGATGGCGATCTGGCCTTCCAGCCGGGCCAGCGGGGCGCCGAGGCAGAAGTGGATGCCGTGACCGAAGGCGACGTGGCGTTTGGGTGCGCGGGTCACATCCAGCCGGCCGGGCGCCTCGAACACGGCGGGGTCGCGGTCCGCGGCGCCCAGCGAGACGTGCACCCAGGCGCCCTTGGGGATCGGGGTCCCGGCGATCTCCATGTCCGCCAGGGCGATGCGCTGGCTCGCGCGCTCCACCGGGCCGTCGAACCGCAGCAGCTCCTCGATCGCGGACGGCAGCAGCTCGGGCCGCGCCCGGAGGAGTTCGAGCTGGCCGGGTGCCCGCAGCAGGGCGAGGACGCCGTTGCCGATGAGGTGCACCGTGGTCTCGTGCCCGGCGATGAGCAGGAGCGCGATGCTCCCCAGCAGCTCGGCATCGGTGAGGGCGGCGTCCCCGTCGCGGGCGGTGACCAGACCGCTGATCAGGTCGTCCTCGGGGGACGCCCGGCGCTCGGCGATGACCTCGACCAGGTAGCCGTTGAACGCGCGGGCGGCCTCCCGGCGGCGCTCCCGGGCCTCCGCGGTCAGCGCGGGGACGGTCAGCACGGCCGTCCACTCGCGGAACCGGGGCCGGTCGGACGCCGGCACGCCGAGCAGCTCGCAGATGACCTGGATCGGCAGCGGGACGGCGAAGTCCTCGATCAGGTCGGCCTCGCCGCGAGCCGCGACGCCGTCCAGCAGCCCGTCGGTGATCTCCTGGACGCGGGGGCGCAGCTTCTCGACCCGCCGCCCGGTGAACGCCTTCGCGACCAGCGCGCGCAGCCGGGTGTGGTCGGGCGGGTCCATGGCGAGCATCGTCCCGCCGAAGAACAGCTCGCCGTTCACGGGCACGGAACTGTGCGCGCTGTCCTTTGACAGCCGCGGGTCGTTCAGCGCCGCGCGGCCGTGCTCGTGGTCGACCACCAGGAAGGCGGTGGCCCCGCGCGGGAAGTCGATCGGATGCACCGGCCCGGACGCCCGCAGCTCGTCGTACGCGGCGTACGGGTCCTCGCTGAACGCCCGGCCGAACAGGAACTCCAGCGGCAGCATCACACCACTTCCCCCACCCCGGCGAGGAAGCCGGGCCGCGACATGTCGGGCACGAACGGCTCGGCGTCCGGCCGCCAGTCGGCCACCTGGACCAGGCCGGGCCCGACCAGCTCGGTGCCCTCGAAGAACCCCATGACCTCGTCGATCCCGCGCGGGATGATGTCGCCCGCCCCGGTCCTGCCGTAGGCGGATCGCACCTGGTCTTCGACGGCCTGGCCGACTTCGCCCCGGTGCCCGTGGGAGATGGCCAGGAAGCTGCCCGGGGCCAGCGGCTTGCGCAGCTTCGCCACGATCTCTGCCGGACGGTCCTCGTCCGGGACGAAGTGCAGGATGGCCAGGAGCAGCAGGCCGACCGGCCGGTCGAAGTCGATCCGGGCCCTGACCTCGGGATCGTTCATGAGGCTCTCCGGTTCGCGCAGGTCGCCCTGCACGACCGCGGTCAGCGGGTTGTCGGCCAGCAGCGCACGCGCGTGCACGAGCACGATCGGGTCGTTGTCGACATAGACGACGCGGGCGTCGGGTGCGGCGCGCTGGGCCACCTCGTGCACGTTCTCCCGCGTCGGCAGCCCGGACCCGATGTCGATGAACTGCCGCACGCCGCGTCCGGCCATCATCGTCACGGCCCGGGACAGCAGCCTGCGGTTCGCGCGGGTGAACTCCAGCACGTTCGGCATCGCCGCCACCACCTGATCGGCGGCCCTCCGGTCCGCGGCGAAGTTGTCCTTGCCGCCGAGGTAGTAGTCGTACATCCGGGCGACGCTGGGGGTCTCGGGATCGATCACCCACTCTGGATGATGCTCGTCATTCACCGACAGACCTCCCGACTGGCTACAGATCGCACGATTTTAGGGCCATAAGCCAAGTTGATCTCCGCTTTCCGGCAACTCCCAGGCCGAACGCGTGTGGCGGAGCGCCATGGGAAGATGACCGGCATGGCACAGGTCGTGGTCACCACGGAAAAGACGCTGAACGCGAGCCCGGAGCAGGTACTCGAAGCACTCGGCGATTACACGGGCGTGCGCTCGCGCATGCTGACCGAGCACTTCAGCGAGTACGACGTCCGAGAGGGCGGCCAGGGCGAGGGCACCGTGGTGCACTGGAAACTGGCGGCCACCAGCAAACGCGTACGCGACTGCCTCATAACCGTGAGCACACCCGGCCCGGACCAGGTGGTGGAGAAGGACACCAACTCCTCCATGGTCACCACCTGGACCGTCTCCCCCGCCTCCGAAGGCGCACAGGTCCAGATCGAGACCACCTGGAACGGCGCGGGCGGCATCGGAGGCTTCTTCGAGAGAACCTTCGCCCCCAAGGGCCTCCAGCGAATCTACGACGCCCAGCTGACAAAACTGGCCGCCGAACTCACACGGTGACGAAACGCCACCGAGCAGCTCCTTGAGCGCGGCGGGCCGAGCCCGTCTGTTCGGCCGGTACAAAACGTCTCTCGCGGCAGGTGGCCGGTTCACCCACAACAGCGCGGGAGCGCGGCCGGATGGCGTCGGGACGTGCCGCGCCGACACCGAGCCCGCCCCGCCGGCTGGCCGGCGGGGCGGGACCCGGGGCGCGCTGTCAACGCTGGAGTGTCAGCAGGCCCGGCCGGTAGGGCAGGAGGCCGTAGTCGCCGCCGGAGTCAGGGCTGCGCCCTTGGTAGAGCAGTTGCAGGTTGCAGGGGTCGACGGTGAAGGTCTGGTCGGCGCCGGCGCGGATCAGTTCGCCGTGGCTGATGTCGTTGGTCCAGGTGGCACCGCTGTTGGCCTTGCCGGCGAAGGGGTTGCCCTCGGTCGCGGCCTGCGGTGTCCACGAGCCGTTCAGGCTGGTGGCCGTGAAGGAGCGGAAGTAACGGCCCTGGGAGCCGATCGCCTCGACGAGCATGAGGTAGCGGTTCTGGTCCTGGAGCTTGTAGACCTGAACGCCTTCGAACAGGTTGTTGGTCGTATCACTCATGATCACTGTGGAGTTCGAGCCGAAGCTGCCCGGGAAGTTGCCGATCGGCATACTGGCCCGGTAGATCCTGCCGTTGTCGCCGGCGAAGAACAGGTACATGTTCGTGCCGTCGCCGATGAGCGTCTGGTCAATGGGTCCCGTTCCGGAGCCGCTGATGCTTCCGGAGAAGAGCACCTGCTCCGATGACCAGCCGTTGGGGTTGGCGGGGTCGGTCGACGTCCGGTAGGAGAAGGCGGTACTGCCCCATTGGTAGGCGAGCACCCAGATGTTTCTCGGCGCGAAGTAGAAGAGCGTGGGTGCGACGGTGGAATTCGACATCGTGTTCTGGCTGGCCGAGGCCATCTCGGACCAGTTGCTGAACAGGCCGAAGTTCATCGAACCCCACCTGGTCCCCGTGTCATGCGTCGTCGCGTAGACGAGATGCCTGCCGTTGTAGGGGGCGACGGTGAAGTCCTTGAGCGAGACCCATCCCGGCTTGGGCTGCGCCAGCGGGCCCGTTGAGGACCAGCGGTACGTCGACGGGAGTTCGCACGACGGACCGGGGTCAGTGCCGCCGCCGACCTCGACGAGCTGCCACTGCTGGTTGCTGCCGCCCCAGTCGTCGTACTGGACGATGTTCGCGCCGTCGGCGGTGGAGCCGCCCTGTACTTCGAGGGCCTTGCCGCTGTGGCGCGAGATGAGCCTGACGTGGCCTCCCGAGCTGTCGGCCAGCCGCCACTGCTGGTTGGTGCCGTTCAGGTCGGACCACTGGACGATCGAGCCGCCGTTGGCGGTGGAGAAGTTGTAGACGTCCAGCACCTTGCCGGAGTGGCGGGACTTGAGGCGGTAGTAACCGCCGCCGGAGTCCACGAACTGCCACTGCTGCTGGTACTGGTCGTTCCTGGTCCACTGGGTGATGCGGGCGCCGTCGTCGGTCGCCAGGTTGTAGACGTCCAGGGCCTTGCCGCTGTTGCCGTTGACCAGGACGTACCACTTGTTCACATCCACTGTCGCGGCCTGAGCCGTCTGCACGTTGATCACGGACAGGAACACCGACAGCAGGAGCGATGCCAGCACTGCCGCACCGGTCCTCAACATGAACTTCTTCCCTTCCTCCGAGTGAATGTTAGCGCTAACATTTCCTGCCGCGAGTAGCCCTTCTCTGCATCGGTGGATTGGGGGGTGGTGGTGGCCGGAGTAAATACGAGGCTGAGCGACATCGTCAAGAGCCCCGGACCATCGAAAAGTTTCGAGCACAGGTTTCCTGCTAGATCTCACGCCGGCACCGGGCGGCCGAGTACGCGCGATGAAAGGTTTTGAAACTATTGACGAGATCTGTAGTAGCTCACACACTGGGTCCGCGACGCCCCGGTGGTGTGTGCGTTCCGTGACGGAGCGCGGCGTCTGTTGCACGGCTGTGTCCGTGCTCCCATCCCCGTTCGTTCATGGAGGAGCAGACGTGCGTACCAACGCCATGCCCAGGTCCGGGTTCCGCAGGCGGGCCCTCGCGGGCGCCCTCGGGGTCCTCACCGCGGCCGCCGCTCTGGTGGCACCGCCCCCGGCCGCCGCCGCGGAGAGCACGCTGGGCGCCGCGGCGGCGCAGAGCGGCCGCTACTTCGGCACCGCCATCGCCTCGGGCCGGCTCAACGACTCGGTCTACACCACGATCGCGAACCGCGAGTTCAACTCGGTGACCGCCGAGAACGAGATGAAGATCGACGCCACCGAACCCCAGCGGGGCCAGTTCAACTTCACCGCCGCCGACCGCGTCTACAACTGGGCGGTCCAGAACGGCAAGGAGGTACGCGGCCACACCCTGGCCTGGCACTCCCAGCAACCCGACTGGATGCGGAACCTCAGCGGCGGCGCACTGCGCCAGGCCATGATCGACCACATCAACGGCGTCATGGCCCACTACCGGGGCAAGATCGTCCAGTGGGACGTGGTGAACGAGGCCTTCGAGGACGGCAACTCGGGAGCCCGCCGCGACTCCAACCTGCAGCGCACCGGCAACGACTGGATCGAGGTCGCCTTCCGCACCGCGCGCGCCGCCGACCCGGCCGCCAAGCTCTGCTACAACGACTACAACGTCGAGAACTGGAACTGGGCCAAGACCCAGGCCATGTACGCCATGGTCCGCGACTTCAAGCAGCGGGGCGTGCCCATCGACTGCGTCGGCTTCCAGTCCCACTTCAACAGCGGCAGCCCCTACAACAGCAACTTCCGCACGACCCTGCAGAACTTCGCCGCCCTCGGCGTCGATGTGGCCATCACCGAACTGGACATCCAGGGCGCCTCGCCCACGACCTACGCCAACGTGACCAACGACTGCCTGGCCGTCGAGCGCTGCCTCGGCATCACCGTCTGGGGTGTGCGCGACAGCGACTCCTGGCGCTCGGAGCAGACGCCGCTGCTGTTCGACGGCAACGGCAACAAGAAGGCCGCCTACACCTCGGTCCTCAACGCCCTCAACGGCGGCACCTCGGAGCCTCCCCCCGAGGGCGGGACGATCCAGGGCGCCGGCTCGGGCCGCTGCCTGGACGTGCCGAACGCCAGCACCAGCGACGGCACCCAGCTCCAGCTGTGGGACTGCCACGGCGGCACCAACCAGCAGTGGGAGCCCACCGACGCGGGTGAGCTCAGGGTCTACGGCAACAAGTGCCTGGACGCCGCGGGCACCGGCAACGGCGCCAGCGTCCAGATCTACAGCTGCTGGGGCGGCGACAACCAGAAATGGCGCGTCAACTCCGACGGAACCATCGTCGGCGTCCAGTCCGGCCTCTGCCTCGACGCCGCCGGCTCCGCCAACGGCTCCCCGATCCAGCTCTACTCCTGCTGGAACGGCAGCAACCAGCGCTGGACCCTCACCTGACCTGCCGCAAGCGGAAAGGGTGCATCGATGAATACCTACGCTACGGCTTCGCGAAGGCGCCGCCGGTGGTCCCGGTTCGCCGCCGCGGTGGCGGCGACCCTCGCGATCGGCATGCTCGTCGCGGTGAAACCGGCGCCGGCCGATGCGGCGACGGTGGACACCAACGCCTGGTACGTCCTGGTCAACCGCGGCAGCGGCAAGGCGCTGGACGTCTCTGACGCGTCCACAGGCGACGGCGCGCGAGTTCACCAATGGACGCGCCACGACGCGGCCAACCAGCAGTGGCAGTTCGTGGACTCCGGCGGCGGCTTCTACCGGCTGAAGGCACGGCACTCGGGCAAGGTGCTCGACGTGGCCGGCGCCTCGACGGCCGACGGCGCCGCGATCCAGCAGTGGGCCGACCACAACGGCGCCAACCAGCAGTTCCGCCTGGCCGACTCCGACGCGGGCCACGTCCGGCTGATCGGCCGCAGCAGCGGCAAGGCGGTGGAGGTCCAGGGCGCCTCCACCGCCGACGGCGCCAACGTCGTCCAGTACACCGACTGGGGCGGCGCCAACCAGCAGTGGCAGCTGGTCGAACTGTCGTCCGGTGGCGGCGGCGACGGCGGATGCGGCAGCGCCCCGGCGCTCACCAGCGGTACGCACACGATCCAGAGCGGCGGGCAGAGCCGCAGCTTCATCCTCAGGGTCCCCGACGGCTACGACAACAGCCACCCCTACCGGCTGATCTTCGCGTTCCACTGGCGGGGCGGCACCGCCGGCGATGTCGCCTCGGGTGGCACGAGCGGGAGCGCCTGGTCCTACTACGGCCAGCAGGAACAGTCGAACAACAGCGCGATCCTCGTCGCCCCCCAGGGCCTCGGCAACGGCTGGGCCAATTCGGGCGGTGCGGACGTCGCCTTCGTCGACGACATGATCCGGACGATAGAAAGCGGCCTCTGCGTCGACACGACCCAGCGCTTCGCCACGGGTTTCAGCTGGGGCGGCGGTATGAGCTACGCCCTCGCCTGCGCCAGGGCGAACGATTTCAGAGCCGTCGCGGTCATCGCGGGCGCCCAGATCAGCGGGTGCAGCGGCGGCAACCAGCCCATCGCCTACTTCGGAATCCACGGCATCAATGACTCCGTCCTCAACATCGCGCAAGGACGGTCCCTGCGGGACAAGTTCGTCGCCAACAACGGCTGCACTCCCCAGAACCCGCGCGAGCCCGCCCCGGGCAGCCTGACGCACATCACCACCGCCTACTCGGGCTGCCGTGCCGGGTACCCGGTCCAGTGGGCCGCGTTCGACGGAGGCCACATCCCCGGTCCGGTCGACGGCTCCCCCAACGAGAGCGGCGTCGCCACGTGGACCAAGGGAGAGATCTGGAGGTTCTTCGCACAGTTCCAGTAACACGAGCACGCACAACGGAGTGGAGCCAGGATCTCCCTGGCTCCACTCCGACGTCCATCTCGAAGCGGTATGGGTACCCACTGCGGACCCGCCGCCGGACCCACCCTCTACCCTTGATCACCCTGCGGCTCGGTTCGGAGCCCGCACGGCCGAGGGAGTCATCGTGGTGGTGCTCGTCCTGCTGTTCGGCTTCCTGGCCGGGACGGCCGGCGCCCTGGTCGCGGTCGTCGGCGGGATCGTGCTCGCGGTCCGGCGCCGCACCCGGGCCGGGCGGCTGAGAGCGGCCGCCCTCCTCGCGCTCGGGCCGGCGGTCGGCGTGTACGCCTGGGGCATGGCACACGCCGGGATGGCGGCTCTGGAGGCAGCGGACGGCGGTACGGACTCCTCCCCGCTCATCCCGTGCCGCGGGGAGGCGGACGCCGCGACGGTGGCGCGGGTGATCGACTACAGGGTGCGCTTCGTGCCGCTCCGCTTCGAGTGCCGCCTGGCCGGCGGCGGAGGCTACGTCACCTCGGCGGTACCCGGCTACGTCAACCCGGTCGCGGGGACGCTCGGCCTGGCGGCCGTCGCCGGCTTCATCGCCGCGGCGCCTCCCGGCCGGCGAGGCCGGGAAAACCGCGGTACCGACTCTGGTTGATCAGCAGGGCACGGGCGACCAGGCGGGCCGTGCCGCCACGAACCCTGGGAACGGCCTGCTTGCGGAGAGCGAGGCGGTTCAACGGCCGCGTGCGGTGACGGCGATGGCGGGCAGGACGGCGAGGGCGAGGACACCGCCGGCCAGGGCCAGGAGAGGGAAGCCCGCGGCGGCGACGACGAACCCCGAGGTCAGCCCGCCGGTGGCGCCGGCCAGGGCGATGGAGACGTCGACCATGCCCTGGGTCTTGGCCCGGGTGGCCAGCGGCACGGTGTCGGTGATGATCGCTGTGCCCGAGACCAGCCCGAAGTTCCAGCCGAGTCCCAGCAGGGCGAGGGCGAAGGCCAGCAGCGCGACCGAGTCGGCGGGGGCGAGGGCGGCGACGATGCCGGAGGCCAGCAGGGTGACGCCGGACGCGGCGGCGACGGTGAGCCGGCCGTGGCGGTCCACGAGCCATCCGGTCAGCGGCGAGGGCAGGTACATCGCGGCGACGTGAATGGCGATGACCAGGCCGGACGCGGCGGTGCCGTGTCCGTGGTCGTGCATGTGGACGGGCGTCATCGTCATGACCGCGACCATCACCAGCTGGGTCATGATCATCACCAGCGCCCCGAGCAGCACGCCACGGCCGCCGCGTTCGGCGGTGTCCGGCGTGAGCCGCTCGCCCTTGGCCGCGGCCGTCGCGGCGGCGTCCGCTGCGGCGGCCTCCTGCCGGGCGTGGAGACTGCGGGCGAGCAGGAGCGGGTCGGGACGCAGCCAGACGGTCAGGACCAGGGCGGCCAGGGCGTAGGCGGCACCGGCGAGGATGAAGGGACCGGCCAGGTGGGGGATGCCCATGGCCTCGGCGAGGCGGCCGGTGGGCGAGGCGAGGTTCGGGCCGATGACTCCGCCGAGAGTGGTGGCGACCAGGACGGTGGAGACCGCGCGGGCGCGGTGGGCGGGAGCCGCCAGGTCGGCTCCGGCGTAGCGGGCCTGCAGGTTGGTGGCGGTGCCGGCGCCGTAGACGAACAACGCCGCGAACAGCAGCCACGGAATGTCGGCAGCGGCGGCGACGAGGACGCCGCCGCTGCCCGCGGCGCCGGTGAGATAGCCGGCGGCGAGTCCCGGGCGGCGGCCGCGCGTCTGGGAGATGCGGCCGACCGCGACGGCGGCCAGCGCGGAGCCCGCCGTGAACAGCGCGCTGGGCAGGCCGGCGAGGTCGGTGGCGCCGAGCATGTCCTGGGCCAGCAGGGCTCCGACGGTGATGCCCGCGGCCAGTCCGGCGCCGCTGAGCAACTGCGAGACGACCAGGACGGCGAGGATGCGCCGCTGGATCTCCGGGCGCGGGGAGGGGCCGGTGCCGACGACGGCATGTGCGGTCACGGTGCTTCTTTCCTCGGTGGTCGGGGGGTTCGCGGCAGGCCCGGTCAGTGCGCGGCGGCCGGGCAGTCCGGCCCCCGGTGCGGCCCGGATGCCGTGGAGGGCGTCATGTCCGCTGACCGGGGGCCGCACCGTCCAGGTCACCGACGTCCACCGGCATCTGCTCCAGGCGCCATTCGAGCATGCCGTCGCTGAGGCGGATGGCGCGGCGGCCGCGGTCGGTCAGCAGCCGGACGGCGTCGTGTGCCAGGACGCAGTACTCGCCGCGGCAGTACACCGCGATCTCGATGTCGTCGGGCAGTTCGCCGATCCGGTCGGCGAGCTCGGTGACCGGGATGGAGACGGCGCCGGGGATGTGGCCCGCGCGGTACTCCTCCACCGGCCGCACGTCCAGGACGAGCACGTCGCCGGCTTCGGCGCGGGCGAGCAGCTCCGCCCGGGTGATCTCGTCGGCGCCGTCCCGGCCGAGGTAGGCGTCGCGGGCGGCGGGGACGGCGGCCTGGTGGGTCTCGGCGACCTTGCGCAGCAGAGCGAACAGCCGGGCGACGTCATCGCCGGCGAGCCGGTAGTGGATGCGCACGCCTTCGCGGCGGGTGGCGACGAACCCCGCCTGCTTGAGCGTCTGCAGATGGGCCGAGGCCGTCGTCAGGTTCAGTCCCGCCGCCCTGGCCAATGCGTCGACGGTGCGCTCGCCCTGCGCCAGCAGGTCGAGCAGTTCCAGGCGCTTGCCGCTGGCCAGCGCCTTGCCGCTGGCCGCGAACACCTCGTACAGCTCCGCCTTGGCCTGGGTTCTCCCTGGCTCCATGGACCATCCTCCAATAAACAATGGAATATTGTAACCGATGCCTCGTCCGCACCGCGGTCCGGCCGCGACGGAGTCCCGCGGGACGGCGCCGAGCACGACGCTTCCCTGCGGCCGGGGCCCTCGATCCCGTGCGCCCCGGGCACCCGGAACTCGGGGCCGTCCCCTGTCAACCGAATCGGGACCCTCGGCAACTCTTGTGTGAACCACCTCCCAGACCCCCAAAGGCATCCCGTATGAATGCACTTCCGCTGCTACTGATCGGCCTCGCGACGTTCGCGGGCGGATACCTCCTCTACTCGAAGTTCCTGGGCGACCGGGTCTTCAAGCTGGACGCGTCCTTCGAGACGCCCGCGCACGGGCTGCAGGACGGCGTGGACTACGTCCCCACCAACAAGTTCGTGCTGTGGGGTCACCACTTCACCTCGGTCGCGGGCGCCGCGCCGATCGTCGGCCCCGCGATCGCCGTGATCTGGGGCTGGCTGCCCGCGTTCCTGTGGGTCACGCTCGGCACGGTCTTCTTCGCGGGCATGCACGACCTGGGCGCCCTGTGGGCCTCGGCGCGCAACAAGGGCCGCTCCATGGGCACGCTCTCCGGCCGCTACATCGGCCGCCGGGGCGCCAACCTCTTCCTCGTCGTGATCTTCCTGCTGCTGCTGATGGTGATCGCGGCCTTCGCGGTGGTCATCAAGAACCTGCTGATCTCCAGCCCCTCGGTGGTGATCCCCGCCTGGGGCGCGGTCGCGGTGGCGCTGCTCGTCGGCCAGGCCGTCTACCGCTACAAGATCGGCCTCGGCCTGGTCACCGTGCTCGGCGTCACGGCGCTCTACGGCCTCATCCTCCTCGGTGACGCCGTCCCGGTGGAGCTGCCCGACCCGATCCTCGGCATGTCCCCGGCGACCTTCTGGATCGTGGCCCTCTTCCTCTACGCCGGCATAGCGTCCCTGCTGCCCGTATGGGTGCTGCTCCAGCCGCGTGACTACATCAACGGCGTCCAGCTCTTCGTGGGGCTCGGCATCCTGTTCGTCTCGGTGCTGCTGAGCGCCCCGGCGATCGTCGCCCCGGCCATCAACGACGCCGTGCCCGCGGGCACCCCGGACCTGCTGCCGCTGCTCTTCGTCACCATCGCGTGCGGCGCGATCTCCGGCTTCCACGGCATGGTCTCCTCGGGCACCTCCTCGAAGCAGCTGGACAAGGAGACCGACGCCCGCTTCGTCGGCTACTTCGGCGCGGTCGGCGAGGGCATGCTCGCGCTCGGCGCGATCATCGCCGCCGTCGCGGGCTACCGCACCCTGACCGACTGGAAGGCCGTCTACAGCGACTTCGGCGAGGGCGGCGTCCAGGCGTTCGTCACGGGCGGCGGCGCGATCGTCAACAGCGGCCTGGGCCTGCCGGCCTCGCTGAGCTCGACGGTCCTGGCCACGATGGCGATCCTGTTCGCCGCCACCACCATGGACACCGGCGTGCGCCTGCTGCGCTTCGTCGTCCAGGAGGCCGGCGAGGTCGCGAAGGTGAAGATCAGCAATGGCGTCGGCACCCTCGTCGTGCTCGTCACCGGCATGGGACTCACCTTCAGCCAGGGCGCCGACGGCGCCGGCGGCCTCCGCATCTGGCCGCTGTTCGGCACCAGCAACCAGCTGCTGGCCTCCCTGACCCTGTCCATCGTCGTGGTCATGCTGATCCGCAAGCGGCGCAACCCGGCGCCCGCGCTGGTGCCGCTCGCGTTCGTGTTCGTGATGTCGTTCTGGGCCGCGCTCGCGCAGCTCGGCGACCTCTACGACGCCCGGGACTGGCTGCTGCTGGCCATCGACGTCGTCATCATCGTCGCCGCCCTGTGGGTAGCCCTGGAGGCGGTCGTCGCGATGCGCCGGGCGTCCCAGGAGCCGCCGGAGGCCCCCGACGCCGATGTGACGGAGAAGGCCGGGACGAGGGCGTGACGTCCCGCTGGACCTCGTTCCGGGCCGGGCTGGAGGAGTTCTACGCCGGTCCCTACCGGCGTACCTTCGCCCGCGCCCGGCGCGAGGAGGACGACCTCTTCCGGATGGTCGTCCTCGCGGAGGCACTGGGCGTGCCCGACCCGGCGGCGTACTACACCGCCGAGCTGATGCCCGCCCTCTACGAGGACTTCCACGCCTGGCACCGCCGGATGGGCATGGACCGCTCGCCACTGGAGCATGTCGGGTGCTGCTAGACCTCATCACCTCGCGCAGGGTCGTCTTCGTCGGCGGCAAGGGCGGGGTCGGCAAGACGTCCATCGCCGCTGCGCTCGCCCTCGGCCGGGCCGGGGCGGGTGCCCGCGTGCTGCTGGTCTCCACCGATCCCGCCCACAACCTCGGCCACCTCTGGGACCGCCCCGTGGGCGACGAGCCCGTGCGCCTCGCCGGCCCCGCGGACCTCGCCCCCCGGGCGGGGTCCGGGGCGGCGGGCCACGTCGACGGGCTGGAGATCGACCCGGAGCGCACGGTCGAGCGGCACCTGTCCGCGGTCGCCGGGACGATGCGGCGGCTGCTTCCCGAGCGGATGCACGCACCGGCCGCCCGGCACCTGGAGCTGGCCCGGCAGGCGCCCGGCACCCACGAGTCGGCCGTGCTGGAGCGGATCGCCGAGGCGGTGGAGCTCGGGGAGGAGGCGTACGACCTGGTGGTCTTCGACACCGCGCCGTCCGGCCACACGCTGCGGCTGCTCGCGCTGCCCGAGCAGCTCACCTCCTGGGCCGGGGCCCTGCTCGCCAACCGGGACCGGTCCGAGCGGCTCGGCGCCGCGCTGCGCGGTCTCGGCGGCGGCGAGGAGACCGACCGCGACGCCGAGCTGCGCCGGATCCTCCTGCGCCGGCGCAACCGCTTCGCCCGGCTGCGCGAGATGGTGCGGGACCCGGCGCGGACCGGGTTCGTGGTCGTGCTGACCGCTGAGCCGCTCCCCATCGCCGAGACCATGGAGGTGTACGAAAAGCTAACCGGCCTCGGCGTCGACGTGACCGCCCTCGTCGCCAACCGCCGATCCCCGGCGGACGCCGGTGAGCTGCTCGCCGGCCGCCGGGGGCGGGAGGACGAGCACCTCGCCCGGCTGCGGCGGCGGATCCCGGACGTACCGCTGCTCGACGTGCCCCTGCTGCCGGGGGATCTGGTGGGCACGGAGGCGCTCGCCGCGCTGGCCCGCCGGCTCGGCCCGTCCTAGTCCCCGGAGGACCGGCCGGACCGTGCCGGGCGCCGGGCCGGCGCTCTTTTCGCCCGCGGCACGTCACGGCGGGTCGATCGCCGGTGTCTGCCGCTGCGTCGGCGCCGGGTCGTCGAAGATGACGTGCGGCCGGTCGTCGCCTTGGTTGAGGGCCCACAGGCCCACGGCGTCGGCGCAGACGAACAGGACGGCCATGAGGGTGGCCACGATCCGGCGTCGCCGCCGCTCCCGGCGCCGCCACTCGCGCCGGACCTGCTGGTAGGCGTCCGGCGCCGGCCGGACGCCGTCGCTGAGCACGTCGAAGGCCGCGCGCAGCTGGTCTCCTGTGAGGCCGGGACCGCTTGTCATTGCCGCTCCTGCATGAGCTTGGTCAGCGTGGCCATGCCGCGGGAGACGTGCGTCTTCACCGCGCCCTGCGAGATGCCCATCGAGGTGGCGATCTCACTCTCCCCCAGCCCCAGCCAGTATCGCAGGACCAGCGCCTCGCGCTGCCGCGCCGAGAGGTGCCGCAGCGCCTCGACCAGCGCCCGCTGGTCGTCACGCAGCAGGGCGGCGCTCTCGGCCGACTGCACCGAGTCCACCCGCTGGTCGATGTGCCGGCGGACGACCTGGAGGTGCCGCAGCCGCATGCGGGTCAGGTTGCAGACCACCGACCGCAGGTACGGCAGCGCGGCGTCGGGCGATCGCAGCCGGTTCCACCGGCGGTGCAGCTGGCAGAACGCCTCGGAGACGATGTCCTCGGCGTCGTCGGCGCCGAGCAGCACGGCCAGCCGCAGGAGCCCCGGGTAGTGCGAGTCGAACAGCCGGGTCAGCATGGCCTCGCGATCCGTGGCGCGCCCGTCGGTGTCGGCCCGTCCCGCGTCCGGCGCCTGCGGGGCCGGTGCCGGTGGCGGCGCACCGCGGGGCGGGGCGAACGCCGCGACGTCCGGAGCGGCCCGCGGCGCCAGAAACGGGAGACCAGGTCTCAGGACGGTCATGTCGTCGGCTCCGTTCCAGGCCGTGGGCCGGCCGGCGACGTCAGGTCAGGACCGCGCGGCACCCCCAACCTATCCAGCAGCAGTGTGAGTACCGCGACGATCAGCAGATTGAGGCCGAGGCCGGCGACGGCGGCGTACGCCGGTATCTGCCAGCCGCCCAGCCCCACGTGGATGACCGAGGTGAATCCCGCGCCGACCACCATGTGGGTGCCCGCGACCATCCCGGCAGCCCACCCGCCGAGCAGCGCCACGTGGTGCAGCCGCCGGGTGAACAGTCCGACGGCCACCGCAGGGAAGGTCTGCAGGATCCAGACGCCGCCCAGCAGCTGCAGGTTGATGGCGTCCTGGTCGCGCAGCCCGAACACGAACACCACGGCCCCGACCTTGGCCACGAGCGAGACCGCCTGGGCGATCCGGCGCTGGTGCTTGGGCGTGGCCGTCGGATGGAAGAACTCGACGTAGATGTTGCGGACGAACAGCGTCGCCGCCGCGATCGACATCACCGCCGCCGGAACGAGCGCGCCGACGGCCAGGGCGCCGAACACCAGCCCGGTCAGCGCCGCGGGCGTCACCTCCTCGACCAGCAGCGGCACCGCGACCTCGGCGTGGCCCTGCGGTGCGGTGATCCCGGCGGCCAGGGCCGCGATGCCCAGCACCGCGAACAGCCCGAGCACCGCCGTCCAGGCGGGCAGCGCGATCGACGTGCGGCGCAGTGCGCCGGGTCCGGTGGCGGCGAACGCCGCGGTCAGCACGTGCGGGTACATCAGCAGCGCCATCGCCGAGCCGAGCGCGAGGGTGGCGTAGGCGGAGTACATCTGCGGGTCCAGGGTCAGCGAGGCCCCGGCGGTCCCGCCGGCCGACAGGCGGCGTTCCGCACCGGCGAACATCGGCCCGGGCCCGCCCAGGCGCTCCAGTGCCAGCACGACCACGGCCACCACCGAGCAGAAGATCGCCGTGCCCTTCACCAGCGAGATCACCGTAGGGGCGCGTAGCCCGTGGTGGTAGGTCGCCACCGCCAGGACGGCGAACACCGCGACCAGCGTGAGATCGCCCGCCGCCCCGCGCGGGTAGAGCCCGCCCGCGGCCAGGACGGCGCGGATGCCCAGGAGTTGCAGCGCGATGTAGGGCATCGTGGCCAGCACACCGGTGACGGCCACGGCCAGCGCGAGCATCGGGGAGCCGTACCGGCCGCGGACGAAGTCGGCCACCGTGACGTACCCGTGCCGCTGCGCGACCGTCCACATCCGGGGCAGCAGCACGAAGGCGAGCGGATACACGATCACGGTGTACGCCAGGGCGAAGAACGCCAGCGCCCCGATTCCGTACACCAGGCCGGGAACGGCCGCGAAGGTGTAGGCGGTGTAGATCGTGCCGCCGAGCAGGAACCACATGGCCGGCGCGCCGATCCGGCGGTCGGCCAGCGCCCAGCTCTCCAGGGTGGGCAGCTCGGGGGCCGGGCGGAACCGGCGGGCCGTGACCGCGACCAGCGACGTCCCACCGAGCACGGCGACGAAGGCCGCCACGCCCACAGGCTCGATCATCCGTCACCGCCGCATCCGTACACGCCCCTTGGTTGCCCAGGTCACATGTCTGGTTGACACGATTGCCGGGAAATATAGTGGGATTTCGGCCAACCGGATCGCGTGCACCGACAACTGTGCCTCAAGACCGGGAACCTGGAGGCGTGATGGCGAAGCCGGTCCGGCCCGCGCGACGTGTCGCCGCCGGCGCCTTCCTGGCCCTGCCGGTCGCGGCGCTGCTGTGCGTGCCCTGGTACGCCCGTTCGACGCCGCGGCTGGCCGGTGTGGAGTTCTTCTACTGGTACCAGTTCGCGTGGGTCCCGGGCAGCGTCATCTGCATGCTGGTCGCGTATCTGCTGCTCCATGGGCGCAGGCGCCGCCCGCCGCACCGGTAGCGCGCCGGGCCGGGCGGCCCGGCAAGGCGCTCGCACTCCCCAGGCCGCCCTGGTATGCCACTGACCATGCACGATGACATAGTTTTCGGCACCGACAACCCCGGGGCGGGCTGCGCTTTCGCGTCGGGAGGGGTGTACCCGGCAGTCGGCGCCAAGTCAAGGCGCATGGTACTCGCGAGCACGGAGGAGACTTAATGGAGACCCCTCGCCGCAGTGACGAGCGTCTGGACGAGTGGCGGGCTCGGACACTCGTGCCCATGGTGGTGGCCGGCATGGCCTTTCTGGTCGCCTACGCCTGGCCGATCATCGACCCCGGGCTGCCCGCCGCTGGGCGGAACGTCTGCGATGCCGTGGTGATGCTCGTCTGGGGGCTGTTCGGTGCCGACTACCTGGTGCGCCTCGGGCTTGCACCGCGCCGCTGGAACTTCGTCCGGAGCAACTGGTTCGATCTGCTGGTGCTGCTGGCACCCATGCTGCGGTCGTTGCGGCTGATCCAGGTCATCATGGTGCTGGGGCTGGTCAACAAACATACTTCGACGACCCTGCGCGCCAGCGTGTCCCGGTATACCGCCGTAGCCGCGGTGCTCATCGTGCTCTGCGCGGCCCTGGCGGTCCTCGACGCCGAACGAGGAGCGCCCGACGCCGTCATCACGAGCTTCCCTGATGCCCTGTGGTGGGCGGCCACCACGGTCACGACGGTGGGCTACGGAGACCTGTACCCGGTGACGCTGGGCGGCCGGGTGGTCGCGAGCGTGCTCTTCACGGCCGGGATCGCTCTGCTGGGTGTGGTGACCGCGACGCTGGCCTCGTGGTTCGTGGAGAAGTTCAACGAGGGCCAGGCAAGCGCCGCGGCCACGCAGAAGCAGGTCGCCGACCTCACGGAAGAGGTGCGATCCCTGCGAGCCGAACTGGCCGGTAGAAAGCGCCCGACCGACGTCCAGGCATCGTAGAGTTCTCCCTTTGTCCACCGAAGGGCCGGTCAGCATGGACCACTGCGGCGAATCACTCCTCGACGGCACCGGCGGGGACAGGCCGTGACACCTGCCCGCCGGACCTGGCCGACCACGCTCGGGGTGTGGTGCGGCGCGGGCTTCGTCCTCCTGCTCGGGCTGGCGGCGGGAGGGAGCCTCCTCGGCAACGCGATCGACGCCTACCGGGCCACCCACAGCGGCGTTTCAGGCGTCTTCGCGGCCGAGAGGATGGACGGCGACGGCAGGGGCGCCCGCTGGTGGGTCGGTGACTTCACCAGCGACGACGGATCCGTGCGGCTGCGGGACGTCCGGCTCGCCGGGGTCGAACCCGCCTCCGGGGCCGCACCTCCGCCGTCCCTGGACGCGGTCGCCGGCGGCGACACCGACCGTGTCTACAGGCCCGGCAGCCGTCCGTGGGTCAAGCCCCTCATCGGCGCCGTGCTGCTCCTGCTGCTCTGCCCGGCCGGTTCCGTCCTGCTCGTACGCAACCTCCGCACCTGGCGGCGGACGCAGACCGCGTCGTAGGCATCGGCAACCGGCCTCTCGCACGAAGTCGCACCCGTGATCGGCAAGTAGGAGCGGTCGGCCACGACGGTCGTCAACGGCTACCTCGGCCCGGCGGCGTCGCCGCCGCCCTCGGCGCCGGGCCGCGCTGCGTGACCGGGGATGGTCACGCCGGCCGGCAGCGGTCGCGTAGGAATGCGACACCGTCGCCGTCGAGTTCGTCGCAGTAGGCCGCGCGTCCGGTCATCGCCATGGTCAGCGCCAGGGTGGTGCCGGACACCGGCGCGCCGGAGCCCGCGGTGAAGGGCCCGTCCCCGGCGACGAGTCGCAGGCCGCGGATGCGCCCCTTGGCGGGGACGACGAGGTCGGAGCCCCGGTAGTACTCGGCAACCTGGGTGAGCGTCTCGATCGGGTAGGCGCGGCGAATGCCCAGCGGCCGCCGGATGTCCTCGCCGTGCACGATCGTCTCGCCGAGCATCGCCATGGTCGGGAGGGGTGGTTTAGTGGTGCTGGTGACGACGCCGCGGAACCTTCCCAGCGTCTCGGCCGGAGTCGCGCCCATCTGCTCGGCCAGCCGCATGGCCACCTGCTCGTCGAAGTCGAACCGGCAGCGGATCACGCCCGCCAGCCAGCGCACGGGCGTCAGGCTCGCCGCCGCGGTGAGGTGCGCCAGCACCTCACGCACCGTCAACCCGGCGCACAGTGACGGCGTCGCCCACTGCTCGTCGGTGAGGTTCGCCAGGTCGGCCGCCAGGGCCGCCCGCTCGGCGTGGATCAGCGGCCAGTTCCCGGTGCCGCGCCGGGGAGCTGTTCGCGGTGCTGTCTCGGTCATGTCGGATGCTCTCCTGTCGTGGATGCCGACCGTCCGGCCGCCATGATCGTCAGTGGCCCGGGAGGAAACGTCGGGTTCGCGGGGCGTCGCGCGTGGAGGTGCCGACATCCTGTGGGCCCCGTGCCCGGAGCAATTCGGCGTCGCGTGGTCCTGCCGACGAGGCCCGTGCGGGTCCGGTCGGCAGAGGAGACTCTCGCCGTGCGGCAGAATCGTCTCTTGTGAGCGATTTTGTTTCCGGGGCGGCTGCGGACTCCACGACAGAGGTCGACGACCTGGCGTTGGCGTGCGACGGGGACGACGCCGCGTTCACCCGCCTTGTGGCGCCGCTGCGCCGGGAGCTGCACGCCCACTGCTACCGCATGCTCGGCTCGGTTCACGACGCCGACGACGCCCTCCAGGATGCTCTGCTACGGGCCTGGCGTGGGCTGGCACGCTTCGAGGGCCGCAGCTCGCTGCGTACCTGGCTGTACACCGTGGCCACCCGCACCTGCCTGGACATCGCGAAGTCCCGCGGCAGGCGGGCGATGCCGGTCGATCTCGGGCCTTCCAGCGACCGCGCCGTGGTCGACGCCGCCCCGCTGACCGATGTCGCCTGGCTGGGCCCCTATCCCGACGCGGGCCTCGCGCCGGGCACGACCGGCCCGGACGCGCGCTACGAGCAGCGCGAAGCCGTCGAGCTGGCATTCGTGGCCGCGATGCAGCACCTGTCGGGGAACCAGCGGGCCGCGCTGCTGCTGTTCGAGGTCCTCGGCTTCTCCGTGGCCGAGATCGCCACCATGATGGGCACCTCGACCACCTCGGTGAACTCCGCCCTGGCACGGGCCCGCCGGATGATCGCCGACAAGGTGCCCTCGCCCACCCAGCAGCAGACGCTGCGGGCGGCCGGCGACGCACGAGTGCGCGAGGTCGTCACCGGATTCGCCGCGGCGCTGGAACGCGGCGACGCCGACGCGCTGGTCGCGCTGGTCACCGAGGACGTCACCTGGTCGATGCCGCCTCTGCCGCATTGGTACCGCGGAATCGAGGCGGCCATCGACTTCGCCCTCCAGATCCCGATGACCAGATGCCCGAGCTGGCGCCACCTCGCGACCAGCGCGAACGGGCAGCCCGGGGTGGCGTGCTACCTCGGCCAGGACGACGCCGGCCCGCACCACGGCTGGTCGATCACCGTGCTCACCCTGCGCGGCCACCACATCGCCGAGATCACCTCATTCATCGGCCCCGGCCACTTCGCCCGCTTCGACCTGCCCGCCTCGCTTCCCTGACCGGCAGCCCGCCCACCGCATGACCCTGGTTCAAGGGCGGGCGAGGAGCGGCTCGGCCGCCTCGGTGTCCTCGGGGACGGGCCGGGGCTCCGGGCGCGGGGTGTTCATCAGGAAGGCGACGACCAGCGCGCCGACCACGATGATCCCCGCCGCCCAGGCGCCGGCCGCCGCGAAGCCCTCCACCGCCGCCTGCCCGGCGGTGGCCGGGGTCGTGCCGTGCGCGGCCAGATGGTCCGCGGTCGCGGCGGCGGCGATGGTGTTGAGCACCGCGATGCCGATCGAGGCACCGATCTGCTGCGCGGTGTTGACGGTGGCCGAGGCCACGCCCGAGTCGCCCTCGGCGACACCATGCGTGGCGTAGTTGAGGGCCACCGGCATGATCATGCCCGCCCCGAAACCGCACAGGAGCTGCGCGACCAGCACGCCGCCCGCGTAGGCGGTACCGGGTTCCAGGGTGAGCAGCCACAGCATCCCGCCGGCGCTGATGAGCATCCCGGGGACGATCAGCGCACGCGGCGGCACCCTGGGCAGCAACCGGGTGGTGAGCCCGCCGGCCGCCAGCAGCACCGCCGCGGTCATCGGGAGGAACGCCGCACCCGTCTTGACCGGCGAGTACCCCTTGACGACCTGCATGTAGTAGGTCATGAAGAGGAACGCCCCGAACATTCCGACGACGACCACGCCCACGGCCAGGTAGGCGCCACCGCGGGTCCGGTCGGCGATGACGCGCAGGGGCAGCAGCGGCTGCGCCACCCGGCTCTCGACGTAACCGAACGCGGCGAGCAGGGCCACGCCGGCGGCCAGCAGGCCGATGACCGCCGCCGAGTCGAACCCGTCGGACTCGGCCCGGCCGGCGCCGTACACGATCGCGACGAGCCCGGTCGTCACCAGCAGCACGCCGGGGATGTCGAACCGGGTCCCGCCCGCGCGCCGCGACTCGGTCAGCACCGCCTGCCCGCCGATCGCCGCGACCAGGGCGATCGGGATGTTGATGTACAGGCACCAGCGCCAGTCCAGGTACTCGGTCAGCGCCCCGCCGACCAGCAGCCCGAGGGCGCCGCCCGCGGCGGCGATGCCGCCCCAGATCCCGAACGCCTTGGCCCGCTCCTTCGGCTCGGCGAACGTCACCGTCAGCAGCGACAGCGCGGCCGGGCCGAGCAGCGCGCCGAACCCGCCCTGGAGGGCACGGGCGATCAGCAGCGTCTCGAAGCCGTTCGCCGCGCCGCCCAGCGCGGACGCTCCGGTGAAGCCGAGCAGCGCGATCAGGAAGGTCCGCTTGCGGCCGGTGTAGTCGGCGATCCGGCCGCCGAGCAGCAGCAGGCTGCCGAACGCCAGCGTGTACGCGGTGATGACCCATTGCCGGTCGCCGTCGGAGATCCCGAGGTCCCGCTGGAGGGACGGCAGCGCGATGTTCACGACGGTGGCGTCCAGAATGATCATGAGCTGGGCCAGCCCGATGAAGAGCAGCACGGCCCAGCGGTGCGAGCCGCCCGCCGGTGCCTTGGTGGTTGCCATGGATCCGTCCTCACTCACGGTGGTGCGTGCCGCGCGGATCGTTCGCGCGGCGCCCTGACGAGCACGAGACGGCGGCGACCCGGCGCCTGTGACAGCGCGCATCATGTGACGTGGCCCACCGCCCGGGGGTGTCACACGGCGGCGGGGGGCGGCGTCTTGTGCGTATGGCATGGTCGGGAGGCGACGAGGGGAGCCGGGCGATGAGCGACGGCGGCGGACGGACGACGGGGAGGCCCGCGGGCGGCCGCTTGGACCTGGCCACCGAGGCGTTCGTGGCGCACCGCAACCTGCTGTTCACCGTGGCCTACGAGATGCTCGGCTCCGCCGCCGACGCCGAGGACGTCCTGCAGGAGACCTGGCTGCGGTGGGCGGGCGTCGATCTCGGCACGGTGCGGGACCGGCGCGCGTATCTGGTGCGCATCACCACGCGCCAGGCGCTGGACCGGCTGCGCACGCTCGGCCGGCGCAAGGAGTCCTACGTCGGGCCGTGGCTGCCCGAGCCGCTGCTGACCACGCCCGACGTGGCCGAGGACGTCGAACTGGCCGACAGCGTCTCGATGGCGATGATGCTGCTGCTGGAGACGCTCGCGCCGACGGAGCGGGCGGTGTTCGTGCTGCGCGAGGTGTTCGACCTGGCCTACGGCGAGATCGCCGAAGCCGTCGGCAAGACCCCCGCCGCGGTCCGCCAGATCGCCCACCGCGCGCGGGCCCACGTCGCCGCGCGGCGGCCCCGCGACGTCGTCTCCCCCGCCGAGACGCGGGCCGCGCTCCGGGCCTTCCAGCGGGCGACCGAAACCGGCGACCTGCGGGACCTGCTGGACATCCTCGCGCCGGACGTCGTCCTCCTGACCGACGGCGGCGGACTCGCGCACGCGATGAAGGAGCCCGTCGTGGGGGCCGGGAAGGTAGGGAACCTGCTGTCCGGCGGCCTGCGCGCGTTCACCTCCGGGGTGACGACCGAAGCCGTCGAGATCAACGGCTACCCGGGGCTCGTCTTCCGGCTCGACGGCCACATCGAAGGCGTCGTGGCGATGCGGGTCGAGGACGGCCTCATCACCGGGCTCTACATCGTCCGCAACCCCGAGAAGCTGTCACGCGTGGAGCGCGAGACCACACTGAGCCGCTGACCCCACCCACCGCCCTGCCCGGCATCGCCACGGCCCGTGCGTGTTCCGCACGGCGGGCGTCGCCCACCGTCACGGCCACGCGCTCCGAGGCTGAACCGCTGCCCGCGCCTTGGTCACCCGTCGGCCGTCTGGCGGCGGTGGTCGGCCGCTCCGTCGATCACCTCGTCCAGCACGGCCCGGGAGTTGGCCAACTCGGTGATCATCCGGTCGATGCGGTCCCGTTCGGCGACGAGATCGGTGACCAGCTTGGGGGTGGCGATCTCGGAGGGGCCGCCGTCCGCGTCGCGCATGCACGGCAGCAACTGCGCGATCTTCTTGCTGTGCAGTCCCGCGGCGAACAGTTCCTGGATCCGGATGACCCGGTCGACGGCCTGCTCGGGATACTCGCGATGGCCGCCGGGCGTGCGGCCGGCCCGCAACAGCCCCTGCTGCTCGTAGTAGCGCAGCGATCGCTCGCTCACACCGGTGCGCTGCGCAAGCTCACCAATCCGCATCTCGTCCCTCCGGACGCCGGCCCGGCACTTGATCCTGACATTGATGTTAACTTCTACCGTTCCGGTATGACGACCACCGCGCAGAACCGGCTCTTCGACTACAGCCCGATCACCGAGCGTCCGCCGATCATCTGGCCCGGCCGCGCCAGGGTCGCCGTCTACATCGGTCTCAACGTCGAGCACTTCATGATCGACCGCCCGTCCACCAGCATCTGGCCCGGCACCGCCGACCTGGTCCCCGACGCCCTCAACTACGGCTGGCGCGACTACGGACCGCGCGTCGGCATCTGGCGCATGATCGAGAGCCTGGACAGGCACGGCATCCGGGCGAGCGTACTGCTGAACTCCGACGCCGCCACCCACTATCCGCAGATCATCAAGGCCGGCCTGGAACGCGACTGGGCCTGGCTCGCCCACGGCCGGACGAACTCGATCCTGCAGACCGACATGACCCGCGGCGAGGAACTCACCTTTCTCACCGACGTCGTCGACACCATCGCCGCCGCCACCGGCCGGCGGCCGCGCGGCTGGATGGGGCCGGCGCTGACCGAGACCTTCAACACCCCTGCGCTGCTCGCCGAACTCGGCCTGAGCTACGTCCTGGACTGGACCAACGACGACCAGCCGTACCGGCTGAACGAGCCCGGCATGATCAGCGTCCCGTACTCGGTCGAACTCAACGACCTGCCCCTGTTCGGCAAAGGAACCACCGGCCCGGAGTTCGTCCAGATCGTCAAAGACCAGTACGAGCAACTGCACGCCGACTCCGAGCACAGCGGCCGGGTGATGGCGCTGGCCCTGCACCCGTTCGTGACCGGCCAGGCCTTCCGCGCCAAGTACCTGGACCAGGCGCTGGCCTACCTCGCCGCACAACCCGACATCTGGCTGACCACCAGCGACGAGATCGCCGAACACTACCTGCACACGCCCCGGGAGCACGCATAGAGCCAAGCGGTCACCAGCGCCTTCCCCCGATCTCAAGAACGCCTTTGCTCCTCGGCGAGGGTGCGGTGGTCCACAGGGCCACCGCACCTCCTCGTTACGGATTGGGCGAGGCTCGGGCCGTCGGTCTCTTTGCGGCTGCCCACGCTGGTCGTGTGGCTCTCTCACGGCCATGAGCGGACGCTCTATAACCTGTCGTCGGCGACCGCCGGCACCCGGATTGTCCTCGTCCCCATCGTCCTTCGTCGCGAACCGATTCCGCATGAGCGGACGATGCATGCGGACATCGAGGGGCCGCGGGACGCGGGACGCAGCAGCCTCGGGTTAGAGGAGCCGGGCCAGGGCGTGGGCAGAAGCGCTGCCGGGCTCCGGCTGGTAGACGATGATCACCTGGTCCTCGGCTCCGGCGATGGTGAGGGTCTGGCGGCGCAGGGTGAGGGGGCCGGCATCGGGGTGATCGAACCGCTTGGTCTCGTTGCGGGACGGGCGTACGTCGTATCTAGCCCACAACGAGCGGAATTCGTCGCAGCGCTGCAACTCGGCCACGAGGGTGGCGGTCCGTGGGTCGCGTGGATCGGCTGTCGCCCGTAGGGCCGCGACCGTCTGTTCGGCGATGTCCGGCCAATCCGGGAACAAGCTGCGGGTGGCGGGGTCGAGGAATACGTCGCGGACCAGGTTGTGGCCGGGGTGGTACATCGGGGAGAGCACCATCGCTGCTTTGTTGGCCGTCAGCACGTCGAAACGGCGGTCGCGGACGTAGGCCGGGGTGCCGCCCCATGAGTCGAGCAAGTGCTGTACCTCGCCGCGGAACTCGCTGGGCCCGGGTGGTTCAGTCGGCGGGGCGGCCAGGGCGCGCAGGTGCCTCGCAGCGTCGAGGTCGAGGCGCAGCGCCGTCGCCAACGCGTCCACGACCTGTGGGGACGGGTGCCGGTCGACGCCCTGTTCCAGCCTCGTCAGGTACTGGACGGAGACGCCGGCGAATTTCGCGAGTTCCTCGCGGCGGAGTCCGGTGACCCGGCGCCGACCGTGGGGCGTAAGCCCTACCTCCTCCGGCCGCACGCGGGCCCGGCGCGCCTGGAGGAACTCCCCGAGAAGGTTGTCGCGTGTCATCGCTTGTTCAGGGTATCCCTGCCAGGGTGCTGGCTGGCGATGCTGCGCAGGGGCATGGTCGAGGCCATGAAGACATGGTTCATCACCGGGGCCTCACGCGGCTTCGGACGCATCTGGGCAGCGGCGGCACTCAAGCGCGGTGACCGGGTCGCGGCGACGGCACGTCGGCCCGAGACGCTCAACGGCCTGGCCGAGACCTACGGCGACCGCCTTCTGCCGATCGCGCTCGACGTGACCGACCGGGTCCAGGTTTTCGCCGCGGTGGACCGCGCCGCGGAAGCCTTCGACGGCCTGGACGTGGTCGTCAACAACGCCGGCTACGGCCTGTTCGGCATGATCGAGGAGGTTACCGAGGAGCAGGCCCGGGCCCAGATCGAGACCAACCTGTTCGGCCCGCTCTGGGTGACCCAGGCCGCTCTGCCGATCATGCGGACGCAGGGTAGCGGGCACCTCGTCCAGGTCTCCAGCATCGGCGGCATCGCCGCGTTCCCGACGCTGGGCCTCTACAACGCCTCCAAGTGGGCCCTTGAAGGGATGAGCGAGGCCCTGGCCCAGGAGGTCGGCCCGCTCGGTATCAAGGTGACGATCCTCGAGCCGGGACCGTACGGCACCGACTGGGCCGGGGCGTCGGCGGCGCACACCGCCCCGATGGCGGCCTACGAGCCGATCCGGCAGGCCCGCCGGGCCGGCGCCACCGCCCGCGCACCGCGCGACCCGTCGGCCACCGCGGAGGTCGTCCTCAGCCTGGTCGACCTGCCGGAACCGCCGCTGCGCCTGTTCCTCGGCAGCTACCCCTACCCGATCGCCGAAAGCGTGTACCAGCAACGGCTCGCCACTTGGCACCAATGGCGCGAGCTGGCCGAGACCGAGTGACCCATCCGGCTACCCCCTGGCGCCCACCACCCGCAGCGTCGGGCAAGTAGCAGGGGGACCGGCCCATCTGCGCGGGCTTCAGGAGTCGATGAGCGCCGTCGCGTTCCTCGGCGACCACAGACTGGCCGCCGCCGGGCGTGACGTCGACTCCGGCCCGCCTGTCTATGTGTGGTCGCTGAATCGCTGACATGTTCAGGCCGTCGCTGGAGCCCATCGAATCCCCGAGTGGGCGCGATGAGGACCCGGACGGGAGGGTGGGAACCAGTCGACTGACACTGCTTGGGCACTCGCACCTGGCCGCCGACGCTACCCGGGCGGTGCCGCGGGTCGGCGGGCGAACAGGATCGCGCCCGGCTTCGGTGCGTCCGGATTCAGCAGGTGCTGCGCCTCCACGGTGAAGCCCGCCTCGCGGAGCCAATCGGCGACGCAGGACGGTTGGCGGTGGTGCACATACGTCTGCACGCGCTCGGTGCCGTCACCGGTCGTCTCGATCTTCGACTCGTCACCGACGTGGAATCCCGCGGCCAGCACCCCGCCCGGCCGCAGCACCCGGTGGAACTGTCCGAGCACGCCCGGCACCGCCTCGTCCGGGATGTAGATCAGCGACCACCACGCGAGCACACCCGCCAGAGAGCCGTCGGCAAGTTGCAGGTCGGTCATCGAACCGACCTCGAACCGCGCGCCGGGGTGCTCGCGGCGGGCGATCTCGATCATCGCGGGTGACAGGTCGATCCCGAACGCGTCCGCGCCCAGCTCCCGCAGCAGGGCGGTGGTGTGCCCCGGCCCGCAGCCCACGTCGGCCACGGGCCCGCCGCCGATCGCGCGGACCAGGTCGGCGAACAGCACAACGCCCGCGCGGACGTGCAGCAGCCTGTCGAGCAGGTCGCGGGTCTCCTCGGCGTAGCCGGCCGCGACGGCATCGTAGGAGTTCCGGGTATCGGCCAACCAGGTCATCGAACGACCGTAGCCCCTCCGACCGAGCGCCGACAGGTGCCCGCCCTCGATTCGGCATGTGCGGACGACGGGTCAGGGTGTCCGTTGTCCATCTGGTTCCAGAGGTCGTCCGCACCAGGCGCGCTTGAGGACGTGGTCCCGCACCCGTCGCGTTACCGGAACGCTCAGGACTGGCGTCCCGGAAATCCTCGCCAGAATTTCCGGAAGGCGGTGTCGAATCGGGAATCCGCGTTCGTAGTAGGGATGAGGCGCCGCCCAGGGCGATCGACGACACAGCAGGACCGGAACCCCATCCCTCCACCGATGAGGACAGGAACGATGATCGATTCGACGGCGGACGGCGGACCCAGGCCCTTCAGGTTCGGGGTCGTCGCCCCGCTCAGAGCAGACCTGCCGACGTGGCGAGACCGGGTACGCCGTATCGCCGACAGCGGATACTCCACGCTGCTGATGCCCGACGTCCCGCGCTGGCAGCCGGCGCCCGCCCCCACGCTGGCCGTCGCGGCCACCCTGACCGACCTGCGGGTCGGCAGTTGGGTGTACGCCTCCCCGCTGCGCCCGGCCTGGAGCACCGCGTGGGAAGCGCACTCGCTGTCGGTGCTCACCGACGGCCGCTTCGAGATGGGCATCGGCACCGGCAGGCCCGGCATCGAAGACGAACTACGCGAACTAGGACTGCCCGCCGCACCACCGCGCGAGCGGCTGGCCCAGGTGCGCCAGACCGTGACAGCCCTGCGAGATCTCGACGGTCCCGACTCGCACACGCCGGTGGTGATGGCCGTGCGCGGGCCGAAAGCCCAGGCATTGGCGGCCGACCTCGCGGACACGGTCGCCTTCGCACTCATGCCGGGAGACGATCGAGTTGAAATCACCCGGGTGGTACGCGACTTCCGCTCCCGCGCCATCCGGGACGTCGAACTCGCGCAGCACGTGGCGGTGGTCGGCGACAGCGTCGCGCCCTTCATGGCGTCCTCCGACACCGACCCTGCTGCGCTCCGCGCGGCGGATTCGCTGGCGGTGCTTCCCGACGACCCCGTGGCGGCCGCCGAGGAGATCCAGCGGCGACGGGAGGAGATCGGCTTCTCCTACTTCGTCTTCGGCGCCGACTTCGCCGAGACGCTCGCCCCGGTCGTAGCCGAGTTGGCCGGACATTAGGCCCGCGAGATAGCGAACGGGCAGTTGGACGGGCAGCAGCGCATCGGCACTCTTCTCGGCATGAGCGGACGTGCCCCACCCCGCCGCTCACGCCAGGGCGATCGGAGCGTGCGGTCAGCCGTCCTAGCGTGCGCATCCCGGGCAGAGCCCGAAGACCGATCGACTGCCCCGGCCCCCAGCGAACTCACCGGCGCATGAGACCACTCGTCTTGGCGATCGTCCGCCGCGGCTGGGAGGCCCCCACGGCCAGCGGCTTTTATTTTTCCTGGCTATAGCCGCTGGCCTGCGGGAACTAACGTGGCATCGGGGAACGGAGGTCGCGCATGCCCGAGATGACGTCCTACGCCGAGGGGGCCCCGAGTTGGGTCGAGTTGCTCAGTCCCGACACTGCGGGCGCGAAAGCCTTCTACGGCGGGCTGTTGGGCTGGGGTTCCTACACCATGACACTTCCCAATGCGGACTACGAGATCTTCACGCTCGGCAAGTCGACGGATCATGCGGTCGCCGGGATGATGGCCGCCGCCGATGACGGGGTCAAGCCGACCTGGACCTGTTACTTCAACGTCGACGATCTGGAGTCCGCTGTCGCGCGGGTCGGGGAGGCCGGCGGGACGGTGTTCGTGAAGGGGTCGAACGTCGCCCAACTGGGCCGTCTGGCGCTCGTCGCCGATATCGAGGGGGCCGGTTTCGGGCTCTGGAAGCCCTACACGTGGGTCGGCGCGGCCGTGGTCGACGAGCCGGGCACGATGTCCAGGGTGGAACTGATCTGCCGGGACGCCGACGCGGCCCAGCGCTTCTACAGCCATGTGCTGGGCTGGAAGGATCCGGTTCGAAGCGAGGGGATCGCCAGCGACAACTGCTTCGAATGGGAGATCGGCGGACGGCCCGTCACCGGTGCCGTGTGCACCGACCAGAGCCTGCCGGCCGGTGCCGTGGCGTACTGGATGCCCTACTTCGCCGTCACCGATTCCGACGATGCCGCCGTCGGCGCCGTCGAGTTGGGTGGCACCTTGCAACGCCCCTCATCGGATACGCCGACCGGCAGGGTGGCACTCCTCAGCGACCCTAGCGGCGCGGCGCTCGCCGTCATCCAGCTGGCGCGCTGAGGAACCCGGACGGGCCTGCAGGTGGTGCCCTGGGCGACCCGTGTGAGGCGTCCGAGCGTCGAACCGAGCACCGCGCCGCTGAGGTTCCAGTCGGCCCGACTCCATTGAAGCGAAGGCGCCCCGAACCGCGCCATGGGGCCTGCCGACGGACGGCGGCCGTCGGCAGGCCTCATGGCTTCGTGCGGCGGGGCCGCACCGAAAGCCGGTCGGACGGAGAAAGACCGGTCAGCACCTCCGGTTGCTGTTGATGCACCTGGCGACCGCGGCGTTCAGACGCTTCGACATCACGTTGATGTACCCCGCGTGGTCGCTGTTGGGCTTGTGCTGCTCGGTGGAGAAACCGTCGACCGCGAAAGGCACGTCGTCCTCGCTCTTGGGCGCCGTGTTGGGGATTCCCTCGTACTCCAGCGTCATCGTCAGCTGCGGGATGGCCTTGAAGCCGTTGGGGCACGCGCCGCTGGCCCGGGCGAAGGCGACGTGGGTCCGGTGGTTCTCGCTGTCGGTGTTCTGCCCGTCCCAGCAGCCCGGCTCGTCGAAGATCCGCAACAGGTTGCTGCCGTCCGGGCAGAGCGGGTACTTGTCGGTGACCCGGTTTTCGAACCCGGTGCACGACCAGGTCTCCTGGGCGTTGCCGTCTCCGTTCGTGACCGTCTTGGCGTCCCCGGTGAACAACCGGAGGAACTGCGGCATCGGCGTCACCTTGCTGCGCGCGTTGCCGCTGTACAGCAGGGTCACCTTCGACGGGAGGACCGAGGTGCCGACGTTGTTCTTGTCGATCTCGGCGGCTCCCTGAGCGAGGTCGCCGGGCTTCCGGGTCCGCAGCACGGGCCAGAAGTAGGTTGACTTGTCCGCCTTGATCGCGCAGCTGGTGTCGGCCGCGGCCAGGCTCTCCTCCGTGGAGGAGAAGTCCGTGGACAGGTTGCCCACGTAGTCGTGCAGGTGCTCCGCACCGTTGGGCTTACCGGGCGCGATGATGATGTTGTCGGTGTTCTGGTGCTTCTCCTGGTCGGTTCCGCATTCAGAGACGAAGGTGCCCCGCGAGCCGCCCCGGCTCGTGCGGACGTTCCGCTGGTTCGGCCGCACCTGGCGAATGTCGACGAAGTCGTCGGGGAACGGCCCGACGGCCCCGCCGCCGTTCTGCCCGTCGCCGTTCTGGCCGTCGCCGTCCTGGCCGTTCCCTGCGCCGTCACCGTTGCCCTTGGTCAGCGAGCATCGGGCGAGCGTGTTCAAGCCGGGCGGCCGCTGCCCGGCACGCTGGAAGCTGATGTCGATGCGGTCGATGACCGCTGCGCGCTTAGCCTCCAGCGGCTTCATCACCGCGTTCTGCGCGAGCTGGGGGTCACCGCCGCGCAGCGTCCTCAGCCTGCGGTTGGCCGCGGCGATCTGGGAGTCCAGCAGGGCCAGCTCCCGCGAGACCGCGGCCTGCTGCGACGCGGGGACCTGCGGTAGCCGTGGCCTGACCGCCGGACAGTTGACCTTCTGGGCAGCTGCGCCGTCGGCGGACGACAGGCTGGTCTGAGCCGACTGACCGCATCCGGTCGCGACTATGGCGAGCCCCGCGCCGACTGCGAGGACGGCGTGGGTTCTCTTCTTGTGTCGTGCATGCGTTGAGCGCTGCATCTGGCACCCTTCTGCTCTTCCCCGCTCCCCCACAATCCCCGCTACCGCAGGTCGTACGGACGCGGCACCGCAACCGTTCACCGGTGCAAGAGATTCTCGGTCCTCGCAGGGGAAGGGGTGCTCAGAGGGGCTTTGGAGATCATTCCGAAGCCCTTTTCCGATTTTGGAAGTCGATGGGGAGCCAACCCGACCTACGCCGACTCGCCCGGGCCGAACCCCACGCCGGCGCCCCGTACGGCCCTGGACGGGTGAGGCGGCGCGGTTCCTCACCGATCTGTTCGACCAGCTCGCCGCTACCTGGGACACCGGCCAGGCCACCGGCCGCGACGAACCGCTGCGCGACGCCCTGGCCCGCGGCGGCCCGCTGCCCGTCGGGCCCTGCCCGGAAACTGGCACGTCACCGAGTCCGCAGTCGCGTGGCAAAGCCCCCCTCGGCGTGGCGAGCGCCGCCGCACGGGCAGGCGTGCCCGTCATCGCCGTCTGCGGGCGACGATCCTCACCGACGACCGACTCCGCCAGACCCATATCGCCGACGCCTACGCTCATGGAGATCGAAGACGACCCGAACCAGTGCATCGTCCAGGCCGCCCACCTGTTGGAACGGCTCGGCGAACAGATAGCGGCCGACTGGCTACCGCGCCTCAGGCAAGACGTATTCCTCGACTACATCGTCTGTTTCAGTCGCGCGCGGTGGCGAGGTGGATCGGGCGGAGCCGGGTGATGCGCCAGGTGGTGGCCGTGCTCGCCGCTGCGGTGACGACGAGTGCGCTGATGGCGATCGCCGCGGCCAGCACGGTGGGGATGGCGATCACTACGGTGCCGATGGTGCTGGCGGAGGCGAGGGCGATGCCGGTCAGGGCGGCGGTGACGACCGCTGCGCCGAGCGTGAGGCCGACCGTTGTGATGGTGATCGATTCGACGAATGTCATCAGCAGGATCTGGCGCCGGGTGAGGCCGGCCATGCGCGCGATGGCGAGTTCCCGTCCACGGTCCGCGCCGGCCATGACGACGGCGTTGATCACGGCCATCGCGGCGTACAGGCCGGAGAGGCCGAGCAGCACGATCATGGTGGCGTCGTTGGTGCGCTGCTGCGTGGCGACGGCGTCGGCGATCCAGCCGTCCAGCGTCGTGACGGTGCCGAGGCGTTGCTCGTGGACGGTGCGGACGACGTGCGTGCGCGCGTCGTCGGCGGCGGCGACCTGCAGGACGATATGGGCGGGGGCGCCGGCGAGGACGCGCGCAGGCAGAAGATCGCGGGGGACGAGGACCTGCCAGCCGGTGTTGAGCATCTCGGGGAGAACAGCGGCGACGCGCACCGCCCGGGTGCGACCACCGAGTTTGAGCACGGCTCGCTGGCCGAGTTCGAGGCGTTCCCCGTCACTGGTGTGCTGCATCACTGCGATGGCTGGCCCGTGCACGTCATCGAGGGTTCCGGCGATCGGCTGGATGGGGTGAGCGCGCGGGTATGCGGCGGGGTCCATCGCGACGATTCCCGAGGTGATGCGCTCGCGCTCGACGTGGCCGCCGTTCCTGACGTCGATGTCCAGCATCACCGGCGCGTCGATCTCGACCGACGCGCTCGTCACGCCGGGGAGTGCCGAGATGCGGTCTGCGTGGCGACCCGCCGTCTCGACGACCAGGTCGCCGACCGTCGTCTGCCGTAGTTCGACCTCGGAGGCCTTGGTCACCGCGCCGAGCGTTCCCGCCAGCCCGGCGACCAGCGAGACGAGGACGATCAGGGGGGCCGCCGTCGAGGCGCTGCGCCGAACGGCGTGGCGGACGTTGGCCGCCGCGAGCGTGCCGATCGTGCCGCCGCGCAACACGGAGCCCAGGGCGTGACCGGCGGCGGGGACGATGAGCGGGCTGAGCTGACTCAACGCGACACCGCCGCACAGCGCCACACCAAGCGACAGGGCCAGTGCGGCGACCAGGCCGGCCACCGGGGCGAGTGCCACCAGAGCGACGGTGACGGCCATCAGCCCCAGCCCGGTGCCCCAACGGGAGGCGGTCATGGCCCGGGCCGCCGTGTCGCCGTCGCGGAGCGCGGCGAGCGGGGGGATCCGCGCCGCCCGCCGTGAGGCCGCCAGCACTCCCAGCACGGCGACCGTCAAGCCGATTCCCGCACCAAGGACCAACGGCCAGGGCCGCCAGGTGAGCGTGAACGCGGCCGGGAGGAGGCCCGCCCTCCCGACGAGCCACAGCTGCGCGCGGGCCATGGGCGTCGCGAGGGGAAGCCCCAGCATGATGGCGGCGACGCCGAGCAGCAACGCCTCACCGACCAGGACCCGGCGGACCTGCAACCTGCCGACACCGAGGAGGCGCAGCAGGGCGAGGTCCCGACGGCGCTGGTCGACGGTGAACACGAACGTGGTGGCCACGATGAACACCGTGAGGAACGCGGCCAGGATGGCGGCGATGATCATGATCGTCGCCACGTCGTCGTAGCCCGCGCGCAGTCGTTCCCGCTCCAGCGCGGTCAGCCCTGCGGGCGGGTGGGGCGGCGTTGCCGATGCGGCGAGCTGCACGGCCGAACTGACCAGCGCGACGCCGACGGCCAGGCTTAGGGCTGCGCCGACGAACAGGGGCCAGCGTTGCCGGAAGGAGTTCCACGACAGGATGAGCACTGTTCAGGTCTCCAGATGTGCGAGACGGTCGGCGATCGTGGCGGCGCTGGAGGGGCCGAGCCGGTCGATGACCCGGCCGTCGCGCAGGAACACGATTTCGTCCGCCTGCGCGGCCGCCATCGGGTCGTGGGTCACCATCACGATCGTCTGACCGGTGCTCACCGTGTCTCTCAGCAGGCCGAGGACCGTGCGTGCGGTGGAGGTGTCGAGCGCGCCGGTCGGTTCGTCGGCGAACAGCACGGCCGGGCGGGTGATCATCGCCCGGGCGATCGCCACCCGTTGCTGCTGGCCCCCGGACAGCTCGCCCGGACGGTGCCACAGCCGGTCACCGAGGCCCACCGCGGCGAGAGTCGCGCGTACCTCCTTGCGCGACGGCCTCGTACCGGCGAGCCGTAGCGGCAGTGCCACGTTCTGCTCCGCGGTCAGCGAGCCGATCAGGTTGAAGCTCTGGAAGACGAATCCGATGCGTGCCCGGCGCAGCTTCGTCAGCACGGAATCGGACGTGTTGGTGATGTCCTCGCCGTCGAGGACGATGCGGCCGCCGTCGAGGCGCTCCAGGCCGGCCATGCAGTGCAGCAGAGTCGACTTCCCTGACCCGGACGGCCCCATCACCGCGGTCCACGTACTGGCGGACACGGTCAGGTCGATCCCGTCGAGGGCCCGAACGCGTGCGTCCTTCGCGCCGTACTCCTTGACGGCGGTCATGACGTGAACGGCGGAGCGCGGGCCTTCGATGATCGTGGAGGGGGGCACAGGCGGCCCGAGCTCATCGCCGTGCCTGGACGGTGATCGGGGAACCCGACCGGCCCGTGGTCGGTTCGGGGGCCTTCGCCCCGGACCGGACGGTGGGAGCGTGTCATGCGTGTCCCGTGCGCGGGCCGGTCGCATCATCTCGCCTTTCGTTTCGCGTGTTCAGGTGATGGTCAGCGGGTCCCGCAAAGGGCACGGTCGATGAGTCTCGTCATCGCCTCGTCCTGGGTGTCCTGCCGGTCGTCGGCGGGGCGCCAGGTGTTCGCCGAGACCGCGGCGGCGCGGCGGCCGCCGGCGGTGACACCGGCATCGGAGATGAAGCCGGGCATGGTCCCGCCGTGGGACCAGACCCCGCCGGGGCATCCGCTGACCGGCCGCCAGCCGATGCCGAGGCCGTATCGGGCGCCGGGCTCGACGTCCCACAGGTCCTTGGCTTCGACGGTCCTCTTCATCTGCGCCAGCTGAGCCGGGCGCAGCAGCCGGCCCCCCATCAAGGCGCGGAAGAAGGTGTTCACGTCGGCCGTGGTGCTGATCAGCGGGGCGTCCGGGAACGGAACGAACACGGAGGTGTCGGTCAGTCCCGAACGTCCGGGGAACTGCGTGTACGCGACCGCTCTGGGCTGCGGGACATAGGCCGAGGTTCCCGCGACGATCGTGTGCCCCAGACCCAGCGGTTCGATGACGCGGTCGTTGATCTCCTGGGCCAGGGCATGGCCGGTCACCTTCTCTATGATCATGCCGGCCAGGACGTAATTGGTGTTGGAGTACCCCCACCTGGTCTCGCCGGGCGAAGACGGAATCCACTGGGGAGGATTCTTCATCGCCATGCCCACCAATTCCTGAGGCTCGTAGGCATGGAACCGCTCCCGCCGGAATACTTCGGGAGTGAACTGTTTCACCCACGGCAGCTGCTCGTCATAGTCGTTCAGGCCGCTGGTCTGACGCAGCAAGTTCTCAATCGTGATCTTGCTTCCGTCGTTTCCATTGCCGCGCACGAGTCCGGGCAGCCAGCGCTCGACGCTGTCGCTCAGGCCGAGCCTGCCCTCTCCGGCCAATTGCAAGGCGACCACGGCGGTGAACGTCTTCGTGGTGCTGCCGATGCGGTAGTACGCCTTCCATGGCATCGGCTGCCTGGTCGCCAGGTCCGCGAAACCGGCGCGGGCGACGGTATCGCCGGCGTCGGTCCGCACCCGGGCCAGCACTCCGGTGGCTCCCGCCGCGTGGACCGCGCGCACGTCGGCCTGCAGATTGTTTCGGTTCGTCCCGGGCCAGGCGGATGTCGTCGCGTTGGCGGCGACGATTCCCAAGGCCGAGGCCGACGCCGCCGCGACGGCCACGCACGCCCACAGCCGGATCGTCCGTCCGGTACAGAATTCTCCGCTCATCTTTGTCCAATCTCTTGAGTCGTGAAATCGCGCAAACAGCTTGGTCATGGCACATCACACAACGCGCGGCGGAAATGGAGATCACCACACGGGCGGGAGAAGAGGCCGAGGCCGTATCGGGCTTCCGGCCAGATCTGTGCCGTGTCGGCGTTGACCGGTACGGTCGTGCGCATCTCGGTCGGTTCCCTTTTGGCCGAGTAGTCACCCACCGAACAGGGCGCGGTACTCACCGACATGGACGCCCGCGGTGTGCCGCCACTTCGCGGGCGGTCATCTGCCGCGGGCGCCCGTCCCCAGGCCCGGCAGCATGCGCTCCACCGTGTCGGTGAGCCTGAGCTGCTCTTCCCAGTCCGGCTGTATGAGCACGGGCCAACGAATTCCCTCCAGATCGAGCGATCGAACCATCCCTGAAGGGTTGCGGCACGGCGGCATCTCTGGCCATGACGCTGACTGCCGGATGTCTGGTAGCGACTCTCGACGCCCGGGGTAGGGATCGCACTACCCCGACAACTCCGGATTGCCTGATTCGCCGCTGTACACCCCGTCCGTAACCTGGTCCGAACCACGCGAACGACGTACCACCACCCGCGCCCGGAGGCAGCTCGGTGAAACCTCAGAACCTGTGGCAGGCTCTGGCACATCCGGGGTTTCTGGTGTCGCCGTGGCCGTGGCGGTCCCTGGCATACCTGGTGACCACCGTCCCCGTCGGCCTCGCGTGCATGGTCGCGTTGGTGGTGCTGGCCGGCGTCGGGGCGATGACCGTCCCGGTCGTCATCGGGGTGGCCCTGCTGGCGGGCGTCGTGTTGCTCGGCATACCCGTGGGTGTGCTGGAGCGGCGACGTCTATGGCTGCTCGGACCGGGCCGCCTGGCCGGCCGCCACCGCACACCCGACCGTGCCGGGCCACTCGGGTGGTCGCTGACCCGGATCCGCGAGCCCGCCACGTGGCGGGAGCTCATCTACGTCCTTCTGCTGTGCGGCCTGCTGTGGCCGCTGGACCTGGTACTCGTCGCCGTATCCGCCATCGGCTCGGTGCTGGCGATCGGCGCTCCGCTGTGGACCCACGTGATGCCCGACCTGGCGTTCCGTATCGACCGGTGGGTCCTCGCCGACCGGCACACCGCGTGGGCCACGGTCCCCGTCGGCGTGGGGCTCACGGCCCTGGCCCTGTACGGGCTCGCCTTGGTCGCCGGCGCACAGGGCGCGCTGGCGCGGTACCTGCTGGCCGCGACGCCCGATGAGGCACGCGATGCCGAACTGGCCGAGATGGCTCGATCACGCGGCGCGCTCTTCGAAGCGTTCGAAGCCGAACGGCGACGCATCGAGCGGGACCTGCACGACGGCGCACAGCAACGGCTTGTGGCTCTGACCATGGAACTCGGTGAAGCACGGCTCGGCACGCCACCCGACGCGCCGGCCTCGCCCCCGCTCGACCGCGCACAGGAGCACGCCTTCCAGGCGCTTTCCGAACTGCGTGAACTGATACTCAACATCCATCCCAAGGTCCTCAACGACCATGGATTGGGTCCGGCACTGGCCGACATCGCCGATCGCTGTACCGTACCGATCGATCTCGCCACCGACCTGCCGCGACGGCCGCCGCCCGCGGTCGAATCCGCCGCCTACTTCGCGGTCAGCGAGGCACTGACCAACGTGGACAGACACAGCGGAGCCGACCGGGCCGAAGTGACCTGCCGGTTGATCGGCGACACTCTCATCCTGCGGGTGACCGACAACGGAACCGGCGGCGCACACCCGGCCTCGGGTACCGGGCTGGCCGGCCTGGCCGACCGGCTGGCCGCCGTGAACGGCACGCTGTCACTGTCCAGCCCGCCGGGCGGCCCCACCGTGCTCCGGATGGAGATCCCATGCAAACGTCCCGTGAGCTGACCCTGGTGCTCGCTGAAGACGGTGTGCTCCTCAGAGAAGGCCTGGCCAGCCTGCTCTCCCGCCACGGGTTCACCGTCCTGGCCACCGCCTCAGACGCGGAGGGACTGCTGACGGCCGCCGAACGACACCGCCCCGACGTACTCATCACCGACGTCCGCATGCCGCCCGGCTTCTCCGACGAAGGACTACGCGCCGCGCTGCAGGTCCGCGCCCGCCGTCCCGGCGCACCCGTCCTGGCACTGAGCCAGTATGTGCAGCGAACATACGTGGGCGAACTACTCGACTCCGACGACGGCACCGGCGTCGGCTACCTACTCAAGGACCGTATCGGTCGGCTCACGGAATTCTTCGAAGCGATCCGCCAGGTCGCCGACGGCGGGACGATCCTCGACCCCGAAGTAGTACGCCAGCTCCTGCGTCATCGCCGCGACCCCCTGCGCAACCTGACGCTTCGGGAGCGAGAGGTGCTCGCGCTCATGGCCGAGGGCAAGTCGAACACCGCCATCGGACAGGCGCTCACCATCGGGCAGGCCGCGGTCAACAAACACATCGGCAACATAATGAGCAAACTCAACCTGCACCCTGACGAAGGACATCGCCGGGTCCTCGCCGTACTGACCTACCTGCGCGAGGGCTGACAAGTTCGGTGGCTGCCGACCCATGGTGAGAGTCGCCTGAGCGGTTCGCCCGGTTTATCGCCGTTCTTCGCCGGACGGTTGATCTGCGCGATGGCCGCGGACATCTCGTGCGTCTGCGCTCGTGTGGTCGAACCCCGCGACTCACGGTGCGCTGCGGCTCCCAGAGTCAGGTCGCCACGTGAGCCGGTGCCGGACTTGGCGAAGATCGACTCCAGGTGATCCTGCACGGTGTACGACGACACCCGCAGCCGGTCGGCGATCTGCCTGGTGGACAGGCCATGCGCCATGGGTTCGGTGACGCGCCGCTCGCCGTCGGTGAAACCGTAGGCATCGGCCATCAGCGGCGCCATTTCGGCGGGGCGGGCCGCTTCGAGCATCACCGCGACCGGCGAGTCCGGTCCGTCGCCTGCCGGGAGCGGTGTGGTCTACCGGTGACCGGGCGAGTGCGCCGACGAGTCGGCCGGGCAGGCGGCCAGCCCAGGCACCGGGCGTGGCCTCGCGCGGTTCGGGAGTCCCAGCCAGCGCGGCTAGAACGAGCCCGGCGTGGCTGTCACGGCGCATTGCCGCCCCCTCCCGTGGCTGGCTGCTCGGACTGTCCAACCTGACCGGGGTGGCCAATTCCACCCCCTACGGACGGATCGGGCCGAGGCTCCACCAGGGGTTGCACGTCCAGGGCCAGCGGAACCAGCCGGGCCAACTTCTCGATCACCAGCGGTGCCGCCACCCCCAACCCGAACGCCGCAACCGCACCGGCCACCGGCCACCGGCCATCCTGTGCCATCGGTGCAGTGACCGCGTCGTCGGCTCCGAGCCGAATCAGCACCTACACCACGAAGGCAGCCATGCCCTGCGGGCTCCCCAAGGGCCTTCAAGATTGAAAAAGGTCTCGGAATGATCTCCGAGACCTTATCTGACCTGCTGAAACGTGGTGGGCGATACTGGGTTCGAACCAGTGACCTCTTCGGTGTGAAAACGGTTGGACAGCCCGGCAGCGAAGGCCGTCCAGACATCAGCCCAGGTCAGAAGCCCACCTTCCGCTCCAGTGGCAACAGTCCAAGGAAGATCAAGTCACTTCTGATCTCCCACGATTCACGCTCCTCGCTCTTGACGACCAGTTACCGTGGGTTACCGTCGGCCCGTCAACATGCTCAATCCCAGGCATCCGAGGCGCAAGAGTGACATACCGTCCACACAGGTAGATGAATGCCTGCATACGACGCCAAGTCGGCGCGGCAAGCAGCGATTTGCGTCGTTGCCTACGGTGAAAGCACTCGTTCCCAGGCAGCGAATCGGCCTCTCATTGCTTCGATCTGCGCATCGGGCAGACACCTTCCCCGAACTCGGGGCCGGGTTCGAGATATCAACGAGCACCGCCTGGAGGTATGGGACTCGAATTTCGCTTCGGAGATATCGTGCGCCCAGTCGATAATTCGGACCCCAGAAGGCTATTTTTCCAATGTTTCCCTTGATGGCCACTTGCTACGAGCGGCGATCGTCCGGCTACCGGGCGGCCATGGGGGCGAGACCGAGGTCGGCGAGTACGGCCGCTCCGCGAAGGGCGTGCTCGCCGCCCGCCAGGATCCTGGTCCGGGCCGACTGGTAGCGGCAACCGGCGGCGTCGAACGCGTCCGTCGTGGCGAGCAGCCGCGTCGGGTCGTCCTCCAGTAGTGCCTCGGCCCGTTCAACGATGGCGCCGGCGACGGGATTGCCGGTGGTGAGCTCGCGGGCGTCGGCCAGGCGGTGGCGGGCGTCGGGGCTTCCCGCGAGCACGGCGGCCTCCGCGCGCAACGCCACGTACCAGTGGTGCCAGATCCAGGTGACCCACCTCCACACCTCGCCGGATTCGGGAGCCATCCGCTCCAGCGCTTCGGACACCTGTCCGTTGTGGAGCAGCGGCATCACGTCGAAGACCGCGCCGTAGCCGTGGACCCGGTTCGGGGACGCGCCGAACTGCTCCAGAATCGTGTTCCACTCGTGCCGGGCGTCCTGGTCGTCGCGGAGGCCGTGGACCATCGCGACGGCGGTCACCGCCGGTTCGAGGTCCGGCCAGGCCGGGCTGCCGCTGCGCCGCCACGAGTCCAGGAACCGGACGGCGCCGGTGAGCACGTCGCCGACGTCGCCCGCCAGCGCATCGGCGACCAGCTGCCAGCTCGTCGCGCGGTGCCCCACTTCGGCCAGCGACGGGTGGTCGGCGAGCCGACTCGCCCAACGGCGGGCGCCGGGCAGGTCTCCGACGCCGATACCGGTCTGGGCCGCCTCGCCGAGCGCCTGGACGAGCTCGTGGGTGACAGCGGGCGTGGTCGGCGCGGACGACAGAAGGTGGACGCGGCGCCGGGCCGTGGCCGCGGTGGCGAACGCGTCGCCGGCCCAGCTCTGGACGGCGGCGAGCGCGTCGAGCGCGGCGGACTCGGCGGGTGGGTCGCCGGTGCGGTGGGCGAGTTCGACCGCGCGTTCGGCACGCGCGAGCGTCTCCGTCACGACGTCGTCGTACGGGTCCTGGTCGGCGCCGAACGCGTCGGCGGCCGACGCGACCTCGGCCAGCGCGACGGCCGCCAGTGCGGCGGGGTCGTCGCCTGCGTCCTCCCGCGCCTCAGTGATGAGCGCGAGCGCCCGGTCCGGGGACGGCGTCCGGACGAACGTGCCCGAGAACCGGTACACGGTGGTCGCGGCGGTCGCCAGGTCGGCGGCGGCGCGAGTGGCGGCGCCACACCGGCGGGCGTGGGCCGCGGCGGCCCGGTGCAGGCGGTACATGTCGTCGCCGTGCATGCGGCACCCGGCGACGGCGGCGGCATTCCGGAGCATCGCCGCGGCGGCGGCCGGGTCGCCGGCGAGCGCGGCGGCCTGCTCGTACCGCTGCTGTGACTCACCGACCAGATTGCGGGTGAAGGCGAGCTCCGCCATGTGCCGCGCGAGGTCGAACGCGTCCGCGCGGTGTTCCGGCTCGTCGGCCGCCCACGCCAGGGCAGCGCGGAGGTCGTCGGCGACGGCGTCGAACCGGGGCCGCCAGTCCGTTCCGGCGACCGCGAGGCCGGTGGCCGCGGCCAGGCACCAGCGAAGGTGCCGGGTGCGGACATCGGCCAGCTCACCGGCCTCGGTGAGCCGCTCGGCCCCGTACTGGCGGATGGTCTCCAGCGCCCGGTACTCGGTCGCGCTCGACGACGCCCGCACGACCAGCAGGCTCTGTTCCGCCAGGCGGGCCAGCCCGTCGGCGATAACGCACTCCTCGGCCCCGGCCACCTCCGCCGCCGCCGCGGCGGTGAACGGCGCGACGAACACCGACACCCGCCGAAGGAGGTTCCGGTCGGCCGGCTCCAGCAGTGTGTGGCTCCAGTCCACCGCCGCCCGCACCGAACGGTGCCGGTCGTCGGCGCGGGACCCGCCGGTGAGCGTCCGCAGCGGTTGGGACAGGGCCGCGGTGAGGCCGTCCAGCCCGAGCGTCGGGTACCGGGCGGCGGCCAGCTCGATCGCCAGCGCCATGCCGTCCAGCCGCTCGCAGATCGAGCGGATGTGGTCGTGCAGGGGAGGATCCAACGGCCAGCCGATCGCCGTCGCCCGTTCCTTGAACAGCGCGACCGCGTCCGACTCACCGTCGTCGGACAGCGACAGCGGCGGGACCTGGTACACCCGCTCGAACGGCACCATCAGCCGGGCCCGGCTCGTCACCAGCACCGTCACCCCGGGGCACGCCGCGAGCAGCCGCTCGACGAACAGCGCCACGCCGTCCCGCACCTGCTCACAGTTGTCCAGCACGAGCAGCGCATGCCGGTCGGCCAGCGCCACGGCCACCGACTCGGTCATACCACGGCCGGGCTGCTCGCCGAGACCGAGGGCGCCGGCGACCGCGTCCGCGACCATCCCCGGATCGTTGACCGGCACGAGATCGACGAACCACACCCCGTCCGCGAAAACGCCGGCCGCGTCCGCCGCCACCGCCAGCGCGAGCCGGGTCTTGCCCACGCCGCCGGGCCCCACCGCGGACACCTGCCGGTGCTTACCGATCATCTCGGTCAGCTCGGCCCGCTCGCTCGCCCGGCCGACGAACGAGGTCAGCGGAGCCGGCAGGACGGGCACGGCGTGCGACGGACCGACGGCGCGGCGGCTCGCGGCGGCCCGCACGGCGAGCGCCCGCCGGTCTGGGACGTCCAGCTTCCGCAGCAGCGCGGAGACATGGCTCTCGGCCGTCCGGACCGAGATGAACAGCCGCGCCGCGATCTCGGCGTTGCTGAGATGCTCCCCGACCAGCTCCAACACCTCGGCTTCACGGGGAGAGACATCCACACTCGCGGTCACTGTCCCATTCTGTCGCAGGCCATCCGTGCACGGTCCGTGCCCGCGCTCCGTAGCCGCTTCCGTAGTCGCTACGGATGTGGCCAGGGTGAGCCTGGAGCGAGGCTATGAGCAGTTGAACAACGGGCCGATGCGGCCCCCACCGACTCCAGGAGCGACCATGAGTGGATCTCCCGTCCAGGGAATCAGAACCGTGCTGCACCCGGTGAGCGACCTGGCGAAGGCCAAGGCGGTGTACGCGGCCCTGCTCGGCGAGGCGCCGCAGACCGACTCGTCCCACTACGTCGGGTTTGAGGTCGGAGGCCAGCACATCGGGCTGGTCCCGGCCGGCGGCCCCCAGGACATGACCTCGCCGGTGGCCTACTGGCACGTGCCGGACATCAACGCGAAGGTCGCCGAACTGACCGCCGCCGGCGCGACCGTCAAGGAGGCCGCGCACGACGTCGGCGGCGGACGGCTGGTCGCCGCCGTCACCGACCCGGACGGCAACGTCCTCGGGCTGATCCAGGACCGCTGAGCACAACCGCCGAACCACCTCACCAGAAGGAATCACCATGACCTCGTTCGAATCCATCACCCTGGAAGTCGCCAACCCCACGGCCGCGGAGACCTTCTATGCCATCTTCGGTCTCGCGCCCTATGTGAACGTCCGCCCCTCGGACGAGCCGACCACCGGCTTCCGCGGCTTCGCGCTGTCGCTCGTCGCGTCCCAGCCCGGCAACGTCGACGCCCTCATCGCCGCCGCGCTCGACGCCGGCGCCACGACGCTGAAGCCCGCCACGAAGTCGTTCTGGGGCTACGGCGGCGTCATCCAGACCCCGGACGGGACGATCTGCAAGGTCGCGTCCTCAAAGAAGAAGGACTCCGCGCCCGCCGCCCCCAAGTTCGACCAGATCACGCTGCTGCTAGGCGTAGCGGACGTCAAGGCGAGCAAGCGGTTCTATGTCGACCGCGGCCTGGCCGTCGCCAAGAGCTTCGGCGGCAAGTACGCCGAGTTCGACACCCCATCGTCCACCGTCACACTGGCGCTCTACCCGCGCCGCGCCCTCGCCAAGGACACCGGCGTCGACCAGGAGGGCACCGGCTCGCACCGACTCGTGCTGGTCGGCGGCAACGAGCCCATCACCGACCCGGACGGTTTTGCCTGGGAACCCACGCCCGCCCGAAGCCGGCCCTGAGAAGGACGAGCGGGCGACGAACCATGAGCGGCCCACGGCCACTCCCCCGCCGCCCGTGGTCTGTCGGGATCGGGATCCGGGCCGAAGATCGAAGAAGTCAATTGCACGACAGAAGCTCCCTTTAGATGGCTGTGAAGCGGACGGGGTCGGTGAGGGCGGTCAGGGCGGCGTCCAGGTCGGCGAGGCGGGCGGAGCTCGCGGCCACGCCGGAGGTGAGGTCGGCGGCCGGATCCGCGGTGAACGGGATGCCGGCCAGGGTCGTGATCGCGGTCCTGCTGGCGATGTCGCCGTGCG
>NZ_SMLC01000378.1 GCF_004349245.1 Actinomadura sp. 6K520 | reverse complement strand
CGCCACCCCCGAACCGATCACCGCCCGCGCGCACGTATCCCCAACGAACGGGTACAAGTGATCGCGTAGGGTCGAAAAAGCGCCCAGCCCCGGCACCCAGGGACTAGGACTAGTGAGGGAAAACCCACCATGACCATCGCCGCCACCGACGTCGACGAGGCCGCGGCCCTCCTCCAGAACACCCTCACCGAGGTCAAAAAAGTCATCGTCGGCCAGGAACACATGGTCGAACGGATGATCGTGGCCCTGCTCGCCCGCGGCCACTGCCTCGTCGAAGGCGTCCCCGGCGTCGCCAAGACCCTCGCCGTCGGCACCCTCGCCAAAGTCGTCGGCGGCACCTTCGCCCGCCTCCAGTTCACCCCCGACCTCGTCCCCTCCGACATCGTCGGCACCCGCATCTACCACCCCTCCACCGAACAGTTCGACGTCGAACTCGGCCCCGTCTTCGTCAACTTCGTCCTCGCCGACGAGATCAACCGCGCCCCCGCCAAAGTCCAGTCCGCCCTTCTGGAGGTCATGGCCGAACGCCAGGTCTCCCTCGGCGGCAACACCTACCCCCTGCCCGCACCCTTCATCGTCCTCGCCACCCAGAACCCCATCGAGTCCGAAGGCGTCTACCCCCTCCCCGAAGCCCAGCGCGACCGCTTCCTCATGAAGGTCGACGTCCGCCACCCCGCCGCCCACGAGGAACTGCAGATCCTCCAGCGGATGAGCGTCGACCCACCCGAAGCCGCCCAGATCCTCGACACCGACCGCCTCGCCGGACTCCAGCGCGCCGCCGAAGAGGTCGCCGTCCACGAACTCATCGCCGACTACATCGTCCGCCTGGTCATGGCCACCCGCGAACCCGACCAGTACCGCCTCCCCGACCTGCGCGGCGTCATCGAGATCGGCGCCAGCCCCCGCGCCACCCTCGGCCTCGCCTCCGCCGCCCGCGCCCTCGCCCTGATCTCCGGACGCGACTACGTCCTGCCCGACGACGTCCGCGCCGTCGCCCGCGACGTCATGTCCCACCGCCTCGTCCTGACCTTCGACGCACTCGCCGACGGCGTCAACGCCGCCGACGTCATCGCCCAGATCCTCACCGCCGTCCCCCCGCCCCGCGTCGTGTGGAACCACTCCGCGGCGGCGGTGACCACCGCATGACGGGGACCGGCCGGCAGCGGCGCAGCGGCAAGATCACCCACCTCGCCCCCGAACGCACCCTCCGCCGCCTCCAACTCCAGGTCACCCGCCGCCTCGACGGCCTCCTCAACGGCGAACACCTCGGCCTCCTCCCCGGCCCCGGCACCGAACTCGCCGAAGCCCGCCTCTACCAGCCCGGCGAGGACGACGTCCGCCACATGGACTGGGCCGTCACCGCCCGCACCACCACCCCCCACGTCCGCGACCTCATCGCCGACCACGAACTCGAAGCCTGGGCCCTCGTCGACCTCACCCCCAGCATGGACTTCGGCACCGGCACCATGACCAAACGCGACCTCGCCGTCGCCGCCCTCGCCGCCGTCGGCTTCCTCACCGTCCGCCTCGGCGACCGCGCCGGCGCCTACCTCCTCCACACCGACGGCATACGCCGCTGGCCCGCCCGCACCGGCAAAGCCGCCCTCTACGCCCTCCTCCAAGCCTGCCTGGACGCCCGGTCCGTCAACGACGGCACCCCACGCAACAGCACCGGAGGCACGGGAGGCACCGGCGGCACCGCCCCCCGCGACCTCGCCGCCGCCATCACCTCACTCGACCGCGGCCAGACCCGCCGCGGCCTCCGCGTGGTCATCTCGGACTTCCTCGCCCCCGACGGCGGCGACCCCACCCCCGGCCTCGACC
>NZ_SMLC01000377.1 GCF_004349245.1 Actinomadura sp. 6K520 | reverse complement strand
GGGGGGTGATGCCGGTGGCGGCGGTGGTGATGTGGTCGGTGATGGTGTCGATGGCGGGGCTGTGTGAGGCGTAGTCGACGTCGATGCGGCGGGTTTTGATCTGCCGCTGCTCGCATTGTTGGAGCAGAACCGTGATGGCGTGGTGGGGTCCGGCGACGATGGTGGTGGCGGGTCCGTTGACCGCGGCGATGGTGACGGTGTCGGGCAGCAGGTCGGCCAGGTCGTCGGGGGTGGTGTGGACGGCGGCCATGGTGCCGGTTCCGGCCAGTGCGGTCAGTGCGCGGCTGCGCAGGGCGACGAGTTGGGCGGAATCCTGCAGGGTGAGGGCGCCGGCGGTGTAGGCGGCGGCGATCTCGCCCTGGGAGTGCCCGACCACCGCGTCGGGCTCGACGCCCAGGGACCGCCATAGGTGGGCCAGGCCGGTCATGACGGCGAACAGTGCGGGCTGGACGACGTCGACCCGGTCCAGCGACGCCGCACCTTCGGTGGTGAGGAGGTCGGTGAGGGACCAGTCCACGTGCGGCGAGAGTGCTTGTTCGCAGGCGTGGATGTGGTCGCGGAAGACCGGGCTGGTGGCCATGAGTTCGGCGCCCATCCCGGCCCACTGTGATCCTTGGCCGGGGAACACGAACACGGTTTTGCCGCCCTGGCCGGGCAGGGCACGGCCGGTGACCACGGCCGGGTGCGGCTCACCGGCCGCCAAAGCCTCTAGCCCCTCGCGCAGCCCGGCCTGGTCGCCGGTGATGACGGCGCGGTAATCCAGGGTGGAGCGGGTGGTGGCCAGCGCCCAGGCCACTTCACCGGGGTCCAGGTCGGGGTGGGCGTCCAGATGTTCGGCCAGGCGCTTCGCCTGTGCGGTAAGACCCGCCTCGGTCTTCGCCGACAGCAACCACGGCAGTACGTCCGGCTCAGGGGTCTCCCTGGCCTGCGCCTCTCCGTCCGTGCCGGTCTGGAGCGTTAAGGGCGTGGGTGCGGTTTCGGTGTCTGTGCTCGTGGGGGTTTGTTCGAGGATGAGGTGGGCGTTGGTTCCGCTGATGCCGAAGGAGGAGACGGCGGCGCGCCGCGGCCGCCCGGTCTCCGGCCATTCGACCTGCTCGGTGAGCAGCTCGACGGTCCCCGCGGACCAGTCGACGTGCGGGGTCGGCTCGTCGACGTGCAGCGTCCGCGGCAGCACACCATGCCGCATCGCCTCGACCATCTTGATGATTCCGGCGACACCGGCGGCGGCCTGGGTGTGCCCGAGGTTGGACTTGATTGAGCCGAGCCGTAGGGGCCGGTCGTCGGGGCGTTGTCGGCCGTAGGTGGCGATGAGTGCTTGCGCCTCGATGGGGTCGCCCAGGCGGGTGCCGGTCCCGTGCGCCTCCACCACGTCCACCTCGGCGGCGGCCAGCCGCGCGCTGGCCAGCGCGTCCTCGATCACCCGCTGCTGGGACGGGCCGTTCGGCGCCGTCAGGCCGTTGCTCGCCCCGTCCTGGTTGACCGCCGAGCCGCGCACGACGGCCAGTACGGGGTGGCCGTTGCGAAGCGCGTCCGACAGCCGTTCGACCAGCAGCAGCCCGACACCTTCCGACCAGCCGGTGCCGTCGGCGGCCGCTGCGAAGGGCTTGCAGCGGCCGTCGGGCGCCAGTCCGCGCTGCCGGGAGAACTCCACGAACACCCCGGGGGCGGACATGATGGCGACGCCGCCGGCGAGGGCGAGGTCGGTTTCGTGGTTGTGGAGGGATTGGCAGGCGAGGTGGAGGGCGACGAGGGAGGAGGAGCAGGCGGTGTCGATGGTGAGGGCGGGTCCTTGGAGGCCGAGGGTGTAGGCCAGGCGTCCGGAGGCGATGCTGGGGGCGCTGCCGTTTCCGAGGTGTCCTTCGTAGGGGGTGGGGATGG
>NZ_SMLC01000376.1 GCF_004349245.1 Actinomadura sp. 6K520 | reverse complement strand
GGGAGGTAGCGGCCGCGGCGTTGGCTGGCGGCGGGGCGCTGGGCGCCTAGCCATACCGACAGCGGCACCGGCTCAGTAGTGCTGTCAGGCTCGGGGGCTGGCCGCTGTGGTTGGTGGCTGGGGTGTTCGGGGTGGTGGGGCATGAGGGTGTGCTTCTGCGTATCCACCTGATTTCTTTGGACGGCACATCCCTAGTCAACCCGGTGGCGTAGGCATTTCTTAGGCACACGCTTAGGCGCGCAACCGGCACGCTTTATGTGGTTCATCAGTTTCACAGCCGAAGCTTTCATGTGCTGACGGCGTGCATAGGCGCGCCCATAGGCGCAGCCACCCACACCCAGGAGGGCCGCGGCAGACAACCCGCTGAGCTGGAACGAGAGTCATAGGCGTGATCTTAGGCGCGCAGGTTCAGCCGAGGCTGGCGCCATAGGAGCGCCGCGGCTTAGGCGTTTGGTGGGCAACCGATCGGCAGGCCTCTATAGAGGTTCCGGTGCCTAAGAAATGCCTAAGCTGACTGGCTTCATGGACTCCTGAATACCCCCGTCGTGTGGAGCTCGAAGGGAGTCCGGCGATAATGGGAGCTACCGGTAAGCGCCGTTCGCACACCAGTCCGTCGCGGCCCGCCGCCCTGCCTCGGTCCGCTGCGTCGTCCGGCGCGCCTTCATCCGGTGAGCGGCAGGCCGACCAGCGGCCGCGCCGCCGGCATCATCACCGCCCGCAGGACCGCGCCCTAGCAAGCGCGGCCGCGCACACCTCGCTGGAGACCGCCGCTGAGGCGTTCCGGATGCTGGTCACGGGTCCGGCGCCGCTGTCTGTGGATGGGGCGGCGGTCGGGCATGGGCTGCCGCAGCGGCACATTCCGCTCGGGGAGTTGCAGGCGATGCTGCTGCACCCGGCCACCGGCCGCGCGGCGCGTGATGCTGTCTGGCGGCGCATGGTGGCCGAGGCGCACTCGGGGTCGCCCGCGTGGGTGCTCGGGGCGGTCGGGTTGGCGTTGCCGGCGTTGTGGCGGATGGCCGGGGATCTGGCCGAGGGCTACCGCGGTGAGCCAGCTGATCTGCACGCCGCGCTGCTGACCGGGTTCGTGGACGCGCTGCACCGTGTCGACACCAGTCGTCCGGGGATCATCACCCGGTTGCGGTGGTCGGCCTACCGTGCCGGCCTGCTGGCCCGCTACACCCGCCAAGGCGTCGCGCCGATGCCGCTGCCGCCGCTGGAATCGGCGCCCCCGCCGCCTCCGTGGAGCCACCCCGACCTGCTGCTGGCCGACGCGATCGCCAAGGGCGTGCTCTCACCGCTGGCGGCGGAGCTGATTGGCCGGTCCCGGCTGGAGGACCTCACCCTCAAGCAGGCCGCAGCCGAACTCGGCGTCGGTGTCCAGGCCGCCTACAAGGCCCGGCAGCGTGGGGAACGCCGCCTGGTCGCGGCGCTGGCCTCCGGCGAAGTGGAACACCGGGTGTCCAATCCGGGCCGCGATCGCGGTCTTTTCCGGGTGCGGGCGGCAGACACTCGCCGGGCTCAAGAACGGCGGCCGAGCCCTGCCGAGGGGTCCAGGGCAGGGCTGGGCCCGCGACCGGCTGGCGTGCGGGGCCGACCCACCCGGTCGGACGGCACAACCGACCCCGAACACCCGCACAACGAAGGAGGTGAAGCCTTCTGCGGCCCCGCACGCCAGTCTCCTCCCGACCCGCAGCCCTCGTCCTCGTCTGCTTCTTTCTCCCCGGCACCGCCGTCCCGGTCCGGCCGGCGTCGGCGCCGCGGCCATAGCCGTGGTCGAGGGCGAGGGGCGCCAGGCGACTCCCGGGGGACGCAATGAGCCGCCCGGCCGGTGCCGTTCACGTGGTCACCACGATGCTGCTTCGCGTTGTCGCCGTTGCCGTGCTGATGGTGAGTGCGGCGGT
>NZ_SMLC01000375.1 GCF_004349245.1 Actinomadura sp. 6K520 | reverse complement strand
TGGTGCGCCCAGCATGGGCGATTGCTTGGGGGTGAAAGTCCCCTGGAGGAAGAGGTGGTGCTAACTCCGAGCCGGAGGCAAGGGCGTCGTTGTGAGGCGGGGTCTGGAGGAAGCCCGAGGCGAATCCCTGCACCGAGGGACACGAACCGCGTATGAGGCCGGGCTGGTCTGGGTGAGCCTGCCAACGAAGGTGAAGCCCGTCATCACCGACAGGACCGTCAGGTAGACGCGGCGGGCGCAGGGGGAAAGTGATCGTTCTTACCTGGGGAGATCTGTCCGGGTGTCGGTTGTGCTGAAGATGTCGCCGCGCCGACGGTCGGCACCGCGAGGTGTGGGCTGACCGGGCAGAGGTCAGCAGAGGTCGTAGTACCGGTGTGGGGAACGGACAATCAGCCGGGAAGGACCGAACGTTGAGTAGAGCGGAAGAATCAGGTTGCTCGTGCCGGTCGCTTTGATCGCAGCCATCCCGCCTGGTGGCGGGCCCACCGCTGGAAGGGGCCGGTGAGTTCCGGTGAGTACCAGTGTGGAGCGTAGCGGCGGGTCGGCGCGCCTTGAGGACGCCGTGATCCCGGGGCGGGAGGAGTCGTTGTGGGAGCGGATGCTGTCACCGGCCAACCTGTCCGGGGCGTTGAGGCGTGTGGAGGCCAACAAGGGTGCGCCTGGTGTGGACGGCATGACCACAGACGAGATTCGTCCGTGGCTGCGGGAGCACTGGGCGGGTGTCCGGGAGGCTTTGGACGCGGGTACGTTCCGGCCCTCGCCGGTCCGCCGGGTGGTGATCCCCAAGCCCGGGGGGCGCGGTGAACGGATGCTGGGGGTGCCCACTGTGCTGGACAGGTTGGTCCAGCAGGCGATCGCGCAGGTGCTCACGCCGATCTTCGACCCGCACTTTTCGGGGTCCAGCTTCGGGTTCCGCCCCGGCCGGTCCGCTCATCAGGCGGTGCGGGTCGCGCGGCGGGCGATCGAGGACGGATACCGCTGGGTCGTGGATGTCGATCTTGAACGGTTCTTCGATCTCGTTCAGTTCGACGTGCTGATGGCGCGGGTGGCGCGCAAGGTCACCGACCGCAAGGTCCTCAAGTTGATCCGGGCTTACCTGGAGGCCGGGGTGATGGTCGGCGGGATCGTTCGGGCGAGTGCGGAGGGGACCCCGCAAGGGTCGCCGCTGTCGCCGATCCTGTCGAACATCATGCTGGACGACCTGGACCGGGAGCTGTGGATGCGCGGTCACCGGTTCGTTCGCTATGCCGACGACGTTCGCGTCTTCGTGCGCAGCAAGCGGGCCGCCGATCGGGTGCTCGACTCGGTCGCCGCCGTGGTCGAGCAGCGGCTGAAACTCAAGGTGAACCGGGAGAAGTCCTCGGTCCGGCATGCTCGCGAGGCGACGCTGCTGGGGTTCGGGTTCTACTTCACCCGCTCTGGGGTGGGCATCCGGGTTGATCCGAAGGCGCTCAGGCGCCTTAAGGATCGGATCCGGGAGTTGACCAGCCGGAGGTGGAGTGTGTCGATGCCCTGCAGGATCGACAGGCTCAATGCGTTCATCCGCGGTTGGATGGGCTACTTCGCCCTAGCGGACCTGGGACGCAGGCTCCGCGATCTGGACGAGTGGTTCCGCCGCCGGATGCGGCAGATTCGCTGGAAGGAATGGAAACGCATCTCAGCCAGACGCCGGAACCTGCGCCGACTCGGCATTCCCGAGCATACCGCCCGTGAATGGGCGGGATCGAGCAAGGGCTACTGGCGGATTGCTGGGTCACCCGTCCTGCAGCGGGCACTGCCCAACACCCACTGGGACGACCTTGGCCTGCTAGGGCTTCAAGCCACCTGGCGCAGACTCAGACCAGCGGCTTGACGAACCGCCGGATGCGGGCCCGCATGTCCGGTGGTGTGAGAGGAGGGCCGGGCGACCCGGCCCTCCTACTCGAT
>NZ_SMLC01000374.1 GCF_004349245.1 Actinomadura sp. 6K520 | reverse complement strand
GTTCGGTGGGGAAGCCCTGGCCGTTCAGCCACCGCTGGAGGGAGTCGGAGCCGAGGTGCTTCTGGACGACGAGGTGGGCGGCACCGGTGGGGGTGAGGCGGGGGAGCCAGGTGAGCAGGAGGTCGTGCAGGGCGGCCTTGCCGATGCGGATCGGGGGGTTGGACCAGATCGCGTCGAAGCGGAGGCCGGGGTCGATCTCGTCCGCCAGTACGAACCTTACATTGTCAAGGCCGACGGCTTTGGCATTGCCTTCAGCGAGTGCTAGAGCTCGCTGATTAACGTCCACACCGAAAACCCTCGCCTGCGGCGAGCGCATGGCCAGGGTGAGGGCGATGGGGCCGTAGCCGCAGCCGAGGTCGAGGAGGTCGCCAGCCGGGGGTGGGGCGGGTGCGGTTTCGAGGAGGATGCGGGTGCCGGGGTCGATGCGGTCCGGGGAGAACATTCCGCTGTCGGTGTCGAGGCGAAGGTGCAGGTCCGGCAGGACGAGGTCGACGGAACGGCGGCGGCTGGCGGCGTCCGGCCGTTCGGCGAAGTAGTGATCCCCCACGTCGGCCGACCGTATCAGCGTTGGGCGGGTACCGGCGCCGTGTCGGCGGTACCGCGGGGGCGGGGCCCGTCAGGGCAGGCGGGAGAACCAGGCCAGCGAGGCGCCGCCCGCGGCCAGCGCGAACAGCAGCGCTATGCCGATGTAGCGGGCGGCGACGTCGCGGTGCTCGGTCTCGAAGCCGAGGGAGCTGCCGATGTTGGCGTAGACCTCCCCGAGCTGGCCGGCGTCGGCGGCCTCGTAGGCCTTGCCCTCGGTGTTGTCGGCGAGGGCGCGCAGGGTCTCCTTGTTGACCGAGACGCTGGTGGTCTCGCCTTCGATGTCGACGGTGCCGTAGGGGGTGCCGAAGGCGATGGTGGAGACGGGGATCTGGGCGACGCGGCTGGCGTCGATGGCCTCCTGGACGGTGCGTCCGGTGGTGTTGTCCCCGTCGGACAGCAGGACGATGTGGGCGGGCGGCGGGTCTTGGCGGGCTTCGGCGTCGAAGGACTGGACGGCCTGCAGGGAGGTGAAGACGGCCTCGCCTATGGCGGTGCGTTTGGCCAGGGTGAGCCGGTCGAGGGAGGCGATGGCGGTGGTGCGGTCGTCGGATGGCGCGGCGATGAGGTTGGCGCTGCCGGCGAAGGCGACGACTCCGACGTTGAAGCGTCCGGGGAGTTCGCCGATGAACTTCTTGGCGGCGGCTCTGGCGGCGTCGAAGCGGCTGGGTGAGACGTCCCTGGCCATCATGGACAGGGAGACGTCGACGGCGACCATGATGGTGGCGCGGTCGCGGGGGACCTTGACCTCGTCGGCGGGGCGCGCGAAGCCGAGCATCATGAGGGCGATCATGATGAGGAAGAGGGTGGCGGCGACGTGCCGGCGCCAGCCGGGCCGTCTGGGGGCGACCTGGGAGAGCAGCGCGAGGTTGGTGAAGCGGACGGCGTAGGTGCGCCGGCGCATCTGGAGCAGCACGTAGGCGGCGCCGAGGAGCGGCAGCAGGCCGAGGAGCCAGAGGCGTTCGGGTGACAGGAAGGTCATGGACGCGCTCCCGCGGTGGAGACGGGCCGGCCTGCGGCGCGGCGCTGGCGGAGGGCGAATCGGGCGATGTCGGCGATCCAGTCGCGGTCGGTGCGCAGGACGAGGTGGTGGGCGCCGGTGCGGCGCAGTGCGTCGCGGGTGCGGGCGCGTTGCGCGGCGGCGGCCGCGGCGTACCGTTCGCGGGTGCGGGCGCTGAGGACGATCTCGTGCATGGTCCCGGTCTCGGGGTCGGTCATCTCGACGAGGCCGACGTCGGGGAGGTCGAGTTCGCGGGGGTCGATGATCTCGATGGCGAGGACCTGGTGGCGGGCGGTGAGGCGGCGCAGCGGGCGTTCCCAGTCGGGGTGGCCGTGGGTGGCCGCGG
>NZ_SMLC01000373.1 GCF_004349245.1 Actinomadura sp. 6K520 | reverse complement strand
GACCCACCCGGTTCAAACCCGCCCTCGCTATGGCGGGCCTTCGCTCTGCCCCGCTTCGCCCCGGCGGGCATGCGTCCTGGCCGCCTACCGGTCTGATGGTTTTCGGCAGCGAGGGTCATCCGCTGGGGCGGACCTTTCCTCGGACCGCCCTTCGGGGAGCCGCCCGTCGTTCGGGTCGTCGGCGCGAGTTATCCACAGTTCCGGTTTCCCCTTCCGGACGGCGTCGGTGCCCGCGATCGTTGGGAGCGGTCGGCCGCGAGCAGGCGGAACGGCGTGGGTGTGGACGGACGCGGGGGTGTGGCCTATGTGGCTGTGGAAGGCTCTACGCTCGTGTCTCGTGCACGTCGCCCACCTCTCCCTGCAGGACTTCCGCTCGTATCCGACCGCCGAAGTCGGGCTCGAGCCCGGGGTCACCACGTTCGTGGGCCCGAACGGGCAGGGGAAGACGAACCTGGTCGAGGCCATCGCGTACGTCGCCTCGCACGGCAGTCACAGGGCGGCGACGGACGCACCGCTCGTCCGGCATGGCGCGCCCCGTGCGATCGTGCGTGCCGGCGTGGTGAAGGACGATCGCAAGGCGCTGATCGAGCTTGAGATCAACCCGGGGAAGGCGAACCGGGCACGGCTCAACCGGTCCCCCGTCCCCCGGCCGCGCGAGATCCTCGGGATGCTGCGGACCGTGCTGTTCGCCCCCGAGGACCTCTCGCTGGTGAAGGGCGACCCTGGGGAGCGGCGGCGGTTCATGGACGAGCTGCTGACCGCGCGGGCCCCGCGGTTCGCGGGTGTGCGGTCCGACTACGACCGCGTCCTCAAGCAGCGCAACGCGCTGCTGAAATCCGCGGCGGCGCACAGGCGGTCCCCTGGCCCGGAGGTGCTCGCGACTCTGGACGTGTGGGATTCGCATCTGGCGCGTACCGGGGCCGAGCTCCTGGCGGCGCGGCTGAGTCTCGTCGATGCGCTCCGCCCGCTCGTCGTCCGCGCGTATGCGGAGCTGGCGCCTGGCGGGGACGCGGCCGACCTGTCCTACAAGAGCTCACTGGGGGACGGCGAGTTGTCCACAGACCGTGGACAACTCGCCGAACAACTGCTGGCCGCGGTGGGAGAGTCGCGCAAGCAGGAGCTGGACCGCGGAGTGAGCCTCATCGGCCCGCACCGGGACGAGCTCGTCCTGCGGCTGGGGGAGCTGCCGGCGCGCGGCTACGCCAGCCACGGCGAATCGTGGTCGTTCGCGCTCGGGTTGCGGCTCGGCGCGTTCGACCTGCTTCGGGCGGACGGCGACGACCCGGTCCTGATCCTCGACGACGTCTTCGCCGAACTGGACACCGGGCGCCGCGATCGGCTGGCCGGGATGGTCGCCCCGGCCGAGCAGGTGCTCATAACGGCGGCCGTGCCCGTCGACGTACCGGCCGAATTGACAGGGGGGTCCTATACCGTCTCCGACGGAGAGGTCGTCCGGAACTGACCGGCGTCCCGAGGCGGAGCGAAGTCGTCAAGGTGCCCGACCCGCGCCCCGCGACGGGAAGAACCGGCCAAGCCGGTCACGATTTCCGCAGCCGAGAGTCGGCGGGGCCCAACCGGCACTCTGCGGCGGGACACGGTTGGCCGAGACCGCATGTGCAGCGGAGCAAGTGCCTCCGAGTTTCGGCGGCGTTGCCGAAGGAGGAGCGCAGGTAGGGCGGGCGCCCTTGCCAGGGGCGGCGCTGGAACCGGCCGCTTGGACAGCGGCGTGGCGGAAGGGGGCCGGCCCTCGGCGAAGGCGGACGAAGGCTTCACCAGGGGTGGCACCTACCGAACGGAAGGGGCAGGCGCGTGAACGACGATCCACAAGATGTGCACAAGTCCCCCGAGCCCGATGTAGGCGGCTCGCCGGTCGGTGGCGCGTCCGTGGACGGTTCGTCGGCGGGTGGCCGGTCGGCGGGTGGTTCGCCGGCCGGTGCGGGGGC
>NZ_SMLC01000372.1 GCF_004349245.1 Actinomadura sp. 6K520 | reverse complement strand
CAACACCCCTCCCAATGCCCCCCGGACACCCCCGCACGACACGAACACCGAATGGGCAGGTTACGGAAGCCCTCCAGATAGGTAGGGTCTCAGTAGGTCGTCGGCTCTCTTCGTGAGGAGGTGACGGGGCGTGGCCGCTCGTGACGATGCTGGGGCGCGCAAGGCGCAGCACGAAAAGGAGGTCAGGGACCTCCAAACGCAGATCTCCTTCCTGGAGGAGGAGATCTCCGTGCTGCGCCGCAAGCTCGCGGAGTCCCCGCGCCAAGTACGTGTGCTGGAAGAACGCCTCCATGAGGCACAGGCCAACCTGGCCGCCGTAACCGGTCAGAACGAGCGTCTCGTAGCGACCCTCAAAGAGGCTCGCGAGCAGATCGTGGCGCTCAAGGAGGAGGTCGACAGGCTCGCACAACCACCATCCGGATTCGGAGTCTTCCTCGAAGCCCGCGACGACGGAACCGTCGACATCTTCACCGGCGGACGCAAACTCCGCGTCAACGTCAGCCCGGCCGTCGACATCGACGAACTCCAGCGCGGCCAAGAGGTCATGCTCAACGAGGCCCTCAACATCGTCGAAGCACTCAAGTTCGAAGAGCAGGGCGAAGTCGTCATGCTCAAGGAACTCTTCGACGACGGCGAACGCGCCCTCGTCATCGCGCACGCAGACGAGGAACGCGTCGTCAAACTCGCCGAACCACTCCGCGGAGTACCCCTCCGCGCCGGCGACTCCCTCATGCTCGAACCCCGGTCCGGATACGCCTACGAGAAGATCCACAAGGCAGAGGTCGAAGAACTCGTCCTCGAAGAGGTCCCCGACATCTCCTACAACGAGATCGGCGGCCTCAGCGGCCAGATCGAACTGATCCGCGACGCCGTGGAACTCCCGTACCTGCACGCCGACCTCTTCCGCGAGCACCAGCTCAGGCCACCCAAGGGCGTCCTCCTCTACGGACCCCCCGGATGCGGGAAGACGCTCATCGCCAAGGCCGTCGCCAACTCCCTCGCCAAACAGGTCGCCGAGAAGACCGGCCAGGAGGGCAAGAGCTTCTTCCTCAACATCAAGGGCCCCGAGCTGCTCAACAAGTACGTCGGCGAAACCGAACGGCACATCCGCCTGGTCTTCCAGCGCGCCCGCGAGAAGGCGTCCGCCGGAACCCCCGTCATCGTCTTCTTCGACGAGATGGACTCCATCTTCCGCACCCGCGGATCCGGAGTCTCCTCCGACGTCGAGAACACCATCGTCCCGCAGCTGCTCAGCGAGATCGACGGCGTCGAAGGACTGGAGAACGTCATCGTCATCGGCGCCTCCAACCGCGAGGACATGATCGACCCGGCGATCCTGCGCCCCGGCCGTCTCGACGTCAAGATCAAGATCGAGCGTCCCGACGCCGAAGCAGCCAAGGACATCTTCTCCAAGTACATCCTCGACGGCCTCCCGCTCCACCCCGACGACGTCAAGGAGCACGGCGGCTCCGCCGAGGCCACGGTCGAAGCAATGATCCAGGCCACCGTCGAACGCATGTACACCGAAAGCGAGGAGAACCGCTTCCTGGAGGTCACCTACGCCAACGGCGACAAGGAAGTCCTCTACTTCAAGGACTTCAACTCCGGAGCGATGATCCAGAACATCGTCGACCGCGCCAAGAAGATGGCCATCAAGCAGTACCTCGACACCGGCCAGAAAGGCATGCGCGTCACCCACCTCCTCGCCGCCTGCGTCGACGAGTTCAGCGAGAACGAAGACCTGCCCAACACCACCAACCCCGACGACTGGGCCCGCATCTCCGGCAAGAAGGGCGAGCGGATCGTGTACATCCGCACCCTCGTCTCCGGGACCAAGGGCTCCGAAGCCGGCCGATCCATCGACACCGTCGCCAACACCGGCCAGTACCTGTAACGAGGCCCACACCGTGACACCGGCGCGGCGGCCCCCCGAACGGGAGGCCGCCGCGTCCGCATGCCCCGCCACACCC
>NZ_SMLC01000371.1 GCF_004349245.1 Actinomadura sp. 6K520 | reverse complement strand
GGTTGGTGGGGTGCGCGGGGCTCGGCATCGGGCGGACGCGGCGGCCGACCTGGCGGCATTGGCCGGGGCCGCCCGGGTGGCGGAGGGCGCCGGAGGCGCTTGCGCGAGTGCGGAGAGGATCGCGGTCGAGTCGGGGGCGCGGTCGGCCCGGTGTCAGGCGCAGGGGGACGTGGTGGAGGTTTCGGTAACGGTGGACGTGGTGGTGCCTATGGGGATAGGTGTCGTAAAGGTGCTATCCCGGGCAAGGGCTGGCCCTGTGGGGCAAGAGGGCGTAATCTGGCGCGGCACGGCTCGTTGCACCGTGTGTCAATAGATTGGGAGGTGCCGCAGGGGATGGAACACTCGCCTCTTTGTCATCTTCCTGTGACTTCTGCTATCCGGTGGTACGTTACCCTGCATGTAAGTGCATAGTTACCGCACGGTGCGTGTGCCCCGCGAGGCCCTCGGCGGGATGAGACGAGCAGGACGTTGTCGAAGGGATTGAGGCCGTGACGATCATTCGCAGGATCGGTGCAGTCGCGATCGCGGCCCCGCTTGCGATGGGTTTCCCGGTACTCGGTGCCCTCCCCGCGCAGGCCGCCGCCACGGGCATCACCTCTCCCGCGAACGGCGCGGTCATCACGAGCGGTTCCGAGCTGACCGCCAAGGCCCACTTCGACTTCGCGCTCACCATGCAGCTCTGGGTCGACGGCCCGGGGATCGGGAACGTGTTCCTCCAGGAGAAGGGCCTTGCCGGTGACCTGTCAGGGACGTTCCCGATCCGGCGGAACGGCCGCTACAAGGTCTACCTGAAGGGCAAGCAGACCGGGCACATCTACGACACCAACACCGTCACCGTGCGCATCGCGCCGGCCGCGCCGACCGGTGTGTCCGCCCAGGTGTCCGGCAAGAAGCTCGTCGTGAAGTGGAACCGCGGCCTTGAGGACGACCTCAGCGGCTACGCGCTTTCCGGCTCGGGGGTCCAGGCCAAGTCCGGTTCGGTGAACTCGCTGTGCCAGGGGACGAGCTGCTCCGCCACCCTCGCGCTGACCAAGTCGAGCGGTGCGGTCTCCGTGGGCGTCCGGGCGCAGCGCCCCACCGGGACGGGCGGATCGCTGACCTCCGGCGCCGCCACCGCGAACGCCATGCTGAGCGGCGGTTCCGCGTCGCTTCCCCGCGGCTCGGCGCCGTCCCTTCCCTCGGCGGAGGGTGAGGTGCCGAGCGCCGGGACCCCGCTGACGCCGTTCAACAACCAGTCGCCGGTGACCCTCCCGTCCGTCCAGCCGGACGGCGCCACGCCCGGCCTCACCTACCCCGCGCCGCAGATCGCCACCGACTCGCCGAAGGCCCAGAACATCGCGGCCACCGACCGGCTCCAGTGGGGGAAGAGCGTGGGCATCGCCCTGGTCCTCCTCATCGTCGCCGGGCACCTCGGTACCTGGACGCGTCGCCTCCGCTTCGCTCAGGCGGGGACGAGCAGCAACGGCATGGCAGCCCGCCTCGCCCGCAGCGGAACCGGCCGTAAGCGCGTCAAGAAGGCCCGCGAGCAGATCGCACGAGCCGAGGCCCTCGCCAAGACGGCCCCGGTCCTGGCGATAGCCGACCCCAAGGCCAAGGGTTCCAAACGGCCCCGCTCGGGTGACACGATGACCCTCTCTTCGCCGTCGGCCAAGGCAAAGTCCAGCCGCCGCGGCCCTGCAACCCGCGCCACAGGGGCCAGCGGGGTCAACGTCAGCCTCGCCCAGCCCAGCCCCAAACCGAAGCGCAAGCACGGCCGCCGCCCCAGGTGAGAACCCCGGCACCGACCGCGACCCGGGTCGACCAACCGCGCCCACAGCCCCGCCGGCGAGCACCGCGAAATACGTCGCCGACGTGAGCAAACGTCCGCCTGGGCACAGCGCCTGCCGTGAGCTTGGCGATCACGGCGCGGGCCTCACGGGAGCATGGTGCCGGGGTGCGGCAGATGCCGGAGTACTGGGGAGGGATGGGGTGATGGG
>NZ_SMLC01000370.1 GCF_004349245.1 Actinomadura sp. 6K520 | reverse complement strand
GTCCGCGCCTGCACGGTCGGGTCGCCCGCGGGGCCGTGCCAGCCCGCCCGGACGTTCTCGGCGAGCGTCGCCGGGTCGGCCTTGCCGTTGCCGACGAGCCGCCCGAGCAGGTCCTGGACGGACGGGCGGTTGCGCGGGTCCTTGTCGAGCGCGGCGGCGACGATGTCGCGCAGGCCCGGGTCGAGCCCGTCCAGCTTCGGCTCGTCGTGCACGACCCGGTAGAAGATCTCCGGGACGGTGCTGCCCGCGAACGGCGCGCTGCCCGTCCCGGCGTAGGCGACGACGCAGCCCCACGAGAACACGTCGGACGCGGGCGTCACCTGCTCGCCGCGCAGCAGTTCGGGCGGCAGGTAGTTCGGGGTGCCGACGAACTGGCCGGTGCGGGTGGGGCCGTCGGTGGCGTCGAGGGCGCGGGCGATGCCGAAGTCGATGACGCGGGGGCCGGTGGACGACAGCAGGACGTTGGCGGGCTTGAGGTCGCGGTGCACGATCCCGGCGCCGTGGATGGCGGCGAGCGCGGTGGCGACCCCGACCGCGAGGCCCTCCAGGTCGGACCCGGGCAGCGGGCCGCGTTCGGCGACGGCGCTCTCCAGGCTTGGTCCCTCGATGTACTCGGTGACGACGTACAGGGGGTCGTTGTCCAGCTCGGCGTCCATCACCGGCGCGGTGCAGAACCGGCGGACCTGCCGCGCGGCGGTCACCTCGCGGCGGAACCGCTCCCGGAAGGTGCCCTCCCCGGCCAGCTCCCTGTTGATCACCTTGACGGCGACGCGGCGCCCGGCGCTGTCCTCGCCCAGGTAGACCGTGCCCATGCCGCCGCGGCCGAGCCGGCCGACCAGCCGGTAGGGGCCGAGCCTTTCGGGGTCGTCCGGGCGCAGGGCCTCGCCGTTCTCTCCTGCGTGCGTGGTCATCGTGGTCCTGAAACTGAAATAGGTGTCTGTTTCGCGTAGAACCCTAGCGGCCCCGGGGAATTCGCGAGGGTCGCTCGTCCCCCGTGCAGGACGTCCCGCGGACGGTCAGCGGGTGCGGCGCGCCCGGGGGAGGGTCCGGAACGGCGGGAGCTTCTCGCCGGTGAGGCCGAACGCGTACGCCACGACCCGCCCGGACCAGCGCTGGCAGCCGACGACGAGACCGTACAGCGGGCGGGGGTAGCGGCCGGTGAACGGGATGACGAACCAGCTGAGCAGCATCACGATCACCAGCGCCGTGTACATGAGCAGCATCACGGCGAGGTGCGGGATCACCAGCAGGCCCCGCAGGAGGGTCAGCCACCGGCGCGGCCCCTGCCACGCCGCGGGGAACGGAAGGTCGACCACGACGGTCTCCTCGCCGGCGTCCGGGTCGCGCCGGACGGGCTCGGACGGGGCCGGGGCCGGGGACGCCGCGGCTGGAGCCTCGGCGCGTGCGGCCTCGCCGGCCGTTGCCTTGGACGCGGTCTGGGGCGCGGTCTGGGGCGCGGTCTGCGGCGCGGCTTTGGCGGCGGGCCTGGGCTGCGGGGCCTCCGCGGCCGCGCCCGCCGGTGCCGCGGGGCCGGCGCCGTTCGACCCGGTCGCGGGGCCGTCCTCGGACGCCGGGTTCGCGGCCCGCCAGGTCGCCGAGATCGTCTCCGCGGCCCGCTCCGGGTCGGCCTTCTCCTGCCCGACGAGCCGGGTGAGGAGCTGGCGTGCCGTGGGACGGGCCCGCGGGTCCTTGGCGAGCGCGGCGGTGACGATGTCGCGCAGCCGCGGATGGATGCCGGTGAGGTCCGGCTCCGCGGTGGCGATCAGGTGGAACGTCTCCGCGACCGTCCCGCCCTGGAACGGGGGACGCCCCGTCCCGGCGTAGGCGACGACGCACCCCCAGGAGAACACGTCCGACGCCTGCTCGACCGCCTCGCCTTGCAGCACCTCGGGCGCGATGTATTCCGGTGAGCCGAGTGGAACTCGTCGTTTGATTGGTGGCGGGTGGGGGCTGGAGGACGGGGTGCCGACGAACTGGCCGGTGC
>NZ_SMLC01000036.1 GCF_004349245.1 Actinomadura sp. 6K520 | reverse complement strand
GGGGTCAGCATCGGCGGGGGCGTGCTGTGGACGGGAGAGGACCAGCGGCAGGTCACCGCCCCGAACCAGCGGCAGTTCGACGAGTACGAGGAAACTTACCTCAGCCGGGGCCGCGACATGATCGACGACCATGGCGGGCTCTTCGAGCTGGCGGGCGACGAGGAGGCCATGGCCGAGTTCGCGGACCTGCCGCTCCAGGTCGCCGAAGAGATGGGCCTCCCCGCGATGATCATCAACGCGGACGGCACCAGCGCGTTCGTCGAGGTCGACGGGTCGGTCGGGGGCGAGGAATCCGGTGCGGGGCTGAACGGTTCGCTCCGGCACGAGGAGACCAGGCTGCTGGGAACCTCGGAGGCCATCGACGCCGACGGAAACCGTGTCCACGGTGAGTACTACGCGGCCACCAACACCGACACCGCCCAGATCGGCATGAATGTGGTGCCCAAGCCGGTGTTGGGCGGAGGTCTTGACCTCACCTACGAACGGGTCGGCGGCAACGTGCTCCATGTCGAGTACGACGAGGACGGCGACCCGATGCGGGTCACCGCGGTCAACACCAGCGAATGGCGCATCGGGCGCGGCGGGTCGCTGCTCCTGGGGTTCGACGGCGACAGCGGGAGCGGCGGGGCGGGCGGCGGCGTGCAGGTCGAGGACGGCGACGTCACCGTCAACACCACGTCCATCGAGATCCCGCCGGACCGGCGCGGCGAGGTCGCGGACGAACTGCGCGCCATGGTCGACGGCGATCTGAACGACCGCATCCAGGGGCGGCTCGCCATCGCCGAACTCGCGGACGGCCCGGGGGCCACGATGACGCGGCAGCATTACGACGCGGAAGGGCTGACGGGGCGGGGCGGTGCCGAGCTGGACCTCGGCATCGAATGGTTCGACTTCGGCACCAGCACGAGCAGCCGGAGCATGAGGCTGAACGAGGCGCACTACCGTGACCCTGCCACCGGTGAGTGGCAGCGGTGGTATTCATGCGAGCGGAGCGCCGTTCCCGGTGAGCGCGCCAACGGCGGAACCTCATGGTGACGCGAGTGGTCACGGCGATGCTCGTCGCCCTGCCGCTCGTCGTCGCGGCCGGTTGCGGCGGGGAGGACGAGCCGCCGCCGGTCGACCCCGGCCTGGCGGTCTTCACCGGCAAGGGCTTCACCGTCGGGTATCCGAAGGGCTGGCGGCAGGATCCCGGCAACCGCATCTTCCGCGGCGCCGACTTCGAGGTGCTGCGCCCCGAGCCGCCGCAGCGCCCGCCCCAGGCGTCGTGGTCGGTCTTCACCGAAGAGCGGAACCGCCCGATGGGCCGCCTGGTGGACGCGTTCGTCGCCCTGAGCAAGACCGCGCGCGACTTCCGGCTCGTTGAGCGCCGGAAACTCCGGGTCCAGGACGCCGACGCGCAACTGGTCCGCAAGTCCTACTCCGTCCCGCACGGCAAGGACGGCTGGACGACGCTCCAGCAGACGGACCTGTTCGTCGATCTCGGCACCGGGTCGGTCGCCGACGTCCGGATGATCGTGATCGGCCCGGGCGGCGGGCAGGCCGGACGGTGGAGCGACGTCGTCGACTCGTTCAGGGTCACCGCGTGAAGGGCGGCCCGGCCGCCGCGGTCGTCCTGGTCCTCGCGGTGCTGCTGATGACCACGCCCACCGGCAGGAGCGGCTTCACCGCGCTCTCGGACGCCGCCGGGGGGCCGTCCGCCTGGACGGCCTCCCTCCTGGCGGCCGCGTGGCCGGCGGTGGCGGCGTCCGGTACCTGGTTCGGGACCATCCGGATCGGCCGTTCTGCGGGCGCCGAGCCGGAGACGGCCATGTCGGCGGTGCTGGTCACGCTCGCGCTCGTGCTGGCGGGCCTGCTGGTCTCGTTCGTGACGGCGGGGGACTGGCCCGCCGGCAACGCGCTGCTCGCCATGGTCGCGCTGACGGCCGGTGCGCTCGCCGGGGTCGGCGTCGCCCGGGTGGCCCTGCCGCGGCCGTCCCTCACCCCGGCCGTCCTGGCCGCAACGGCCGGGCTGCTGCTCGCCCTCGCCGCCCGGTTCGTCCTGGCCCGGGTACTCGCCCCGGACGTGTTCCTGTCCCCTTCCGGTGCGGTGACCGCCGACGCGGCGGCCGCGTTCCGCGAACTGGACCGCTGGTCGCTCGTGGCGTCCGGCTGCGCGGCGGGCGCGGCGGGCGTGCTCGGCGCGCGGCTGGTGCCGCGCGGCCCCGGCTCGCTGACGGGCCTGCTGCTGGTCGCCTTCTCCCCGCTGCTGCTGAGGGCCGCCGGCGTCGGCCTGGGGTCGATCTGGGCCGGCACCACGGTCTGGACGGCCGTTCCGGAGCGGGAGTGGCTCTATCTGTTCGCCGGTGGTCTCGCGGGCACCGTGGTCGCCGCCGTCCTCCCCGGCCGGCCACGAGCCCCCGAACGCTCCGCCGGCGCCGCGCCGGTGGCTCCCGGACGGCGGTGGTGACTCGCGGCCGGATGCGGCCGTTCTATTTTGCAAACCGACTGGACGGTATGTAATGCCGGTGATCTCTGTCGGAGGAGCAGCATGCGCATCCGGATTCTCACCGCGCTCAGCGCCACCGTCCTAGCCCTGGTCGTCCCGTTGGGGGTGGCAACGGGCGCCGAGGCCGAGCGGACGCCGGGGGACCAGCCGCTTCCCGGGTACACGATCGAGAATCCGCCGCTGCCGCCCGCGCAGGTGAACGGGCAGCCGTCACGGGTGCTGCAGGGCGTGCACAACCATTCGGCCTACATCATCGAGACGCCGCCCCAGTGGAACGGCAAGCTCGCGCTATACGCGCACGGGTATGCGGGCCAGGGGTTCGTGCTGCGGGTCGGGCCGCCGCCGTTCGGGCTGCGGCAGCGGCTGCTCGACCAGGGGTACGCGTGGGCGGCGTCGTCCTACTACCGCAACGGGTACGACGTGCGGGCGGGGGTGCTGAGCACGCGGGACGTCGCCGAGCTGTTCGCCGCGAAGGTGGGACGGCCCAAGCAGCGGCTCATCGTCGGTGTCTCGATGGGCGGTCACATCGTCGGGCGTTCGATCGAGCAGTTCCCCCGGTACTACGACGGCGCGCTGCCCATGTGCGGGGTGCTCGGCGACCATGAGCTGTTCGACTTCTTCCTCGACTACAACCTGGTGGCCCAGGAGCTGGCGGGCGTCCGCGAGTACCCGGTGACGGACGACTACGCCACCGTGACCGTCCCGAAGATCATGGAGAACCTCGGGCTGACCGGGCTGACGCCGGGCGGGCCCGACACCGCGAACGAGCGGGGAAAGCAGTTCCGTTCGATCGCCGTCAACCGGTCCGGTGGGCCCCGGCCCGGGGATGCGGAGGCGTTCGCCTACTGGAAGGTCTTCCCGTTCACGCTGGCGGCTCCGCCCGTTCCCGGCGCCACCCTGGCGGAGAATCCGGACCAGCTCTCCACCAACCTGCTCACCCGGTACAGCCCGAACAGGCCGTTCGACGTCAACGGCGGTGTCCAGCGGGTGCGGCCCGCGAACCTGCCGGCGCGGCTGTCGAACGGGCTCACCCAGGTCCCGCGCGTCAGCGGGCGGCCGGGGGTTCCGGTGCTGAGCCTGCACGGCCTGGGCGACATGTTCGTCCCGTTCTCCATGGAGCAGATCTACGCCTCCGAGGTGGCCTGGCATCGCCGGTCGCGGTTCCTCGTGCAGCGGGCCATCCGCACGGTCGAGCACTGCGAGTTCTCCGCCGCCGAGGCGGGGACGGCGTGGGACGACCTGGTCCGCTGGGTCGGCGCCGGCAAGCGTCCCGCCGGGGACACGACCACGAAGCCGCGGGTGGTGGCCCGCTCCGACTACGGGTGCCGTTTCAGCGACCGGGCCGCCTACGAGGCCGGCGCCGGTACGCGGAGGCTGTTCGCCGCCTGCCCCTGACCCCGGTCAGCCGGAATCCCCGGAAGGCTCGCGGGGGCGCCGGATGAGGAACGTGCCGGCGATCACGATCAGCCCGGACACGGCCAGCACCACCTGGGACGGTCTCATGCCCAGCGGTGTCTCGTCCCAGTGCCGGAGCAGGTCCGCCGCCGCGCCGGCCAGGAGCGCGGCGAGGGCCAGGCCGAACCGCAGGGTCGCGTGGAACGCGGTGAGGGCGAGGTTGCGGCGGTAGCCCTCCAGGCCCTGCTGGAGGTAGGTGATGCCGCCGACGAGGGCGGCGGTGGCGCCGGCGCCGAACACGACGGCACCGGCGAACGCCCAGGCCACCGAGGCCATCAACCCCATCGTCGCGATCACGACGCCCTGGACGACGGTCGCCGTCTTGATCTGCTTCATCAGGTCCCACGTCCCGCGGCGGACGATCACCAGGCCGGTGATAGCGCCGACCCCGAACAGCGCCACCAGGGTCCCGAACCCGATCGGTCCTGCGTCCAGGACGTTCCTGACGAACACCACGCCGAGGGAGAACAGCGCGCCCAGCCCGAGCGCGACGACCGCGATGCCCGGCAGGACCCCGCGCACCACGGGGAGCCGGAGCCCTTCGAGGAACGTGCCCTCGTGCTTCGCCCGGTCCCGGGAAGGCCGCTCCCCGGGGGCGGGGCCGAGGTCGGCGATCGACCGGATCGCGAGGTAGCACGCCAGGTAGGTCAGCGCGTCCAGCCAGAACACCGCGACGTACCGCCAGTGGCCCTCCCAGCCGAGGGCGTTGGTCGCCCACAGCACCAGCCCGAACACCCCGGCGCCCACCGGGATCATCCCGTAGGAGGTGGCCATCGTGATGCCGTTCGCGACCTCCAGCGTGCCGGTGTCGTGCTCGTCGCCGTGCTTGCTCTCCTCCGGGTCCTCGATGAGGTAGGGGATGGAGGCGTCCCGCGCCGGCAGGAAGACCAGCGCGGCCAGCTCGATGGCGAACGCCCAGAAGTACACCCACCACAGCCACGGGACGACGGGAAGCACGAACGCCATCACCATCATGGCCAGGTTGGCGTACATCATCACCTGGCGGCGCCGCCAGCGGGTGACGATCCGCGCCGCGACCGGGGCGCCGACCGCCGAGGGCAGCAGGCGCAGCACCAGCACGCCGCCCACCGCCGTCGTGGAGTCGCTCAGCTCCAGCACGAAGTACATCAGGGCGAGGGTGCCCATCCAGTCGCCTAGGGAGGAGACCGTCTGGCCCACCATGAGGCGCCAGAAGTCGGGGTGGTTCAGCCGCTCCCGGAGTCCCATGCGGGGCTCACCCTCCGTACCGCGTTCTCGATCCGCGGTCCCGGCCGGACCACCTGGTCGGCGGGGGCACCGCGCAGGAGGGCGGCGAGCCGGGCGGCGGCCCGGTCCCAGCTCCAGTTCGCGCACACCCAGCGGCGGCCGGCCTCGCCCATCCGGCGGGCGGCGGCCCGGTCGTCCAGGAGGCCGTTCAGCGCGTGCGCCAGCTCGGCGGGGTCCGCCGCGTCGACCACCGCGCCGGTCTCGCCGGCGACGACGGCCTCGGGGCTGCCCCCGGATCGGCCGACCACGACGGGGAGGCCGGCCGCGGACGCCTCCAGCACCGACAGCCCGAGGCCCTCGACCTGGAGGCCGCGCCGGTCGTCGCGGCACGGCAGGACGAACGCGTCCGCGGCGGCGTAGTAGCGCGGCAGGTCCGCGGCGGAGACCGGTCCGGTCACCGTGACCGTGCGGGGCGCCTCCCGCGCCGCCCGGCCGGTGAGGGGCCGCCGCATCGGACCGTCCCCGACGATGACGAGCCGGGCGGCCGGATGGCGCCGGACGATCGCGGGCCAGGCGTCCAGCAGCCGGTCGTGGCCCTTGCGGCGGACGAGCCGGGAGACGCTCACGATGACGGGTCCGTCCCCGAGCCCGTGGCGGCGGCGCACCTCCGCGCCGTCCGGCCCCGGGCGGAACCGGTGCGGGTCGACGGCGCCGGCGAGCTGGACGAGCCGCGTCCGGTCGCCGAGGACGGCGGCGACCTCGGCGCGGCACGTCTCGGTGAGGAACGTGAGGGTGTCGATGGTGCCGGACACGGCGCGCAGCGCGGCGCGGGTCGGCGCGGCCTGGAACCAGCCCATCTCCTGCCCGTGCGTGGACGCGATCAGCCGCTCCACGCCGGCCGCCTTCACCAGCGGGGCGTACATGGCGAACGGCGCGGCGGCGGGAATCCAGGCGGCGTGGACGCCGTGCTCGGCGACGAGCCGGCGCAGCCCGCGGAACAGCAGGTAGCCGTGCCGCCGCACGACGGGGAAGCCGAGCCGGGCGTCGAACCCGGCGGCCCCGGGCCGGGCGGGCGCGACGACGACCAGCCGGTCGGCGGGGAGCCTGCGGACGAGCTCCCAGGTGAACGTCTGGACCCCGCCCGGCTCCGGTGGGAAGTGCCCGGTCATCACGAGCGTCCGGGGTATGTCCATGGACATCCGCTTCCCCGGACGGGCCGGGCCATGCCGGATGTCCGGCCACACGCGCCCGTGGCCGGACCGGTCGTCAAGGGGCGGGCAAAGGGCGGGTCACAGGTCGGTCGCGATGATCTTTTCGATGTTCCGCTCGGCGAGCGCGGTGATGGTGACGAACGGGTTGACGCTGGTGTTGCCGGGGATCAGCGAGCCATCGATGGCGTAGAGGCCGGGGTAGCCGTGCAGGCGCCCGTAGTTGTCGGTCGCCCGGTTGAGGACGGCACCGCCGAGCGGGTGGTAGGTGAGGTGGTCGCCCCAGATCTTGTAGATGCCGAACAGGTCGGTCCGGTAGATCGTCCCCTCCTTCCGGTTGATCTTGTCGAAGATCGACTTGGCCATGTCGATGCTCGTCTGCTTCCAGGAGGTCTGCCAGTTCAGCTCGACGCGTCCCGCCCCGGCGTTGTAGGAGAACTCCGCCCGGTGCGGGGTGTCGGTGATCGACAGGTAGAACGAGGCGTAGGTCTCGATCCCGGTCGGGATCGGCGCGACCTCGGCGAACGCGCCGCCGTCGTCCCAGTTGTCGATGCCGGTGGTGGGGATGGACGACTGGAGGGAGCCGGTCGGGTCCCACATGTGGTTGGCGCGGCCGCACATGACGTTGCCGTTGTCGCCCCAGCCCTTGCCGACCTCGCCGTTCAGGTTCGGCAGCTTGCCGGTGGCGCGCATCTTGACCAGCAGCTTGCTGGTGCCGACGCTGCCCGCCGCGAAGAACACGCGGTCGGCGGTGACGGTCTTGGTGGTCGTGACGGCGCCGGACGTGTCGAGTTGCTCGATGACGACCGTGTACCCGCCGCCGGACGCGGGGGACACCGACGCCACCCGGTGCAGCGCCGAGATCGTGACCCGGCCGGTGGCCTTCGCGCGGGCGAGGTAAGTCTGCTGCAAAGACTTCTTGCCGTGGTTGTTGCCGTAGAGGATCTCGGCCGCGAGCGCCGACTTCGGGACCGTTCCAGCCGCCTCCCGCTCCATGTAGTCGAAGTCGTACACGTTCGGCACGTACAGGAAGTCGAAGCCCGACCGCTCGGCGTGCTTCCGCCCGACGCGCGAGTACTGGTAGCAGGCGGTGCTGTCGAACCACGCCGTGTCGATGTGGTTGACGCCGAGCCCGGCGTTGGCGCGCGGGTAGTAGACGTCGTACATCTCGGCCGCGTTGACCGAGGGGAGGACGGCGCTGAACCGCGCCCGCTTCGGCGTGACCGCCATCCCGCCGTTGACGAGCGAGCCGCCGCCGACGCCGCGTCCCTGGTAGACGGTGATGCCGCTGAAGTCCTCGGCGTCGAGGATGCCGGTGTGGCGGGGGACGTCCTTGTCGAGCGGGAAGCCGAGGAAGTTGCTGATGGGCTGCTTGGTCCTGGTCCGCAGCCAGTAGGAGCGGTAGTCGGGCGATTTGGTGTTGGCGAAGATCTTGCCGTCCGAGCCGGGGGTGTCCCACGCCATCCCCATCTCGACCATGTGCACGCTGACGCCCGCCTGCGCGAGCCGGAGGGCGGCGACGGAGCCGCCGTAGCCGGTGCCGATGACCAGCGCCGGGACGTGCGCCCCGTGCCCGATCGGGCCCGGCGCGGCCGCTGCGGCGCGGCCCGGGTAGCCGAGCATGCTCAGGCCCGCGATAGAACTCGTTCCAATAAGGAATCCGCGGCGGGACGGCCCGCCGGATCTCTCATTGGGCATGGTGGAGGCAGCCATGTGACCTTCCTCACTCTCGATGGGACTGAAACGTGTTCTACATCGATATGCGGGTCGCGTCACCGGTTACGTGAAAGTAACTCATGTCCACTTCTGGCAACCAAGCATTTGCTTGGCTTCCGTCGGGGCATCTGTTACATTCCGCGCATGATCTCCGCGATCGTCTGGGGCACGGGCAATGTCGGCCGGCTCGCCATCCGCGCCGTGGCGGCCCATCCGGCGCTGGAACTCACCGGCGTGCTCGTCCACGACCCCGGCAAGGCCGGGCGGGACGCCGGCGACCTCGCCGGGCTCGGCCGCGACCTCGGCGTGGCCGCCACCACCGACATCGACGCCGTCCTCGCCACCGGCCCCCAGGCCGTGGTGTACGCCGCGTCCGGCGACATCCGCCCCGACGACGCCCTCGCCGACATCCTCGGCGCGATCCGGGCCGGGGCCGTGGTCGTCACGCCCGCCCTGTACGCGCTCTACGACCAGCGCAACGCCCCGCCCGAGATGCGGGAGGCAGTGCTGGACGCCGTCGCCGAGGGCGGCGGCTCGCTGTTCGTCTCCGGCGTCGACCCCGGCTGGGGCAACGACGTCCTGCCGCTCATGATGAGCGGGCTCGGCGGCACCATCGACGTGATCCGCTGCCAGGAGATCTTCGACTACACCACCTACGACCAGCCCGACTCCGTCCGGTACCTGGTCGGCATGGGCCAGCCGATGGACTACGAGCCGCCCATGCTCGCCGCGACCGTCCCCACCATGGTGTGGGGCGGGCAGGTCCGGTTGATGGCCCGCGCGCTAGGTGTCGACCTGGACGAGATCCGCGAGACCGTGGACCGCCGTCCCCTGGACGAGACCGTGACCACCAAGTCCATGGGCGACTTCGAGAAGGGCACCCAGGGCGCGGTGCGCTTCGAGGTGCAGGGCATCGTGCAGGGCGAACCCCGCATCGTCATCGAGCACGTCACCCGCATCCACGCGTCCTGTGCCCCCGATTGGCCGAAACCGCCGGACGGCGACGGCGCGCACCGCGTCGTCATCGAGGGCGACCCGCGCATCGAGGTCACGGTCGAGGCCACCGACGAGCACGGCAACCGCGCCGCGGGCGGCAACGCCACCGCGGTCGGCCGCCTCGTCGGCGCGATCGACTGGCTCGTGGACGCCGACCCCGGCCTCTACGACGCCCTCGACGTCCCCCTGCGCCCCGCCGTCGGCAAGCTCGGAGGCACCCGCCCATGAACCTCGACATCCCCGACGGCAAGGACCCGATCCAGTACGCGTGGGGCGAGATGGTCCCCGGCATCGGCCCCGCCGCCGCGCACCTCTCCCTCGCCGTCTACGAGCACACCACCCTCGGCCTCCGCGAGTTCGAGGCGGCGCGCCTCCGCATAGCGCAGATCAACGGTTGCCTGTTCTGCCTCGACTGGCGCACCGACCGGGACGGCGAAAAGGTCGAGGAGGGGTTCGCCGACGCGGTCACCGAGTGGCGCACCACGGACGCGTTCGACGACCGCACCCGCCTCGCCGCCGAGTACGCCGAACGCTACGCCCTCGACCACCACGGCCTGGACGAGGAGTTCTGGGCGCGGATGACCGCCTGCTACACCCAGCGCGAGATCGTGGAGCTGAGCATGTGCATCGGCTCCTGGCTGGCGTTCGGCCGCCTCAACCGCGTCCTCGGCCTCGACGCCATGTGCATGATCCACAAACCCTGACCGCGGGCCTGGCGCCTCAGTTCGCCCGGGTTCGCGCGATCTCCTGCGCGGCCCTGCGGAGACCCCTCTGGACCACCACGTAGACGACGAAGAGGAGGAGTGCGGTCAGGAATAGCGCCGCTGTCACGGGGTCCGGAACGAGGCTGAACGCGGCGCACAAGAGCAGCGCCGCCCCGAAGGCGAACAGCGCATTTCCCGTCCGAACCCGCTCCATGAGCGGAAGCTCTTCGTAGCTCACCCTGACCTGCCGCGAGACCCTGTACGTCCCTATGCCCCTGCGGGTCTTCACTCCTGCGGTGAGGCATGCGAGCCCCAGCAGCGCATACGCTAGCGAGCCCACGATCACAGCCACGGCGGTGCCTCTCTAGAACCAGTCATCAATTTGATCCACCGCCCACTTTCCTCCGCCCACCACCGCGCCGGCGGCAAGACCGATCCCACCGCCGACGGCGCTGCCGGGTATGGCCCCGACCCCGCCGAAGAACGCGCCGACGGCGGCACCGATTCCGGCGCCACCGCCGACCCACCCGACGAAATCGGTCCAGGGGAAGTCGTCGTCGGCCAACCCGTCATCGAGCTCGTCTTCGACGTCTCCGAGCTTGTCCCGTAGACCCTTCGAGACGTTCTCGTCCTTCGAGCGAGCCTTCGCGGCGTCCAGCACCGACCAGGACCCCTCAGCCTTTCCCGAGTAGAGCGCCACCAGACGGTCCGCTGCCGACCTCTGCATCTCCCGCGCTTTTTCCTTGGCGTCCCGGAGGATGATGCTGAGGTCGCGCTGTCGCTCCGGGTCATCGGTCGCTCGGTCGCTCTTCCGCTCATAATCGAGCTTCCGGTTGTTCGCCGAGATCTGAAGTTCCGCCAGAGCCGAGGCCAGATCGTCCATGATCTTCGCCGCGTCGTCGGTGAACATCGACAGTTTCTTGGCGTCGCCCGCGTCGGCACCCCAGGCGTCCTGGAACGCGTTGGCGTCGTCTCCCCGCCAGCCTGCGTCGCCGACCAGCTTCTTGACCGAGCTCTCGACCTCCTCAACGATCCTCTCGCCCGGCGGCACGTATCCGTAGAGCTTCGTGGCCAGCGCCGCCAGGCCATGAATGTCCACCCCCAGGCTGAAGAGACTTCCCACCGGCTGCACACCGGCCGGAATCGGTGCGGCCTCCTTGGGGGCCATCCCGTACCTCCCGGATTCGAGTCGATCAAGTCGTGCGGGGCTTCACTCCCGGCTCAGAAGCGGGGTTGGATGCCCCCCGGGTCATCGATTCTGTCCAGGAGGTCGTTGACATCGTCCTCAACGTCCCGGTACTTGTCGTGCACATACTTGAGCTTGTCCCCGTGCGTCCGCATGGAAGAGCCGAGTGCGTCATGCATGACGGCGATCGCATCGAGGGAGGCGGAAATCGCCTGCTCAAGCGATCCTTCGGTCACCTTGGGCACCGTGCCGATATCGTTCGGAACGATGTCGGCGAACCTTTTGCCGCAGTCCTTGAAGACGCCCGAGGTCTTGAGGATGTCCGCGTAAACGACCTGGATCTCTTTGCCCATTATCCGGTCCTAGCTGGTGCCCCGGCGCCCCGCAATGAGGCTGGGGTCCATTCGTGGGTTCAGGGCGACCCCGATGCGTTTCTTGCCGACCAGGTAGAGAAGCTCCAGCAACGAGGCCTCGGACCAGGGCTGGTCGCTGCCCAGGCACTCCCGGAGCCGGTCGACAGAGGTGTACACCGCGATCCCAGCCGTGCCGTCCTCCAGCACGCGCAGCTCGTACTCCGGGTTCTCTCCCGGCCCGACCGGGTGGGCCGTGGGGACATAGACACTCGACACCGCCGCCGGCGAAGCCTCCTCGGGTCTGGAGGGCCGGGACGGGGCGGCACCGGTGCCCGTGTGGCCGGTTGAGGGCCCGGTGCGGGCCGCTGCCATCCGCTCCGCGGCCTCACCGGCGTTACCGGGAGCGTGCGGGGTGCTCTGATTCAGCTTGGCGGACAGGGAAGAGGAAACGTGCGGCTCCACCTTTGCCCACTCCCATCAGGTCGAACCATTAGACGCGAGTGTGCGTACTCTACACAGGATGCCGAAGTTGCGATACGCGTTTGCCGTTATTCCGTAGCTCGGTAGGCAAATTCCGCGCTGATCAGGGAAAAGGTAAGTTGGACGGCTGGCGGGGGGGGATGACACATGTGGTCAGCGCGAGTTCGCTCCAGCGTTTCGGTCTGTAGCGGCCTGTCCACGACTGCCACAAGGCGCAGCGAGCGGATGGCGAGGTCATCGTGCCGCTGGCGGTTCGCGGTGCCGGCCACCGGACGGGTCAGGACGAGGTGGACGAATGACAGTGAGTTATCCAGGGTCAAGTGGCGAAGAACCCGAGGAAGCGCGAGTTCGTTCGGTCCCGGTCCCTGCCCCTGACCTAATCCTCCTCGATGCGGGTCAGCTTGTCCGGGTTGACGACGGCGTAGATGCCCTGGATACGGTCGCCGTCCGGGTCCAGGTCGAGGACCATCACGGCGAACGGCGCGTCCTCTCCGAACAGCACCGCCGACGGGTCGCCGTTGACGGTCCGGTAGCGGACGGCGAACCGCTCCTGCCAGCGGTGCCCCGTGGCCCCCGTGATCAGGCGCGCCACCCTGTCGCGGCCGCGGATGGGACGCAGCGCCGCGCCCCCTCTGACCTTGCCGCCGCCGTCCGTCCAGAACGTGACGTTCGGTGCCAGCATGTCCAGCAGCGAGTCCAGGTCCCCGCCGAGCGACGCCTGCAGGAAGCGCTCGGTCACCTGGCGCTGCACCTTCGGGTCCGCCTGGTAGCGGGGTCGCCGCGCGTGGACGTGCTCCCGCGCCCGGTGCGCGAGCTGCCGGACGGCCGACGGGCTCCGGTCCAGGATCGGGGCGATCTCCGTGTGCGCGTACCCGAACACCTCGTGCAGGACGAACACCGCCCGCTCCAGCGGCGTCAGTGTCTCCAGCACGACGAGCAGCGCCATCGACACCGCCTCGGTCCGCTCGGCGGACTCCGCGGCGTCGTCCTCGCCCACCAGCGGTTCGGGCAGCCACGGCCCCACGTACGTCTCCCGCCGCCGGCTGATCTGGGACTGCCGCGTGAGGGCCGTGTTCACCGCGATCCGCACCAGGTAGGCGCGCGGGTTCCCGACCTCCTCGGCGTCCTCGTCCCCGTATCTGGCCGACCACGCCAGCCACGTGTCCTGCAGGACGTCCTCGGTGTCGGCGACGCTGCCGAGCAGGTTGTAGACGACCGAGAACAGCAGCTCCCGGTGATCGGCGAACACCCGCGTCGCGGCGTCCTCGGCGGTCCCTCCGGGCATGGCTCACCTCCTGTGCGCTCACCTCCTAGAGTCACCCCGCCCCCCGAAATGTGACATCCCCCCGAATAAGGATGTGGCCCCCGACACGGTCAGGCGGTCACCTTGGTGGAGATCTCGCCGGCCAGGTCGAGCGCCGCCTGGCGGACCTCGCCGGGATCGGGATCGCCATCGAGGCCGTGATCCTCGGTCGCGCCACCGCCTGCCCGGACGCGCCGCGCGAGGGCGGCACCTTGATCGCGACCGTGCGGTTCAGCCGCAGGTCCGAGGCCCGCCAGACCTTGCGGCCGCGCGGATCAGTGCCCTTCCCAAGTTGTCGTGAGCGATTTTTCTTTATCGCTCCATGCCGTCACCCTTATGTGCTTTCTCACATAAAGGCCAATCGCCACTATCCTGCCGTCATCCGCATATATGGTGGCGACGGTCTGAGCATTATCGGTCGGTTCGACTGAGACGATTGACCCCTGGTCGCAGACGTCGGACACCCTGAAGTAGTGCGCACCCAGCGCCAGCGATCCTTCCGTGGCGGCTGAGGGAATGTGTGACTTGGAAGGCGATTCAGTCGATGTTGCAGCAGCCCTTTTGGGGATAAGGTCAATGAGGGCGGGGCGCATGGGGCCTGTAGGAAGCTTCTCGCCGCAGTAAAATGGTGCGGTCCGAGTAGTGGAGGTCGCGTCCCCTCGCTTCTCCGGTTCGCCACTGCAGGATCCTGCGCAAACTGCGATCGCAAGAATGCAGGAGAAAGTTCGTTTTTGCTCGCTGGACATCTTGATCCGCATCCACAGGCTCCTGATCACGTGGGCAGATCGCTTAAGCCGTTCCAACAGTAACCGGGTGTGGCGCACGTGCGGGCGCGGTGGTCACTTGATGATGACGTTGTCGGGTGGGGCGGACTCGTCGGGGGTCCAGCCGTCGTGGCCCGCGTCGGCCTGCCAGTGCTTGCCCGCGAAGCGGACCTCGGTGAGGCCGTACACCTGGGCGTGCGTCACCGCCCACGTCGAGACCGCCCAGCCCTCGCGGGCGTTGCCGGCCCGCACCGAGTTCCAGGACTGCGGGTCGGACGCGGCACCGGCCGCCAGCGCGCCGGGGCCGCCCACCTGGAGCCTGCTGCCGAACGCGCGGCGCATCTCCCGGAGCGCGTCCGGGCGGCGTGAATCATTGCGCTTGTCGGGCTGGAACCAGCACCGGGCCGTGCCCGGCTCGCGGCCGGTGAACGCCGCCGCGAGCAGCCCGCCCTCGTCCTCGTGCTGGGCGTAGGCGTCGCCGTCGGCGCTGCGCTGCACCTCCTGCGCCGCGATGTGCAGGTCGTGGTCGAGGTAGTCCTTCACCTGGACCAGCGCGTCGAAGAACTTGCTGGTCGACACGACGGGGTCGCGGAGCTTGTCGGGGGTGCCCCAGCCCTGCGAGGGACGCTGCTGGAACATGCCGACCGAGTCGCGGTCGCCGCCCGGCAGGTTGCGGATGTGCGACTCCTGGATCGCGGTCGCGTAGGCGATCACCACGGCCCGCTCGGGGAGCCGCTTGCGGAACGCGACGGCGGCGATCGTGGCGGCGTTCGCGCCCTGCTCCAGGTCCAGGGACATCTTGCCCGCGCTCGCGGTGATCTCGCAGCCGGAGCCGTGCAGGTAGGGACGGGCCCGCTGGAACAAGGCGTAGCCGCCCACGGCCAGCAGCACCACGACGACCGCCAGGCCCGCCGCCCACGCCATGCCGCCGCCGCGGCGGCGGCGCCCGCCGTCGCCGCCGTCGTCGGGCACCTCCCCGGGGTGCCCCCGCAACCTCGCCCAAACAGCCACGCGAAGACGGTACCGGGGAATGGCCACCAGTAAGCTCAGGAGGCATGACCGAAACGTTCACCAGCCCGATCTCCGGCGGCATCGACGAGCTGTGGGAGCGGCGCGCCGACCTCACCCCGGACGACGCCGACGCGCGGGCCGCCATCGTGGCCGCCGTCGACCAGATCGACACCGGCGAGGCACGCGTCGCCCACATCGACCCCGCGTCCGACGAGGTGGTCGTCGACGAGCGGGCCAAGCGGGCGATCCTGCTGAGCTTCAAGGTCCTCGGCATGGTGCGCTCCCAGGTCGGCGACTTCCGGTACCACGACCGCATCCCGCTGAAGAGCCGGCTGGACGGCGTCCGCGTTGTCCCCGGCGCGATCGCCCGCTGGGGCTCCTACCTGGCGCCCGGCGTGGTGCTGATGCCGTCGTTCACCAACATCGGCGCCTACGTCGACTCCGGCACGATGGTCGACACGTGGGCGACCGTGGGCTCGTGCGCGCAGGTCGGCAAGAACGTCCACCTGTCCGGCGGCGTCGGCATCGGCGGCGTGCTGGAACCGCCGAACGCCAAGCCCGTGATCATCGAGGACGAGGCGATGATCGGCAGCCGCTCGATGATCGTCGAGGGGGCGCGGGTCGGGAAGGGCGCCGTCGTCGGCTCCGGGACGAACCTGTCGGCGTCCATGCCGGTCATCGACGTGGAGACCGGTGAGGAGATCAGCCGGGGCCGCATCCCCGACTGGTGCGTCGCCGTCGGCGGAACCCGCCACAAGGAGTTCAAGGGCGGGACGTTCGGGCTACCGGCCGTGCTCGTCCTCAAGCGGCTCGAAGAGGGCCGGCGGCACGACAAGGCGTCCCTCAACGACATCCTCCGCGACCACGGCATCAACACGTGACCGCCGGCTGACCGCTAGAGCGGTATCTCGGTGATCTTGAGGGGGCGGCCGGTGAGGACGGCGGCCGCGGCGGCGTAGCCGGGGCCGGGCGTGAGGTCGGCCAGCCGGACCGGTGCGACCGCCGCCTCGCCGTCCCATGCCAGCACCTCGGGGTGCTCGTCGGGCGGGGAGAGGCGGATGGCCGTCATCGGTGCGGCGAGGCCGTGGCCGGTCGCCTTCAGCAGCGCCTCCTTGCGGCTCCAGTAGGCGTGGAAGCCGCGCCTGCGGTCGGACATGGCCGCGAGCGCCGCCCGCTCGGGCTCGCAGAGGACCATGTCGGCGAGCCGGTCGATGTCGCGGTCGCTCTCCCGCTCCACGTCCACGCCGACCTCGGCGCCCTCGGCGAGGACGAGGACGACCCGGTCCCCGGAGTGCGACAGCGAGAAGTCGACGCCGGCGCCGGGCAGGCGCGGCTTGCCGTGGGTGCCGGCGCAGAGCCGGCACTCGGTGCTGAACCGCATGCCCCGCGGGTCCAGGCCGGTGACCTCGGCGAGCGCCGTCCGCGCAAGGAACCGCCCGGTGACGAACCGGGCCTTGTCCTCCGCGCGCATGAAACGCTCGTAGCGCTCGCGTTCGCCGTCGTCGAGCAGCGCCCGCATCTCGGGGTCGTCGGCGGGGACCGCCCAGCGGACGGCGCACTCCAGCGGGTCGTTCTCCACAGCGGCATTCTCCACCACGGGCATCTCCACGAGCCGATGATAGGACTTGAACATGGGGCTGGATCTTCTCTCCGACGTCGCGGACCTCACGGCGGCGATCGTCGACATCGAGTCGGTGAGCGGCGCGGAAGGGCCCCTCGCCGACGCCGTCGAGCAGGCGCTGCGCGCGCTCCCGCATCTGACGGTCGAACGCCACGGCCACAACGTCGTCGCGCGCACTGACCTCGGACGCGCCGAGCGGGTCGTCCTGGCCGGTCATCTCGACACCGTGCCGCTGAACGGCAACCTGCCGTCCCGCGTGGCGGGCGACCGCCTCTACGGCTGCGGGACGACGGACATGAAGAGCGGCGTCGCCGTCGCCCTCCGGCTCGCCGCGACCGTCCCCGAGCCGGTGCGCGACGTCACCTACGTCTTCTACGAGTGCGAGGAGATCGAGGCCGAGCGCAACGGGCTGCGGCGGCTCGCGGCAGCCCGCCCCGAACTGCTCGCGGGCGACTTCGCGGTGCTGATGGAGCCGACCGGCGCGCTCATCGAGGGCGGCTGCCAGGGCACGATGCGCGCCGAGGTCACCGCGGCGGGGGAGCGGGCGCACAGCGCGCGGGCGTGGATGGGCGCCAACGCGATCCACGCGGCCGGGCGCATCCTGGACGTCCTGCGCGCCTACGAACCGGCCCGCCCGGTCGTGGACGGCCTGGAGTACCACGAGGGCCTGAACGCCGTGTTCATCAGCGGCGGCGTCGCGGGCAACGTCATCCCCGACGAGTGCGTCGTCACGGTGAACTACCGGTTCGCGCCCGACAAGTCGCCCGCCGACGCCGAGGCGTACCTTCGGGAAACCTTCCGCGGCTTCGCGGTGAAGATCACCGACAGCGCGTCGGCCGCGCGTCCCGGGCTGACGCACCCGGCCGCCGCCGCGTTCGTCGCCGCCAGCGGCGCCGCCGTCCGCGCCAAGCTCGGCTGGACGGACGTCGCGCGCTTCGCCGAGCTCGGGATACCGGCCGTCAACTACGGCCCCGGTGAGCCCACCCTCGCCCACACCCGCGACGAGTACGTGGAGATTCCCCTGATGGCGGAGTGCGAGCGACGTATGCGCACGTGGCTGGAAGGCCCCGTTAACGTGGCCCCATGACATTGAATCCTCAGTCCCCCCTCCGGCGGCAGGGGCCCGCGACGCTGCGGGGCAGGGCCGTCCCGAAGACCACCACCGACCAGCGGCTGCTGGACAGCCGCGGCCCGGTCGACTGGGTGCACGCCGATCCGTGGCGCGTGCTGCGCATCCAGGCCGAGTTCGTGGAGGGGTTCGGCCTCCTGGCGGAGCTGCCGAAGGCGGTCAGCGTGTTCGGCAGCGCCCGCACCAAGCCGGACTCCGCCGACTACAAGCTCGGCGTGGAGATCGGCGCGAAGCTGCACGAGGCCGGCTACGCGGTGATCACCGGCGGCGGCCCGGGGATCATGGAGGCGGCCAACAAGGGGTGCGACGAGAGCGGCGGACTGTCGGTCGGCCTCGGCATCGAGCTGCCCTTCGAGCAGGGGATCAACGACCACGTCGACATCGGCCTGCAGTTCCGCTACTTCTTCGTCCGCAAGACGATGTTCGTCAAGTACTCGCAGGCGTTCGTGGTCCTGCCCGGCGGGTTCGGGACGCTGGACGAGGTGTTCGAGGCGATCACCCTCGTGCAGACCGGGAAGATCACCCGGTTCCCGATCGTGCTGGTCGGCACCGAGTTCTGGGGCGGCCTGTTCGACTGGATCCGCGATCGGATGCTGGCCACCGGCAAGATCGCCGAACATGACCTCGACCTGGTCCACCTCACCGACGACCCCGACGAGGCGGTCCGCGTCATCGTCGAGGGCCACTCCCGGGTCGAGCAGGAGATCGCCGAGGCCCGCGCCCGGAAGGAGACCGCCGAGCAGGCCGAGAACCCCGAGTAGGCCCAGCCGCCGGGAGGAGGGCCGCCGGGAGCGCCGGGTGGTTCAGCCGGTGTCGCGGAGGGACGCCGTCCGGGACGCGATCGCGTGGAGCACCGCCGCCATGTCCGCCTGGCCGTGCCCCAGGCCGAGCGTCTCGCGGTAGAGGGCGTGTCGGTTTCGAGGGCCGCGCGAATAGCCGGGCGACGTCGTCCCCATGTGGACGATGACGCGCCCGGCGACGTTCGCGGCGAACGCGGCGGTGCCGCGTTCCAGTACCGCGTCGATGGCGGGGCCGTCGGCCAGCATGAGCAGCGCGACCGTCGCCCGGGAACTGGCCGGGATGGGCGTTCCGTCCCGCAGGGCCGAGGCGCTCGCCACCCTGATGGTCAGTGCGCTGGAGGGGGCGATCCTGATGGCGCGGGCCGAGCGGAGCGTCCGCCCCCTCAGGGCCGTGGCGCGAGAACTCGGGCCCTACCTGGACTCCTGCGTCGCCGGAGAGGACTGAGCGTACGGCGGGACCGGTCGCGTCCGGACGGGGGCTCGGGGGCGAGCCGCCCGCCGACGACGATGCCGTACAGGAGGTGGTCCAGGGCCGTCCCCGCCCGCCAGGCGAAACCGTGCTCGTGCACATGGTGGACGTGGAGCGCCGGGGCGATGCCGAGCTCGAAGCCGAGCCAGATGACCAGGCCGTAGACGGGACCGCTGGCGGGGTTGCTCCGGACCCGGCGCGGCAGGAGCCCGTATGCGGCGCCTCCTGCCGCGCCGTAGGTCCAGTGAAAAAGCTCGGTGATGGCACTCTGGTGCCGCTCGGGCAGTCTGCGGAGGAGGGGCAGGCGCTGCTCGACGATCGCTTCGGGCGGTGTCTGTTCCCGGGGCCCGATGGCCGCCGTCACCGTCCGCACCCCGGTCATCGCCATGGCGGCGACGAGCCCGCGGGCACCCGCCCGGAAGACCGTTCCGGCGCTCCGCTCCGGCATCCGCGATCCCATGGCGACCTCCCTGTGCGAGACATCCCTGCCCCCTGATCCGGCGAACATGCGCCCGTCCGGGACACGCGGTATATGAGCCCGTCACTTACTGGACGCCGTCACTTACCGGGCACCGTTTCCCGTTGCTATAGCTGAGGTGCTGCCCGCCGCGAAAGCGTCGAAGCGGGCATGCGCATTCCGTCTGCGGAAGGGGTGGGGCGTCGGTGGAGAACGGACCGGCCGGGGTCGCCAGGAGTTTCGCGCACGCCGGCGCTGTGGCCGACGCGATCCTCTACGAGGGGTACCTGCTGTATCCCTACCGGCGCTCGTCCGGCAAGAACCGGGTGCGCTGGCAGTTCGGCGTCATCATGCCGCCCACCTGGGCCGATGCGCACGGGCTGCACGACACGAGCGTGGCCGGCTCGGCCGAGGCGCCCTGGCAGCAGACCGAGTGCCTGCTCAGCGCGTCCGAGGACGCCACGGTGACGTGCAGGGTCCGGTTTCTGCAGACTCAACGCAAAAGTGTGGAAGAACTGCTTCCGGATGGGGCCTATCATCCGGCCGATTGCCTGAATGCCGGTGAACGGCTGGAAGTCGGTTTCGACGAGGCCGTGCCGCGGGAATTCGACTTCCGTATCCCGCTGCGGGATCTGCGCGCCGGGGTCCAGAAGTTCGATCTCCGCGCGCCCGGGGGCGAGGAGACCACCCCGATCAAGGACGACGAGGGCAGGGTCCTCGGACGCGCGGTGCGCCGGCGGTGGCCGCTGACGGCCGTCGTGACGGTGTCGGCGACGCCGCCGACGACGCCCTGCGAGCCCCCGCGGCGGGCCGACCTGCTCCGCGTGCGCATAGCCAACACGGACACGGCCACGGCGGCGGACGCGACCCGGGACGAGGCGCTGTGCCGATCGCTGCTCGCCTGCCACGTCCTGCTGGGCACCGGCGACGGGTCGTTCCTCTCCCTCCTGGACCCTCCGGAGTGGGCCGCCGCGGCGGCCAGGGAGTGCGTGAACGTCCACACCTTCCCGGTGCTGGCGGGAGCGCCGGGCGACCGGCACGCCGTCCTGTCGTCGCCGATCCTCCTGTACGACCACCCGCGCGTCGCCCCGGAGAGCCCCGGTGACCTGCACGACGCGACGGAGATCGACGAGATCCTGTCGCTGCGGACGCTGACGCTCACCGACGCGGAGAAGCGCGAGGCGCGCGGCACCGATCCGCGGGCCGCCGCGATCCTGGACCGGACGGAGTCCCTGACGCCGGAGGCGTTCGCCCGCCTGCACGGCACGATCCGCACGCCGCTGCCGGAGGGCGACGGCGCCGGGGTCGAGGTCGCCGGTGTCCCCGTCGCGAAGGGGAGCCGGGTGCGGCTGCGGCCGAGAACCCGCGGCACCGACCCCCAGGACCGGTTCCTGGACGGCAGGACCGCGCTGGTCGAGGCGGTGCTGACCGACGTGGACGACGGCACGCACCTCGCGGTCACCGTCGAGGACGACCCGGCCGCCGACCTCAACCAGTGGTACGGGCGGTTCCGGTACTTCGCACCCGACGAGGTGGAGCCGCTGCCCGCCGCCGGCGCGGACGGGGCACCGCGGTGAGCCGGGTGCTCGTCGCCGGGATCGGCAACGTGTTCCTCGGCGACGACGGGTTCGGCGTGGCGGTCGCCCGGCGCCTGCTGCGGGACGGTCCGCGGGACGGGGCCGCGCTCCCGGAGGGCGTGCAGGTCGCCGACTACGGCATCCGCGGCGTCCACCTGGCCTACGAGCTGCTGGACGGCCGCCACGACACGCTGATCATGGTGGACGCGGTGCCCGTCGAGGGCCCGCCCGGCACGCTCGCCGTCATCCACGTGGACGCGGCCGCCGTGGACGACGCGGTGGCCGGCGCGGACTTCGCCGACCCCCTCGGCCCCCCGGCCGTCGACGGGCACGGCATGCACCCGATGGCCGTGCTGCGGCTGCTGCGGCGGCTCGGCGGCGAGATCGGCCGCGTCCTCGTGGTGGGCTGCCGGCCCGCCGTCCTGGAGGAGCGGATGGAGCTGTCCGAGCCCGTGCGCGCCGCGCTGGACGACGCCGTCCGGCTCGTCGCGGACCTGGCCCGGGACGAAGCGAACAGGGAAGTGGAGCGGACGAATGCATGAGCTGGGGATGTGCGAGGGGATCGTCGAGGCGGCCCTCCGCCGGGCGGACGGCCGCCCGGTGCGGGGCATGCGGGTCCGCGTCGGCGGCCACCCGGTCGACCCGGAGGTGATCGAGCAGGGCGTGCGGGTCGCCGCGGCGGGCACCGCGGCCGAGGACGCCGCGCTCGACCTGGTGCTGGAGCCGCTCTCGGTGCGCTGCGACCGCTGCGGCGCCCGGACGCCGGTGAACTCCGCCACGGCGCTGGCGGCCTGCCCGGCGTGCGGCTCCGTCGACGTGCGGAGCGCCGGGCGCGAGGACGTCGTCCTGGAGTCGATCACCGTGGACGCGCCGGCCCGCGAACCGGCCGGCGAACCGGCCCGCGAACCGGCCCGCGACTGAGGAGGTACACCGTGAACGGCGAGAACGGGTTCAAGGAGATCCACATCCTGTGGATCTCGGAGGGCATGAGCTGCGACGGCGACACCGTGTCGGTCACCGCGTCGGGGCAGCCGTCGATCGAGGACGTGGTCAACGGGCTCATCCCGGGGCTGCCGAAGGTGCACCTGTACAACAAGGTGCTCTCGCCGTCGCAGGGCGGCGAGGACTTCCTGGCCCCGTTCCGGGCGGCGGCCCGCGGCGAGCTGGAGCCCTTCATCTTCGTGCTGGAGGGCTCGGTCCCCAACGAGAAGATCAACGGGGACGGGCACTGGTCGTCGTTCGGCAACGACCCGGACACCGGCGAGCCGGTGACGCTGGACTGGTGGCTCGACCGGCTCGCGCCGCGGGCGTGGGCGGTCGTCGCGGCCGGCACGTGCGCGACGTACGGCGGCATCCACGCGATGGCGGGCAACCCGACCGGGTGCATGGGCCTCGCCGACTACCTCGGGTGGGACTTCCGGTCGGCGGGCGGACTGCCGATCGTCAACGTCCCCGGCTGCCCGGTCCAGCCCGAGAACTTCATGGAGACGCTCACGTGGGTGCTCCAGCACGCGGCGGGCACCGCGCCGCCCCCGCCGCTGGACGACATGCTGCGGCCCCAGTGGATCTTCGGCAAGACGGTCCACGAGGGCTGCGACCGCGCGGCCTACTACGAGCAGGCCGACTTCTCCAAGGACTACAACTCGCCGAAGTGCCAGGTGAAGATCGGCTGCTGGGGTCCGGTGGTGAACTGCAACGTCCCCAAGCGCGGCTGGATGGGCGGGGTCGGCGGCTGCCCGAACGTCGGCGGCATCTGCATCGCCTGCACCATGCCGGGCTTCCCGGACAAGTTCATGCCGTTCATGGACGCCCCGCCCGGCAGCAGCCTGTCGTCGACGCTGATCCGGCCGTACGGCGCCTTCATCCGCCGGATGCGCGGCCTCACCAACGCGACCGCGAACAAGGAACCCCGGTGGCACCACAACCGTGAGGTGCTGACCAGTGGCTACGACCCGCGCTGGCGGCCCTAGCCCTAGGCCCAAGCAGTCAGAGAGGACACATCGATGGCGAAGACCGCGCCGAGGCCCGCCGGGACCGAACCCGGGCAGCTCGTGGAGATGTCGTGGGACCCGATCACCCGCATCATCGGCAACCTCGGCATCTACACCAAGATCGACTTCGCGAACCGGCGGGTCGCCGAGTGCCACAGCACGTCCTCGCTGTTCCGCGGCTACTCGGTGTTCATGAAGGGCAAGGACCCCCGCGACGCGGGCTTCATCACCAGCCGGATCTGCGGGATCTGCGGCGACAACCACACCACGTGCTCGGTGTACGCGCAGAACATGGCGTACGGCATCAAGAACCCGCCGCTCGCCGAATGGATCATCAACCTCGGCGAAGCGGCCGAGTACATGTTCGACCACACGCTCTTCCAGGACAACCTCGTCTTCGTCGACTTCTGCGAGGCGATGGTCAAGGACACCAACCCGAGCGTGCTGAAGAAGGCGAAGACCACCGACGCGCCGAACGCGGCCGTCCACGGGTACCGGACGATCGCCGAGATCATGGAGGCGTTCAACCCGTTCGAGGGGGAGGTCTACAAGGAGGCCCTCCAGATCAGCCGCACCACCCGGGAGATGTTCTGCCTGATGGAGGGGCGGCACGTGCACCCCTCGACCGTCTACCCGGGCGGCGTCGGGACGATGCCGTCCCCGACCCTGTTCACCGACTACCTGTCCCGCCTCATCGGGATCGTCGACTTCGTCAAGAAGGCCGTCGCCATGAACGACGACGTCTTCGACTTCTTCTACGAGGCGCTGCCGGGCTACGAGGAGGTCGGGCGCCGCCGCGTCCTGCTCGGCTGCTGGGGCGCGTTCCAGGACCCGTCGGTGGTCGACTACCGGTACGAGACGATGGACCGGTGGGGCAAGGCGATGTACGTCACCCCGGGCATCATCATCGACGGCGAGCTGCTCACGACGAACCTGGTCGACATCAACCTCGGCATGCGCATCCTGCTGGGCAGCTCCTACTACGAGGACTGGGTGAACGAGGACCCGTTCGTCACCCTCGACCCGCTCGGGAACCCGGTCGACATGCGGCACCCGTGGAACCAGACCACGGTTCCCGTCCCGCAGAAGCGCGACTTCGACGAGAAGTACTCCTGGGTGATGAGCCCGCGCTGGCTGCACCCGCAGACCGGGGAGCACCTCGCGCTGGACACCGGCGGCGGCCCGTTCGCGCGGCTGTACAGCACCGCGCTGGCCGGCCTGGTCGACACCCCGTACGTGAAGTCGACCGGGTCGAGCGTCCAGATCAACCTGCCGAAGGGCGAGCGGCTGCCGGAGACGACGCTCGAATGGCGCATCCCGAAGTGGTCCAACGCCCTGGAACGCGACCGGGCCCGCGGCTACTTCATCGCCTACGCGGCGGCGATGGCGGTGTACTTCGTCGAGCAGGCGCTCGGCCGCGTCCACGACGGGGACACCAGGGTCTTCGAGGACTTCGAGGTCCCGGACGAGGCGATCGGCTGCGGGTTCCACGAGGCGGTGCGCGGGGTGCTGTCCCACCACCTCGTCATCAAGGACAAGAAGATCGCGAACTACCACCCGTACCCGCCGACGCCGTGGAACGCCAGCCCGCGCGACAGCTACGGCACGCCCGGCCCGTACGAGGACGCCGTCCAGGACATGCCGATCTTCGAGGAGAACGGCCCGGACGACTTCAAGGGCGTCGACATCATGCGCGCCGTCCGCAGCTTCGACCCGTGCCTGCCGTGCGGCGTCCACATGTACGTCGGCGGCGGGCGGACGCTGAAGAAGATGCATTCGCCGATGTTCGGGGCGACCCATGAGTGAGGAGCCGCGGGCCCGCCTGGACGAGGCGGCCGTGGCCGACCGGCTGGCTCGCCTGGACGAGGGCCTGGGCAGGCTGGAGCAGACGCCCGGCGCGACGGCCGGAACCGCCCTGGACGCGGTCACCCTGCTGACCGAGGTCTACGGGGAGGCCCTGGCGCGGGTGATGGAGCACATCCCCGCGGCCGCCGCCGAGTCCCTGGTGGAGGACGACCTCGTCGGTCACCTGCTCGTGCTCCACGACGTCCATCCCGAGCCGGTCGAGCGGCGCGTGGCCCGGACGCTGGACGGCCTCCGGCCGCGCCTGAACCGGCAGGGCTTCGAGGTCGACCTCGTCGGCATCGAGGCGGGGACCGCGCGGGTCGGCCTCAAGGGCGGCGGATGCGGGGGCGGCGCGGCCCCCGCCGGGGAACTCGTCCGGGAGGCCGTGCTGGCGGCCGCCCCCGAGCTGGCCGGCGTGGACCTGGTGGCCCCGAAGGCGCCGCCGGCGTTCGTCCCGGTCGACTCGCTGATGCGGCCGCCCGCGGCGGCGGCGGACGGTGCCGCGTGAGGTCCGGGGCTCTCGACCGGGCGATCAGGCGGGCGTCCGCGGCGCCGGGCCCGGCGGCGCGGGAGGGCACCGACACGTGCGGCCTCTGCGACGCGCCCGCCCCGGAGCCGCACGCCCACGTCCTGGACGAGAGCAACGGCGAGCTGCTGTGCGCCTGCCGCGCGTGCGGCCTGCTGTTCCAGCGGGAGGGCGCCGGATACGGCCACTACCGGCTCGTGCCCCGGCGCAGGGAGCGGCTCGGCGGCGTGCCCGCCGCGGATCTGGGCGTCCCGGTCGGGCTGGCCTTCTTCGTGGCCGGCCGGGACGGCGCCGTCACCGCCCGCTACCCGAGCCCCATGGGCGCCACCGAGTGGACCGTGGACCCGGGTGTCTGGGCGGACGTGACCGCCCGCGCGCCGCGGCTGGCGTCGCTGCGTCCGGGCGTCGAGGCGCTGCTGGTCAACACGGTGCGCGGCGCCGACGAGCAGTGGCTCGTGCCGATCGACGACTGCTACCGGCTCGTCGGCGTCATCCGGCGGTCATGGACGGGCATGTCCGGGGGAAGCCGGGTGTGGCACGAGATCGACGCGTTCTTCAGGGACCTGACAGAGACGGAGGAGGAGTGATGGCCGAGATCCGTACCGGGAGGCCGCACGTGAAGCCCGACGCGCCCTCGCACGTCAAGGGCGTCCGCCAGGGCAACGAGAAGGGCGCCTACAAGAACGAGGTCGGGCACCACGAGGACGGCACCGCCGACTCGCGGCGCTCGACCGGTATCCGCGCCGGCAGGCGCGACCCGATCCTGCCGAGCATGCCGAACGTGCCGCCCGGCTGAACCGAGGGAGGAGGTAGGAAATGCGGAAGGCAATGATCGCGACGGCCTGCGTGGCCACCGCCGGATTCGCCGCGCTGATGTGGCGGGAATGGCCGGCGATGCGCCGCTACATCCGGATCTCGCGCATGTGAGAGCGCTAGCGCGAATCGACCCGCGAATCGACCGGGGCGGGGGGAGGAACGGATGATTCCGGCTTCTCCCCCCACAACAGCAGGAAGGACTCCAGGACGGTTCCGAACCGGGCCAGGCTCGCCATCCGCGCCCGGAGATCGGTGAGGCCCTCCGCCGTCAGCTCGTAGCGCCGGCGGGCGGGCCCGGCGTCCGAGGGGACCCAGCTCGACGTCAGCAGCCGCTCCCGCTCCAGGGCGCGCAGCACCCGGTAGGCGTGCCCCGGCTCGACGTCCGCGACGCCCATCCTCGCGAGCCGCTCGATCAGCTCGTAGCCGTGGTCCGGCCGCTGGTGGATCAGCAGGAGCAGGAAGGGCTGGAGCATGCTACGGATCTCGCTGCCGCACACGGTTCCTCTCCTCGCTGCGTTCCGGACGGCCGGTGATCTCGAAGAACGGCTATCCGTTCCGCCGGTGCCCTAACGCCGTATTCCGAAATCCCCCTGCGTCATGGCGAAGTCGTGACCGGTTCCATGCCTGTTCTCCGCGAGGCGGGAACGAGTCCGTCGGAGGTGGAACGTGAACCGGAACACGAGCGTGACAGTGTGCGCGGCGGCGATGGGCCTGCTCCTGGTCGCCGGATGCAGCGGCGGTGACGGCGATGGCGATGCCGGCGAGACGGCCAGGCCGGGCCCGAACTCGATCCAGGCGACGGGGGCGGCGGCCCAGGTGCAGGAGCAGTTCGAGCGGGTCGTCGACACCGTGCTGCCCTCCGTGGTGAAGATCGAGACAGGCGGGGGAGAGGGCTCGGGGGTCGTCTACGACGACCAGGGCCACATCGTCACCAACGCCCATGTGGTGGCGGGGGCGCGGCAGATACGGGTCACGGCGTCCAGTGGCGGCTCCCCGCAGGAGGCCAGTCTCGTTGGCGCGTTCGCCCCCGACGACCTGGCGGTGGTCAAGGTGGACGGCGGCTCCCTCAAGGCGGCCACGTGGGGCGACTCCAGCGAGGCGGAGGTCGGCCAGATGGTCCTGGCCATGGGCAACCCGCTCGGACTGTCCGGGAGCGTGACGAACGGCATCGTGTCGGCGCTGCACCGGACGGTCTCGACCCAGGGCGAGGGCGACTTCTCCGGCTCGACGATCGCCGACGCGATCCAGACGAGCGCGCCGATCAACCCGGGCAACAGCGGCGGCGCCCTCGTCACGCTCAACGGGGAGGTCATCGGCGTCCCGACCGCCGCCGCCCAGGACCCGGCGGCCGGGGGCGCGGCGCCCGGCATCGGGTTCGCGACGCCGAGCGACACCGTCAAGCGGATCGTCCCGCAGCTCATCAGGTCCGGCGAGGTCTCCGACTCCGGCCGGGCGGCGCTCGGCGTGGTGGTGCGCACGCTCGTCGACCCGCAGAGCGGGCAGCGGTCCGCGGTCGTGGTGGTGGAGGTCATGGAGGACAGCGGCGCCGCCAAGGCGGGCATTGAGCCCGGCCAGCTGATCCTCTCGGTGAACGGCACCCCGACGCCCACCCAGACGGCGCTGACCACCGTCCTGGCGAATCTCGACCCCGGCAACACCGTGCCGGTCGAGATCCAGCAGGAGGACGGTTCGAAACAGGAGGTCAAGGTGACGCTCGGCGAGCTTCCCGGGGGCGGCTGACCCCTCCTGGACGCCCGCGCCTGTACAGGAGTACAGTGTACAAACGTATAGTCCGCTGAACATACGTACAGGTGAGTTGGGGATGGCACGACGAACGCGGCCCGAGGACCTGACCGGGCGCGCCCGGATCAGGGACGCGGCGCTGCTGGAGTTCGCGGACCACGGCGTGAAGGGCGCGACGATCCGGGGCATCGCGAAGACCGCCGGTGTCTCGCCCGCGCTGGTCCAGCACCACTTCGGCACGAAGGAGGCGCTGCGCCGGGCGTGCGACGAGTACGTCATCGAGAGCATCCGCGAGATCAAGCGGGAGGCGCTCGCCGGGGGCATGGCCAGCCCGGACTTCCTCTCGATCGCCATGCGGACCGGCCGGCCCATCCAGCGCTACCTGGTGCGCGCCCTGACCGACGGATCCGCGGCCGCGCGCACGCTGTTCGACGACGCCGTCGAGTTCAGCGAGGAGATGCTCGAACACGGGGCCCCCGGGATGGCCAAGGCCAAGACCGACGACCTGCGCGGCTACGCGGCCGTCATGACCGCCATCAGCTTCGGGGTCATCGTCCTCAACGAGCACCTCTCCCGCGCCTTCGGCGCCGACGTCCTGCTGGGCGAGGGCTATCCCCGGATGGCCCTCGCCATGCTCGACGTCCTCGACGACCGGCTCCTCACACCCGAGCTGGTCGAGCAGACCCGCACCGCCCTGAAATCCATGATGGCCGAGGGCGTGCAACCCCCATCCGAGGAGAACCGGTGAAAGCGAACCCATCACCCGTCGAGGTATCCGGCCTGGTCAAGAACTTCGGCCGGACCCGTGCACTGGACGGCCTCGACCTGACCGTCCGGCAAGGCGAGGTGCACGGCTTCCTCGGCCCGAACGGCTCCGGGAAGTCGACCGCCATCAGGGTCCTGCTCGGCCTGCTGCGCGCCGACGCGGGCACGGCCCGGCTGCTCGGCGGCGACCCCTGGCGCGACGCCACCGAACTGCACCGCCGCCTCGCCTACGTCCCCGGCGACGTGACGCTGTGGCCGAACCTGTCCGGCGGCGAAGTGATCGACCTGCTCGGCCGGATGCGCGGCGGGACGGACGAGCGCCGCAAGGCCGAGCTGCTGGAGCGGTTCGAGCTCGACCCGCGCAAGAAGGGCCGCGCCTACTCCAAGGGCAACCGGCAGAAGGTCGGCCTCGTCGCCGCGCTGGCCTCCGACGCCGAGCTGCTGCTCCTGGACGAGCCCACCTCCGGCCTCGACCCCCTCATGGAGGAGGTCTTCCAGGAGTGCGTCCGCGAGGCGCGGGACGAGGGGCGGACCGTTCTGCTGTCCAGCCACATCCTGTCCGAGGTCGAGGCCCTGTGCGACCGGGTGACGATCATCCGGAAGGGCGCCGCGGTCGAGTCCGGCACCCTCGACGAGCTGCGGCACCTGACCCGCACGTCGATCCACGCCGAGCTGGCGGCCCCGCCGGACGGGCTCCCGCTGCCGGGCGCCCACGACGTCGCGATAGACGGGACGACCATCAGGTTCGAGGTGGACACCACCCGGCTGGACGACGCGCTGCGCAGCCTCACCCAGGTCGGGGTCCGGAGCCTGGTCAGCCGGCCGCCGACGCTGGAGGAGCTGTTCCTGCGGCACTACAAGGACGAACTCGCCGAGAAGGCCACGACATGAGTTCGCTCACGGGAACCGGGGGCCTGATCCGGCTCATCCTGCGGCGCGACCGGTTCATCCTCCCCCTGTGGGTGGTGGCGCCCGCTCTCGTGACGGTCAACCTCGTCCCCGCCACCGAGGCGCTGCTCCCCACCGTCACCGACCGGCTCCAGTACGCCGCGACCACCGGGACGAACCCGACCTTCCTGGCGCTCTACGGGCCGCTGTACAGCGGCGACATCGGCGGCATCGTCGTCCAGCGCGCCGGGTTCATGCCCGTGGTGATCGGCATCATCAGCGCGCTGACGGTCATCCGGCACACCCGGACCGAGGAGGAGGCCGGGCGCCGTGAGCTGCTCGGCGCCACCGTCACCGGCCGCGGCGCGGGCCTGGCCGCCGCGCTCATCGTCACGCTGGCCGCCAATCTCGCGATCGCCGTGCTGCTCGCCGCGGGCATGGCGGCCCAGGACCTCCCGCTCGCCGGATCGCTGGCCTTCGGCCTCCAGTTCGCGGCCGGCGGCTGCGCGTTCGCGGCGGTCGCCGGCATCACCGCCCAGCTCAGCGAGGGCGCCGGCGCGGCCAGGGGAGCGGCCGTCAGCGCGCTCGGCGGCGCGTTCGTGGTCCGGATGGCCGCCGACGTCGGCGGCGAGGGCAACGCGCTGTCCTGGCTCGGCTGGCTCTCCCCGTTCGGCTGGGCGCAGCGGGTGCGTCCCTACGGCGGGGAGCGCTGGTGGACGCTCGCCCTGGTCGCCGTGCTCGTCGCGGCGCTGACGGCGGCGGCCGCGGCGCTGTCGGCCCGCCGCGACGTCGGCGCGGGCCTCCTGCCGCCGAAGCCGGGACCGGCCGCCGCCGCACCGCGGCTGTCCGGCCCGTTCGGGCTCGGGTGGCGGCTCCAGAGCCGTGCCCTGTACGGCTGGCTCGCCGGGTTCGCCGCGCTGGGCGTCGTGTACGGCGCCGTCGCCGGCGGCGTACGGGACATGGTGCGGGACAACCCCGAGCTGGCGGAGGTCTTCCGGAGCCTCGGCGGGCAGTCCGGCATCATGGACGCCTTCTTCGCCACGGCGATGGGCGTCCTCGGCCTGGTCGCCGCCGCCTACGCGGTCTCGGCGACGCTGCGCCTGCGCACGGAGGAGACGGGCCAGCGCGTCGAGCCGCTGCTCGCCACGGCGACCGCCCGGCTGCGGTGGGCGGCGAGCCACCTGGTGTTCGCGCTGCTGGGGCCCGCCGCCGCGATGGCCGTCGCGGGCGCCGCCGCCGGGCTGGCGCACGGACTGAACGTCGGTGACGTCGGCCGCGAACTCCCGCGCGTCCTCGGGGCGGCGCTGGCGCAGCTGCCCGCCATCTGGCTGGTCGCGGCGATGGCACTCGCCCTGTTCGGGCTGGCGCCCCGCTTCAACGGCGCGATCTGGGCCGCGGTCGGCCTGTTCATCGTCATCTCGATGTTCGGGCCGGCGCTCGACCTGGACCAGCGGATCCTGAACGTGTCGCCGTTCACCCACGTGCCGAAGTTCCCCGGCGCCGCGTTCACCGCCGTGCCCTTCGCCTGGCTGCTGGCGCTGACCGCCGTCCTGTCCGCCCTGGGCATGCTCGGCTTCCGGCGCAGGGACATCGCGGCGCACTAGCGGGGCACCCGGGCCGGTCAGCGGTTAGATTGGCCCGGTGACCTCCGCGAAGCCGCTTGCCGTCTGCGTGTTCTGCTCGTCCAGCGGCAGGATCGACCGCCGCTACGTCGATCTCGCCGCGGACGCCGGCGCCGAGCTCGCCCGGCGGGGCCACAGCCTGGTCAGCGGCGGTGCCCAGGTGTCGTGCATGGGCGCCGTCGCCCGCGCCGCGCGGGCCGGCGGCGCCCGCACCGTCGGGGTGATCCCCGAGGGCCTCGTCAGCGTCGAGATCTCCGACGAGGACAACGACGAGCTGATCGTCACCCCCGACATGCGGACCCGCAAGGGCGAGATGGACCGCCGCAGCGACGCCTTCCTCATCCTGCCCGGCGGCATCGGCACGCTGGAGGAGCTGTTCGAGGTGTGGACGGCCCGGGTCCTGTCCATGCACGAGAAACCCGTCGTCGTCCTCGACCCGACCGGCGTCTACGACCCGCTCCGCGAGCTGATGGTGAGCCTCACCGAGCAGGGCTTCGCCCGCCACCGCATCTGGGACGCGATCGGCTGGACGACCACCGTCCCCGAGGCGTTCGACCTCCTTGAGCGGTCCCAGCCCCGCATCGAGTTCTCCGCGAGCGACTACGCCGAGACCCAGCTCTGACCACTCGCCGACCGGTACTTGCGGATCGGTGTTCGCGCGCCCTCGGATACCGTCGAGACGTGCGCGCCCCTGAACCGGCCCTGGCAGGAGACAAATGAACGCCGACGTGCCCGCCTCACGGGAACTGGCCGCGATCGCCGAGCTCGCCGCCCGCACGACCGGCGACCGGCTGCGGACGGCGTTCCGCTCCCGCCCCGAGATCGACCTCAAGCTGGACTTCCACGACCCGGTCACCGAGCACGACCGCGCGGCGGAGGAGACCATCCGGGAAGTGCTCGGCGAGCAGACCCCGGGCTGCGTCGTCGTGGGGGAGGAGGGCGGCGTCCAGGGCCGGGACGGCGGCGTCCGCTGGTACGTCGACCCCATCGACGGGACGGCCAACTTCGCGGTCGGCCTGCCGTTCTTCTGCACGTCCATCGCGGCCGTCGTGGACGGGGAACTGGTCGCGGGCGTGGTGTACGACCCGATCCACGACGACATGTTCACCGCCTCCCTGGACGGCGCGACCTGCAACGGCGAGCCGATCCGCAGCACCGGCGCGACCGGCGACCGGGGCGCGGTGCTCGCCACCTCCTACCCGGGCCCGTACGACCTGGCCGAGGGCGACCGGACGGAGACGCTGCGGCGCTACGGGGAGCTGATCGGCGCGTTCGCCACCGTGCGCAGGCCGGGCAGCGCCGCGCTGACCCTCGCGCACGTCGCGGCGGGCTGGACGGACGTCGCCTACGACTCGTCCATCAACGCCTACGACATCGCGGCCGGGCTGCTGCTGGTCAGGCAGGCGGGCGGGACCTACCTCCCGCTCCGCGGGAAGCCCGGCGGTGACGACTGGGACGCCCCCGGCTACCTCGCGTGCGTCGCCGGCTTCGACCTCGCCGGCTCCGCCGTCGCCGAGGTCGCCCACCTCACCGCACAAGATTGTCCTGGGGCTTTCCCGCCCGTCCGATGATCGTTAACCGGCGGTTCAGGGGCGGCGACCAGGCTCCCACGTGATCCCCTCACGTGAAGGAGTCCCCCATGTCCGTGACCCGTCGCGGAGTCGTCAAAGGCGGCGCGGCCGGCGCGCTGTCGATCGCCCTCGCCGGAAGCCTGGACGGCATCTTCCAGACCTCCGCGGGCGCCGCCACCGGAGAGGCGTACGGCTACGGCCCCCTGATCCCCGACCCCGAGGGCGTCCTGGACCTGCCCAAGGGCTTCTCGTACAAGATCCTGACGACGGAAGGCGACCCCATCTCCGATGGCGTCGTCGTCCCCGGCCACCAGGACGGCATGGCCTCGTTCCCGGTACGCGCCGGCCACGGCCACCGCGGCCACGGCAGGGGCCGCGGCGGCCGCCCCGGCAACACCCTGCTGGTGCTCAACCACGAGCAGGGCACCAACGGCACCCGTGCCGTCGGGACCCCCGAGCTGACCTACGACCCGGTGGCCAACGGCGGCACCACCACCCTTGAGGTCGACCGCGACGGCAACCTCCTGTCCCAGTACGTCAGCCTCGCCGGGACGGCCGTGAACTGCGCCGGCGGCCGCACGCCCTGGGGCACCTGGCTGACGTGCGAGGAGACCGAGGGCATCCGCGGCGAGAGCAAGAGCCACGGCTGGGTCTTCGAGGTCGACCCGTACGGCAGGGACACCAGGCCCGTCCCGCTGACCGGGCTCGGCCGCTTCGCCCACGAGGCCGTCGCCGTCGACCCGCACACCAACACCGCCTACCTGACCGAGGACGCGTCCGGCCCGTTCGGGCTGTTCTACCGGTTCCGTCCCCGCTCGCACCGCGGCGGCTACCACAGCTACCTGGCGGGCGGGACGCTGGATGCGCTGAACGTCCCGGGCGTCCCGGACCTGTCGATGGTCACCGAGCCCGGCACCCGGCTGCCCGCCCGGTGGGTGAGCGTCCCGGACCCGCTGGCCGGGCAGACGTCCGTCCGCAAGCAGTTCGACGACATCACGCGAAGCCAGAAGCTCGAAGGGGCCTGGTGGGGGCACGGCAAGGCGTACTTCGTCGCCAGCTTCTCCAGGAGGTCGTCCGGCGCCGCCGGTGACCACGCGGGCCAGGTCTGGACCTACGACCCGCGCCGCAACGAGGTCGAGCTCCAGCTCGTCTTCAAGCCCGGCGGGCGCTTCGACGGCCCGGACAACATCACCGTCTCCCCGTACGGCGGCGGCGTCATCCTGGCCGAGGACGGCGGCGGCGAGCAGTACCTGGTCGGCACCACGCGCGAGAACAAGCCGTTCGCGATGGCGCGCAACGCCCGCAACGACAGCGAGTTCACCGGCGTCACGTTCTCCCCGGACGGGCGCATCCTGTTCTTCAGCCGCCAATCGGGCCCGGGCGCGACGTTCGCGGTGCAGGGGCCCTGGCACCGCCTCCGCGGCTAGCCGGGTCAGGCGAGCCCCCGGCGGGACACCGCCGGGGGCCGGGTGCCCTCGATGGACGCGACCATGTCCAGGACCTCGCGCACCGCGGCCGCCTGCGACTCCGGCACGCGGAAGAGCGACACGCCCAGCCACGCGTAGACGGACGCGGCGGCGAGCAGACCGGGGTCGGGCTCCCGCGCGTCCGTCTCCAGCGTGACGAGGACCACGGCGTCACCGGCCGTGAGCCGCTCGATCCGGCCGGTCACCGGCGACGTGCCGGCGTCCACGACGCCGTCCGGAACCGGCGCGTCCGGTGAAAGGACTCTCCGCTCTTGCATCCCCATACCGTCAAGCGTGGCACGATCGTGGACTGGGGAACGTCTTCCCAGTGGGGTGCGAGCAGAACGGAGCCTGATCGTGGTCGTGGTCCTCGTCCTGGCCGGCCTGGCCGTGCTGGGCGCCGTCGTCGCCCTCGCCATGGGCAGGGGCGGCGAGCTGGCCGAGACCCATCCGGACTATCCGCCGCTTCCGGTCGGCGCGGACGGCGGTCCCATCACCGGGGAGGACGTCGTCCGGCTGCGGCTGCCCCGCACGTTCTGGGGCTACCAGCCGCAGCTGACGGACGAGGCCCTGCACCGTCTCGCCGACGCGCTGCACGAACGCGACGCCCGCGTCGCCGCGCTCGAACAGCGGCTCCACGAGCTCCACGAGCTGCACGGCGCCCCGGAGGACCGCGACGCCCCGGCAGACCGCGGCGGCCCGGTCGGCGCCCTGCACGGCCTGGAGGAGCCGAGCTGGAACGGCGCGCCGCCGGCGCGCGAGGAGAACGGCGCGGGCGGGGCGAACGTCGGCCGCGCGGCGGACGAGCCGGTCGGCGGCGCGAAGGAGGACCACCGGTGAGCGTCGTCGCCGTCCACGCCGAGGCCGTCTCGGACGCCCCCGCGGAACGCGTCTTCGCGGTCCTGACCGACTGGCCCCGGCACGGCGAGTGGATGCCCTTCACCCGCGCGGAAGGCGGCGACAAGGTCGGCGACGAGATCCGGGGTTGGACGGGCGTCGGCCCGGTCGGCTTCCTCGACACGATGGTGATCACCGACTGGCGGGACGGCCGCCGCGTCGCGGTGCGGCACACCGGGCGCGTCGTGCGCGGCGAGGCGTGGTTCAAGGTCGTCCCCGAGGGCCTCGGCAGCCGGATCGTGTGGGCCGAGCGCGTCGACCTGCCGCTCGGCCCGCTGGGACGCGCCGGATGGATCGTCGCGGGCCCCGTCGTGAAGGCGTTCATGACCCTCGGGCTGCGGCGGCTGGCCGCGCTGTCACAGGCGTGAGGTAGAACGGGCGGGTGAGCACCGCCATCCGGGGCGACGACGGGCTGGCCCGCTGCCCGTGGGGCCTGTCCGCGCCCGACTACGTCGCCTACCACGATCAGGAATGGGGCCGCCCCGTCCGCGACGACCAGGGCCTCTACGAGCGGCTCTGCCTGGAGGCGTTCCAGTCCGGGCTGTCGTGGCTGACGATTCTGCGCAAGCGCGAGGGCTTCCGCGCCGCGTTCGCCGGGTTCGACCTGGCGAAGGTCGCCGCGTTCGGCCCCGCCGACGTCGAGCGGCTGCTGGGCGACGCCTCCATCGTCCGCAACCGGGCGAAGATCGAGGCGGCGATCGGCAACGCCCGCGCCGCGCTCGACCTCCCCGGCGGCCTCGCCGCGACCGCGTGGCGCTACGCCGACCCCGGCGCGCCGGCGTACGCGGACACGGCGGACGTGCCCGCGTACACCGACGGGTCGAAGGCCCTGGCCAAGGAGCTGAAGAAGCACGGTTTCCGCTTCGTCGGCCCCACCACCGCCTACGCCCTCATGCAGGCGTGCGGCCTGGTCGACGACCATCTGACCGGCTGTCACCGCCGCGGCGCCTACCGCTGAGGCCGCTGACCGGTGCGGGCGGCCCCACCGGCCGGGTGCGGGCTACCGGCCCTCGAACGCGGGCTGCTGCTTCTTCAGGAACGCCTCGGTCGCGTTGCGGTGGTCGCTGGTCTCCGCGCACTCGTCCTGGAGCTCGGCCTCCCGCTCCAGCGAGGACGCCAGGTCGTGCGTCGCCGCGTGGTCGAGCGCCGCCTTCACCGCGCCGTAGGAGACCGTCGGGCCCTCGGCGAGGCGGCGGGCCAGCTCCACCGACGCCGGGGCCAGCTCGTCCGCCGGGACGACCCGGCTCACCAGCCCGAGCTCCAGGGCCTCCTGCGCCTTCACCGGCTCGCCCAGCAGCAGCAGCTCGGCGGCCTTGGCGCGGCCGACGAGCCGCTGGAGCGTCCACGACATGCCGCTGTCGGGGGCGAGGCCGATCCCGGTGAACGCCGTCGCGAACCGTGCCTTGTCGGACGCGACGACCAGGTCGCACGCGAACGCCAGCGCGGCCCCCGCGCCCGCCGCCACCCCGTTCACCGCCGCCACGACCGGTTTCCGCATGCCCGCTATCGCCAGCACGATCGGGTTGTAGTGCTTGCGGACCGTGTCGTCCAGGCCCTTGCCCGCGGCGAGGTTGTCGCCGTGCTCACGCAGGTCCTGCCCGGCGCAGAAGGCCCGCCCGGCACCGGTGAGGATCACCGCGCGGGCCGCGGGATCGGCCGCGGCGCGGACCACGGTCGCGCGCAGCAGCTCCTTCATCTCGGCCGTCAGCGAATTCATGCCGTCCGGGCGGTTCAGTGTGATAGTTCCCACACCGTCGGTCACGTCGTAGCGCACGGTCTCAGACATCGGTGTCCTCCATGGTCCGTAGTAGATCTCCCAAGGCAACCATCCGCGAACCCGGGGGCGGCGGGCAAGGGCCCGCGGACCACGGCCGGCGGGCGCCGATCCGCACGCCTCCGGCGCACCGCTCGGCCGATCTGGAGGCTGATCGTTACCACTTCGCGCCCGGAAGACGAGATAATGGACCACCTATTGATGACGCGGATGCGACACGCGGCCACGCGGCCAAGGGTGTGCGAGGCCGCGGCCCTACGCAGGAAGGGGATGCACGCATGGCGGCGATGAAGCCGCGGACGGGAGACGGTCCGCTCGAAGTGACCAAGGAGGGACGCGGCATCGTCATGCGGGTCCCTCTCGAAGGCGGCGGCCGTCTCGTGGTCGAGCTCTCCGCCGACGAGGCCAAGGAACTCGGCAACGCCATCAAGGAAGTCGTGGGCTGACGACGCCGCCGATCCCGGCTTACTGGTGACGGTCCCGGCGGAACCGCCGGGGCCCTTGCCATTCCCGTAGGCAGCACGACGCACAGGGGGGAACCGCCGCCATGCCCATCGAGACCCGCATGCGCGGTGCCGGCGGCACCGTGTCGCAGACGGCGCTCGACCTCGACGCCGAGGTCGTCGCCGTCCCCGTCGGGAAGGGGCCGGTCGCGCCGGTGACCGAGGTGGCGGAGTCGCTGCCGTTCACGCTGGACGAGCTGCTGGCGCTGCACGACGCCAAGGGCGAGCCGGGCGAGATCGTGTCCGCCCAGGTCCGCCTCGGCGACCGGGTGCGGGAGCTCCTGCTGTACGGGGTGGGCGATGCGGCCCCGGCCGACCTGCGCAAGGCCGGCGCCGCACTGGCCCGCCGCGGCAAGGGGCGGACCGCGCTGGCCGCGGCCGCGCCCGCCGGCGTCTCCGCCGCCGCCCTGGCCGCCTTCGCCGAGGGCGCGCTGCTCGCCTGCTACGAATTCAAGATCGGGAAGCCGCCCGCGAAGAGGGCGGTCGGCACGGTCGCCGTCGTCACCGGGGCGGGGCCCGCAGCCGCCGCCCCGGCGATCGAGCTGGGCACCGCCCGCGCCCAGGCCACCGCGCTGGCCCGCGACCTCGCCAACACCCCGTCCCGCGAGAAGGACCCGTCCTGGCTCGCCGGGGAGGCCGAGCGGGTCGCCGCCGACACCGGTCTCACCGTTCGCGTGCGCGGTGAGAAGGAGCTCGTCGACGCGGGCTTCGGGGGCCTCGTGGCCGTCGGGGGCGGGTCGTCGCGCCCGCCCCGCCTGATCGAGATGTCCTACGTGCCAGACGGCGACGCGGAGCGGCATGTCGTCCTGGTGGGCAAGGGCATCACGTTCGACAGCGGCGGCCTGTCGCTCAAGCCCAACGAGGGCATGAAGGCGATGAAGACCGACATGGCGGGCGGCGCGGTGGTCATCGCCGTGCTGAGCGCGCTGCGCGGTCTCGGCGTCCGCGCCCGGGTGACCGGGCTGATCGCCGCCGCGGAGAACATGCCGTCCGGGTCGTCCATGCGGCCCGGGGACGTGATCACCCACTACGGCGGGAAGACGTCGGAGGTGCTGAACACCGACGCCGAGGGGCGCCTCGTGCTGGCCGACGCCCTCGCCTACGCGGACGCCGCGCTCGACCCCGACGTGATCGTGGACGTGGCGACGCTGACCGGTGCGGCCAAGGTCGCGCTGGGCCTGCGGCACGCGGCGCTGTTCTCCACCGACGACGAGCTCGCCGCGGCGCTGACGAGCGCCGGGACGGCCGCCGGCGACCCGGTGTGGCGGCTCCCGCTCGTCGACGACTACCGCGCCGCCATCGACTCCGACGTCGCCGACATCAACAACATCGGCCGCGGCGGCTACGGCGGCGGCTCCATCACGGCGGCGCTGTTCCTGCGCGAGTTCGCCGGCGAGCGCCCCTGGGCGCACCTGGACATCGCCGGCCCCGGCCGCGCCACCTCCGACGACGCCGAGATCACCCGCGGCGCGACGGGCTTCGGCACCCGCCTGCTGCTCGGCTGGCTGACCGGCTGACGGCCCCCGCGCGGGTCACCGCGCGGGTCACCGCGCGGGGGTCACTTCGTGCGGCGGTCGATCACCGGGACGCGGCGGCGCGCCCTGGCCTCCTTGACGATCCGCGGGAGCTTCGCGTCCCAGTTCCGCTCGACCGCGAAGCACCACGGGACGGCCTCGGCGGTGGCCGGCACGTCCCGCATGGTCATCGCCACCAGCCGCGGCCGTTCGGACGTCCGGGCCATCTCGACGAGTTCCGGGGTGCGCAGGAACACGACGTAGTCCAGTTCGCCCCTGCGGGTGCCGTCGACGCCGCGCCGCAGGGCCGCGATCGCCCGCACGTCGTCCCAGGGCAGCGTCTTCCCGGCCCGGCGGGGCAGCGGCCAGCGCGCGGTGCGGCGGACGCCGTCCGCGTCCAGTTCCAGGACGGGACGGCGCGCGACCATCTGCCCGGCCGACAGGAACAGCCCCGTGCCGAACAGCGCGAGCCCGGCGAAGCCGAAGACCGAGAACATGACGCCGCCGAGGGTGGCGCCGCCCGTCACGCCGCCGGCGACGAACGCCGCCGACGCCGCGAGCAGGATCAGGGACGCGACGAGCAGCCAGGCGTCCCGCCACGTCACCCGGACCCGGACGGCGAACGGCTCGCCCGCCCCGGCCCGGGCCTCCCCGCCTTCGTCGGAGAGGCCCTCCGCGGGCACGGCTTGGTCAGGTGCGGCTTCGTCAGGTGCGGCCTTGGCGGCGGCTTTGGCGGGGGCGGCTTCGTCGGGGGCGGCTTCCATCGGGTCAGCCGCTCTTCACCGCGCACAGCAGGCCGTCGCCCACCGGGAGCAGCATCGGGACGAGCCGCTCGTCGTCGCGGATCATCCGGTGCACCTCGCGGATCGCCTCGGTGTCGGGGTCGCGCCGGTTCGGGTCGGCGACCCGGTCGTGCCACAGCGCGTTGTCGAACGCGACCACGCCGCCCGGCCGCAGCAGCCGCAGCGCGTCCGTCAGGTACTCGGGGTACTCGCGCTTCTGCGCGTCGCAGAACACCAGGTCGTAGGCGCCGTCGGTGAGCCGCGGCAGCACCTCCAGCGCCGGCCCGGTGATCATCCGGGTGCGGAAGGAGCCGAGGCCCGCCGCCACGTACGCCTGCTTCGCCATCCGCTGGTGCTCGGGGTCGATGTCGACGCTCGTCAGCACCGCGTCCTTCGGCATTCCCCGCATCAGCCAGATGCCGGACACGCCGCAGCCGGAGCCGACCTCCACCACCGTCCGCGCGCCGAGCAGCGTGGCGAGAAAGCGCAGCGCCGCCCCGGCGGCCGCGCCGATCGGCACGGCGCCGATCTCCTCGCCTCGGCGCCTGGCGTCCAGGAGCGACTCGTCTTCGGGGAGGTAATCCTCCACATAGGCCCGGGTGGCCTGAACGGCGTCGATGGCTGCCTCCTCGCGGGACCCCCGCCTGGGTCATGCTGGAAAGACCATATCGCTGACAGGGAACCAACTGGAGTTTCAGCGCGTTGTAACGACGGAAGGAATTCGCTCACGAGCGGGTTCCTTCTGCGAGAACCGAGTCGGTATAGACCGCCCCAGCCCAGGCGAGACCGTGCCGTTCCAAGGCGAGACCTTGGCTCACGAGAGAGGAACAGCCCGGCACCATGGGAGTCGCAGCACTCAGTTTCAGAAGCGCTGTGGGGGTCGGCCCCAGGCAAGGGGTGGGCAGTGGCACGAGCGCCCGCGAGAACGCCCCCGAGGCAGAATGGGCACCGCCGTCCTGGGACGAGGTCGTCCGCGAGCATTCCGCCCGCGTCTACCGGCTCGCCTACCGGCTGACCGGTAACCAGCACGACGCGGAAGACCTCACGCAGGAGGTCTTCGTCCGCGTGTTCCGTTCCCTGTCGAACTACACGCCGGGCACGTTCGAAGGCTGGCTGCACCGGATCACCACGAACCTGTTCCTCGACATGGCGCGGCGCCGCCAGCGCATCCGCTTCGAGGGCCTCGCCGACGACGCCGCCGAACGCCTCCAGGGCCGCGAGCCGACCCCGGCGCAGGTGTTCGACGACACCAACTTCGACGCCGACGTGCAGGAGGCGCTCGACGCGCTGGCGCCCGAGTACCGGGCCGCCGTCGTGCTGTGCGACATCGAGGGACTGTCCTACGAGGAGATCTCCGCGACGCTCGGCGTCAAGCTCGGAACCGTGCGCAGCCGCATCCACCGGGGGCGGGCGCAGCTGCGCGGGGCGCTGGAGCACCGCGCGCCGACCCGCCGCAGGCCCGGCACCAGGAACGAGTACCAGGCGCTGCGGGCGGTGGAAGCCGCGGAGGACGACGAGACGACGGGGGGCGTGCACGTGGCGGGCGGCCTCCGGCCGCAGCCGGAGGGCGTGTAAGTGTAGGTCCGAATCTGGTTTGCCCACCGCGCGCGGGGCGGGTCCGCGCGCCCGATGGAACGGAACGACGGAGGCGGCGTGAGTTGTCTGGGGGAGCGTCTGACCGCTCTGGTCGACGGTGAGCTGGGGCACGAGGAGCGCGACCGCGCCCTCGCCCACCTCGCGGGCTGCGCCCAGTGCAGGGACGAGGTCACCGCGCTGCGCCTGCTCAAGGGGCGGCTGCGCGGCCTGTCGGACGCCCCGCTCGCCGACGCGGCCGGCGGCCTCCCGTCCGACGACTTCCTGACCCGCCTGCGCTCCCTCGGCGCGTCCGCACGGCGGCCGCCCCGGGCACGCGGCCGTCCTGCCCGCTCAGCAGCGGCGCCGCTACCTCGTCATGGGCGCCGCCACCCTGTTCATCGGCCTCGGCACCGCGTCCTACGCCGCCGGCGGGCGGCAGGAGGCGCCGAGCGTCACGCCCGCCTTCGACCGCTTCGCCGTCGAGCACGCGCTGACCGCCGGCGACGCGCCGCTGACCGACCCGCTCACCGACCCGTCCTCGCGGGTCCCGGTCGCTCCGGGGCCGTGAGCGCGAGGGCCGTGCTCGGCCGGGGACGGCGCCGCACCGCCCTGGCCTGCGGGCTGGCGGGTGCCCTCGCGCTGGTCGCGGCGCTCGCGGGCGAACCGGCCGCCGCCCGGGACGTCCGCAGCGACCCCCGCGCCGTGGCGCTGCTGCGCTCCGCCGCCGACGCCGCGAGCCGCGTCCCGTACCACGGCCGGCGGTTCCTCACGACGGCGAGCCGCAGCCGGTCCATGACGTCCCGGGTGTCGGTGGCCCACACCCCCGGCGACGGCGTCCGCTACCGGCCGGGAACCGCCCGGCGGGGCTACCGGACCGAGTCCGCCGCCGATGACACGACCGGCTTCACCCCGGAGACGCTCGCCCTGCTGACCCGGAACTACTCGGTGGTCCGTGTCGAGGACTCCGCGGTCTGCGGCAGGCGCGCCCGCGTCGTCGAGGCCCGCCGCGCGGACGGCAGCCCCGCCGGGCGCTTCTGGATCGACGCCGAGACCGGGCTGATGCTGCACCGCGAGCTGATCGACGCCACCGGACGCGCCGTGGTGATCAGCGGCTTCAGCGAGATCAGCTTCACCGAGCCGCCCTCGGAACCCGCGGTGCTCGACGGCCCCCGCAACGGGCTCGCACGGTTTCCCGGGCCCGCCGGGAACCGTTCCGGAGGCGAAGGCGACATAGTCCTGTGGGGCGACGAACTGGACCGTGCCGACCTCGACGGGCTGCGCGACCTCGGCTGGCCCGTCCCCGACGACCTGCCGGGGCGGCTCACCCTCCACGACGCCCGCCGCGAGCCGGACGGCGGCACCGTCCACCTCAGCTACTCCGACGGCCTCGCCGCCGTCTCGGTGTTCGTCCAGCCCGGCAGGCTGGACGAACGGGCCATGGACGGCTGGCAGAAGACCGTCAAGCGCGGCCGGACGGTGTACGGCGCCGGCTCGCTGCGGCACTGGGCCGTCTCCGCGGACGACGGCTACGTGGTCACGGTGCTGACCGACGCCCCGCAGAGCACCGCCGAGGCGGTCGCGGCGCACCTGCCCTGGGAGGCCGACCCCTTCTGGTCGCGGCTGTCCCGCGGCGCCCGCCGGCTCACCGCCGCGGCCAACCCGTTCGACTGAACAAGATGATCACTTATGGGCGAGCGTATCGACAGAAGGTCTTATGCTCCTCACATGCCTTTGCGGGCACGATGAGCACGGATGACCAGGACCATGCTCGGTAGGAGAGATGGGGATGACGGAAGACAACCGCGGGCCGGTCAGGGCGGCGGAGGACGGCGGCGCCGTCCCCGGCCAGGAACCTGAGCGGCAGGAGGCGGCGGCTCCGCCCGAGACGGTGACCGACCGGGAGATCCCCCAGGAGCAGCCTGCGGACGACCCCGAGCCCGAGACCGGTCCCGCGCAGCCGGGTGCCGCCGAGGACGCAGCCGACGAGTCCGCGCCCGGCGACCGCCTCGTGGCGGGCGGGTTCGCGCCGCCGGACTCGTCGTTCGGGCCGCCCGACACCAGCGAGGACGTCCTGTCCCGGCCGGCGCCCGCCGCCGACATGGGGCCGCAGGAGGTGCCGCTGCAGGACGCGTCGCCGAGCGACATGCCGCAGCCCCCGCCGCCGGTCCAGCTCGGCAAGCCCGGCGTGGACGACGACCGCCCGCGCCCGGGGTTCGTGCCCCACCACCAGGACCCGCGGGCCGCCCAGCACGGGCAGCAGCCCTACGGCGGCTGGCCGCAGCAGGGCCCGCCGCCCGCCGGTGGCCCGCCGCCCGCGCCGATGGGGCCGCCGCCCGCGCCGATGGGCCCCCCGCCCGGCGGAGGCCCCCGGCCGATGGCCGGATACGGGACACCGCCCGGAGGCGGCCCGAACTGGGCGCCGGTCCCCGCCCCGCCGTCGTCCTCGCGCAGCGGCCCGGGCCTGGGGCTCCTCGCCGTCATCGCGGTGATCGTCGCGCTGGTGGCCGGAGCGCTCGGCGCCGGGATCGGCGTGGTCGCCGCGCCCGGCGACGACGGCGGATCGATCAGCCTCGGGGGCGGTGACACCAACAGCGGCGGCGAGGTGCAGGCCCGCCCGCCGGACTCGGTCGCCGGCGTGGCGCAGCGCGTCCTGCCGAGCGTCGTGATGATCCGCGTGGAGTCCTCGCAGGGCGAGGTCGGCGGCACCGGCTTCATCGTCAACGGCGGCTACATCATCACCAACAACCACGTCGTCGCCGGCGCCGGCGGCAGCGCGATCGAGGTCGTCTTCAACGACAAGAAGACGCTGCCCGCCACCGTCAAGGGCGCCGATCCCACCTCGGACGTCGCCGTCCTGCAGCCGCAGGGCGAGCACTCGCTGCCCGCGCTCACCGTCGGCGACTCCAGCAAGATCGCCGTCGGCGACCCGGTGATCGCGATCGGCTCGCCGCTCGGCCTCCAGGGCTCGGTCACCACCGGCATCGTCAGCTCGCTGAACCGCGCCGTGCCCACCCGCGGCGAAGGCGGCGACGCGTCCTTCCTCAACGCGATCCAGACCGACGCGGCCATCAACCCGGGCAACTCCGGCGGACCGCTCGTGGACGCCAAGGGCCGTGTGATCGGCATCAACACCGCCATCGCCACCCTCGGCGGCGGGCAGGGCCTCGGCGAGCAGCCGAGCGGCAGCATCGGCCTCGGCTTCGCGATCCCCATCAACCAGGGCAAGCGGGTCGCCGAGGAGATCATCCGCAACGGCAGCGTCCGGCAGGCCAAGCTCGGCGTCCTCCCCGACCCCCGCTACCAGGAGGGCGGCGCGCGGATCATGCCGGAGGCCGTCAACGGGCAGGAGCCGGTGACCAGGAACGGCCCCGCCGACAAGGCCGGCCTCAAGCCCGGCGATGTGATCACCCGCATCGACGACAAGCCCATCGAGGACGCCACCGACCTCATCGCGCAGATCCGCAGCCGCGCCCCCGGCGACCGCATCACGGTCACCTACCAGCGCGACGGCCGCGAAAGCACCGTCGAGGTCACCCTGGGCTCCGACTAGGAAAGCGTGAACGCGGTCCCGGGCGAACATGTACCGGGCAAATACCGGGGGTCCGGTTCGTCCGGGCTCGGGATACGCTTGGGGAGCCGGTCCGCCGCAGGACCGGTCCCCTTCGCTGCATGGAGGACGGGTTGTTCGACGTCGGAGTCGGTGAGATGGCGATGCTCGCCGTGCTCGCCCTGGTCATCTTCGGGGACAAACTGCCTCAGGTCGCCGGCCAGGCCGGCCGCATGCTGCGCCAGTTCCGCCAGATGGCCAACAACGCCAAGGCGGATCTGCAGGAGGGCCTCGGCCCCGAATTCAAAGACTTCGACATCAACGACCTCAACCCGAAGACGTTCGTCCGCAAACACCTCCTGGAGGACGACGACACCCCCCTGAACAACAAGGGCGGAGTCTTCGACGACGAACTCTCCTACGCCACCGCCGCCGACGACCGCCTGGACCACGGCGAACGCCCCCCGTTCGACAACGAGGCTACTTAGTTTGGGGGGGCGACCCCCCAAACCCCCCGTTGCGCGCGGCGGACCGTTTCCCGATCCGCTCCGCGTCTCGTGAAACGGCCCGCCGCGCGGCGGGCCGTGCGGCCTCCGGTCGCAGCACGACCTCCGGCCGCACGACCCGTGGGTGATCATGCACGTAGGCGCGTGCCTGCGGGCCCACTCCAAGTCCCTCGATGTGCAGGCAGCCACGTATCGCAATGGTGACGAGCCGGGCCGTACGGTCGCGGTGGGCTGTCAGGTCCTCTTGGGGGAGATGCCCAGGGACATGCCGGCCAGGCCGCGGCTTCGGCCGGCCAGGGTGTCGGCGATCGTGCGGAGCTCCTTGGCGGCGCCGGCGTCCGGGTCGGAGAGGACCAGGGGGTCTCCCTCGTCGCCGCCCTCGCGGAGGCGCGGGTCGATCTGGACCTGGCCCAGGAGGGGGACGCGGGTGCCGAGGGTCTTCGTCAGGGCGTCCGCCACCGTCTGGCCGCCGCCCTCGCCGAAGATGAACTGCCGCTCGCCGCAGTGCGGGCAGGACAGGTACGACATGTTCTCGATGACGCCGACGACCTGCTGGTGGGTCTGCGCGGCGATCGCGCCGGCGCGCTCGGCGACCTCCGCCGCCGCCTGCTGCGGGGTGGTGACGACGAGGATCTCCGCGGCCGGCAGCAGCTGCGCGACGGAGATCGCGATGTCGCCGGTGCCGGGCGGGAGGTCCATCAGGAGGATGTCGAGGTCGCCCCAGTAGACGTCCGCGAGGAACTGCTGGAGCGCGCGGTGCAGCATCGGGCCGCGCCACACGACCGGCTGGTTCCCGGCGGTGAACATGCCCACCGAGATGACCTTCACGCCGTGCGCCGACGGCGGCATGATCATGTCCTGGACCTTGGTGGGCGAGTTCTCGACGCCGAGCATGCGCGGGACGGAGTGGCCGTAGATGTCGGCGTCCACGACGCCGACCTTGCGGCCCTGCGCGGCGAGCGCGGCGGCCAGGTTGACCGTCACCGACGACTTGCCGACGCCGCCCTTGCCGCTCGCGACCGCGTACACCTTGGTCAGCGAGCCGGGCTTGGCGAACGGGATCTCCTTGGCGGGCTCGCCGCCGCGGAGCTTGGTCTGCAGGTCCTTGCGCTGCTCCTCGCTCATCACGTCGAGTTCGACGTGCACCGAGGCCACGCCGTCGAGTTTGGAGACGGCCTCCGTGACGTTCTTGGTGATGGTGTCCTTCATCGGACATCCGGCGACGGTCAGGTAGACGCCGACGCGGACGGAGCCGTCCGCGTCGATGTCGACGCTCTTGACCATGTCGAGCTCGGTGATGGGCTTGCGGATCTCAGGATCGTTCACGGTTGCGAGCGCCGCGGTCACCTGCTCGGTCGTCAACTGGGAGGCCATGGGTCCATGGTACGAACCCAAAGCAAAACCCAGGTATCCGGGTGGCCGTCCTCACAGTCGCCGCGCGCCGCCGTAACATCGGTGCGTGACCACCAGCACCGTCTCGGCCGCCGAATTGCTCGTCTGGCGCACGATGCTCCGAGCCCAGGCGCGGATCTCCCGCCGTGTGCAAGCCGATCTGCTGGCCCGCCACGACCTGCCGCTCGGCTCCTACGAGGTGCTCATGCACCTCGGCGAGGCCGGGCGGCTCCGCATGAACGACCTCGCCGACCGCGTCCTGCTGTCCCGCAGCGGGCTGACCCGGCTCGTCGACCGGCTGGAGCGCGAGGGGCTGGTCACCCGGCAGACGTGCCCGAGCGACGCGCGCGGCCTGTACGCGGCCCTGACCGCCGCCGGGCGGGCCCGGCTCGACGAGGCCACCCCCACCTACCGGCAGGGTGTCCGCGACTACCTGCTGAGCCGCCTGGACGAGCCCGATCTGCGCGGCCTGCAGGAGATCCTGGCCAAGCTCGCCGACTAGGCGGCGGGGTCCTTGGCGTCCAGCTCCTTCATGACCTGCTGGAGTTCCGAGCGCAGGAAATCGCGCGTGACGACCTCGCTCAGCGCCACCCGCAGCCCGGCGATCTCCCGCGTCAGGTACTCGGTGTCGGCGATGGTGCGCTCGCTCTGCGCCCGGTCCTGCTCGTACTGGACGCGGTCCCGGTCGTCCTGCCGGTTCTGCGCGAGCAGGATCAGCGGCGCCGCGTAGGACGCCTGGATCGACAGGATCAGCGTCAGGAAGATGAACGGGTACGGGTCGAACCGCAGGAACGGCGGCGCGAGGATGTTCCACGCCATCCACACCGTGATGAACACGGTCAGGTAGACGAGGAACCTGGCCGTCCCGAGGAACCGCGCGATCCGCTCGGACAGCCGCCCGAAGGACTCGGGGTCGTAGTGCGGCACGAAGGTCCGGCGGATCTCCCGCGGCTGGTCCAGGCGGGCGGTCATCTGGCGTGTCGTCATCACATCTTCCCCCGGAGAGCCTCTTCCTCGGGATCCGCCGACTCCTCCGCGCTCGCGTCCATCAGCGACTCCCGCCAGTCCGGCGGCAGCAGATGGTCGAGGACGTCGTCGATGGTCACCGCGCCGAGCAGGTGGCCGTTCTCGTCCACGACGGCGCCCGCGACGAGGTTGTAGGTGGCAAGGAACATCGCGACGGCCTCCAGCGACATCGTGGGCCGCAGCTGGTCGAGCCCGGTGTCCACGATCCCGGCGACGAGCGTCGGCGGCGGCTCCCGCAGGAGCTTCTGGAAGTGGACCGTCCCCAGGTACTGCCCGGTCGGCGTCGCGGTAGGCGGGCGGCACACGTACACCTGCGCGGCCAGCGCCGGGTTCAGGTCGGGCCGCCTGATCAGCGCGAGCGCCTCGGCGACCGTCGCGTCCGGAGGGACGATCACCGGGTCGGTCGTCATCAGGCCGCCGGCCGAGTAATCCTCGTAGGTCAGCAGCCGCCGGACGGGCGCCGCGTCCTGCGGCTCCATCAGCGTCAGCAGCCGCTCCCGCTGCTCGGTCGGCAGGTCGCCGAGCAGGTCGGCGGCGTCGTCGGGGCCCATGGCCTCCAGCACGCGGGCGGCCCGGTTCACGCCGAGCTTGCCGAGGAGCTCGATCTGGTCGTCCTCGGGCAGCTCCTCCAGGACGTCCGCGAGCCGCTCGTCGTCGAGCGCGACGGCGACCTCGGAACGCCGTTTCTCCGGCAGCTCGTGCACGACGTTCGCCAGGTCGGCGGGCTTCATCCCCTCGAACGCGGCGATCAGCGCGGCGGCGCCCTGCCCGTGCTCGACGGCGGAGAAGCCCTCCACGGTGTCCCAGTCCACGACGATGGTCTCGCCGCGCTTGCGGAGCCCGCGGCCCCTCCTGCGGCGCACCGCCACCTTGTTGACGATCCAGTCCCTGGTGCGGGTCGGCTCCATCGACACGTCGACGACCGAGACGGGTTCGCCGCCGTCGCGGAACCGGACGGTGCGGTCCAGCAGCTCGGCGATGACCAGCGTCTCCGACTCGCGCTTGCTGAACCGCCGCACGTTCAGCCGCCCGTCGAAGACGATCGCGTCCGCCTCGATGACCGACACCCGCGTGATCGGCACGAACACGGTCCGCCGCGACGTGACCTCCACCACCAGGCCCAGCACCCGCGGCGGGCGCGGTGCGAGCCGCATCGACACCACCACGTCGCGGACCCTGCCGACCTGGTCACCGGCCGGATCGAACACCGCGACGCCCGCGAGCCGGGCGATGAAGACCCGTGACGGAGCTCCGCTCATGGCGAGGACACTACCCATGATCTCCTTTCTGATCCGGGACCGGGCGGGCGATATCGGACACCCGTGGGAGGGGCATGTCACGTTTCCCCGGGACGAGAGGAACGCCCCGGGGCGTGAAAGGGTGGGGCCATGAGGGACGCGTTCGAGGACCCCTTCGAGGAGCACCGCAACCTGCTGTTCGCCGTCGCGTACCGGATGCTGGGCACGGCGGCCGACGCGGAGGACGCCGTCCAGGACGCGTGGCTCCGCTGGTCCTCGAAGGACCGCACCGACGTCGCCGAACCCAAGGCGTATCTCATCCGGATCACCACCAACGTGGCGCTCGACCGGCTGCGCTCGGCGCAGGCGCGGCGCGAGACCTACGTCGGGCCGTGGCTGCCCGAGCCGATGCTGACCTCCCCGGACGTCGCCGACAACGCCGAGCTCTCCGAATCGGTGTCGATGGCGATGCTCGTCGTGCTGGAGACGCTGAGCCCCCTCGAACGGGCCGTGTTCGTCCTCAAGGAAGTGTTCGGCTACCCGTACGCGGAGATCGCCGACGCGCTCGACCGGTCGGAGACGTCCGTGCGGCAGCTCGGCTCCCGCGCCCGCAGGCACGTGGAGGCGCGGCGCACCCGCTTCGAGGCGGGCGGCACCGAGCGGCGCAAGGTCACCGAGCGGTTCTTCGACGCGGTCCTCGGCGGCGACATCAACCGGCTCATGGAGGCCCTCGCCCCGGACGTGGCGCTGTGGACGGACGGCGGCGGCAAGGTCCGGGCGGCGCGGCGCGTCATCCACGGAGCCGACCGGGTCTGCCGCTGGCTCGCCGGGATCCTGGGCCAGCCCTACGCGGGCGTGGAGCCCGCCGACATGCGGGTGCGGCACGTCGACCTCAACGGCGAACCGGCCCTCGTCGTGGACGGTCCCGACCGCCCGCTGAGCACCGTCACCGTCGACCTCGACGACGCCGGCCGGGTCCGGGCCGTCCACCTGGTCGCCAACCCCGACAAGCTCCGCTCCGTGGCCGAAGGCCGCCGGCTGCCGGCGTGACCGGCGCCACCGGCCGGGGCGCTACCGGTCGACTTGGCGGCGCTTGCCGCCGAAGAGGCGGGGCGGGGCGCCCGCGGTCGTCGCGGGCGTCGGGACGGGACGGACGGTCGCGTAGTCGTCGGTGGACTCGGTGACCGGCAGCGCGGGAGTGAGCCGGACGATCCACGACTCGGTCGCCCAGCGCTCCACCTGACCCTCGTGGGAGGCCGCGTTCAGGCGGGCCTTGGCGAGCAGCGGCGCCACGGTGCCCCAGAGTTCGGTGCCCGGCTCGACCGGCTCGGCGTCGGCGACGAACGAGACGAGCCGGCCGCCCTTGTCCTTGCTGCGCAGGATCACCGTCACCTGCGCGGACTCCGGGAGGCCGGGCAGCGGCTGCTCGCCCTCCCCGCCGGTCAGGACGTAGGCGGAGCCGTCGTGCCACACGTGCCAGGCCGCCCTCGGCTGCCGCAGGCCGGGGAGGTCCAGCCACAGCAGGTCCGACTTCTTGGCGGCCTCCTCCACCAGCGCCCGGTTCAGCTCAACCATGCCCGTCACCCATGTCTAGAGGGTCTCACACCGGTGGATAGCATCCGGGGCCATGCGCTCACGTCGTACCACGCTCGCGGTCCCCGGCAGCAATGCCCGCTTCATCGAGAAGGCGCAGGGGCTCCCCGCGGACGAGATCTTCCTGGATCTGGAGGACGCCGTCGCGCCGTCCGCGAAGGAGGAGGCCCGCGCGACGGTCGTCGCGGCGCTCAACGAGGGCGACTGGTCCGGCAAGACCCGGGTGGTGCGCGTCAACGACCTGGACACCCACTGGGCCTACCGCGACGTGATCGAGGTCGTGGAGGGCGCCGGCGCCGAACTGGACGCGATCATGCTGCCGAAGGTGCGGGACGCCTCCCATGTCCAGTGGCTCGACCGGCTCCTCACCCAGCTCGAGCGGGCGACGGACCTGCCGGTCGGCCGCATCGGCATCGAGGCGCAGATCGAGGACGCCCGGGGTCTCGCCGGCATCGACGCGATCGCGGCGTCCTCGCCCCGGCTGGAGACGCTCGTCCTCGGCCCCGGCGACCTCATGGCGTCGCTCAACATGGGCACGCTCGTCGTCGGGGAGCAGCCGCCCGGCTACACCGAGGGCGACGCCTACCACTACATCCTGATGCGGATCCTGGTCGCCGCCCGCGCCAACGACCTGCAGGCCATCGACGGGCCCTACTTCAACGTCCGGGACGTGGAGGCGTTCACGCGGGTCGCGCGGCGGTCCGCGGCGCTGGGGTTCGACGGGAAATGGGTGCTGCACCCGTCCCAGATCGAGGCGGGGAACGCGGTGTTCTCCCCGTCCCAGGAGGACTACGACCACGCCGAGCTGATCCTCGAAGCCTACGATCACTACGTCACCGTGGAGGGGCGCGGCGCCGCCGTCCTCGGCGACGAGATGATCGACGAGGCGTCTCGGAAGATGGCCCGGGTCGTCGCCGCCAAGGGCCGCGCGGCCGGGCTGGCGCGCACGAAGCGTTTCGACCCCCCGGGGAACTGACCACCCGTACGATTCGTCCACGGATGTAAGGGCTTCGGGAGGGCCGAACGTGTCAGAACGAGGGGAAGCCGACGGCTGGACCCCGCTGGACCCGGGCATGACCGGCGACCGGCCCGCGGAGCCGCGCCCCCGGGACGAGCGGCCGGCCCCATCGGGCGCGCCCGACCCGGGGCAGGCGCAGCCGTACTCCGCGGGTACGCCGTACTGGCCGGGCGCCCCGGCGCAGCCGCCGGGGTGGGACGCGACGTACGGGACGGCCCCCCAAGATCCCTACTGGCAGGGCTCCTACGGGCAGGCTCCTCATCCGCAGGCGTATCCGGGCTACGGGATGCGGCCCGTCAAGACGTCCTGGGTCGTGGAGGCGCCGGCCGGGAGCCCGTTCCACCGCCTGGCACGGAACGATGTGCACCGCTGGTGGCGTCCCGTGCTCGGCACCCTGACCATCCTCGCCATCGGCATGGGCCTGGTCCTGGGGCTCATGATCGCCGGGACGATCATCGCCTGGGCGGTGACGGGGGAGCTGCCCGACCTGTCCGGGACGAACGCCACGGTGTTCGAGAACGACACCGCCGACCTGGCGATCAACCTGGCCATGCTCGCGGTGTTCCTGCCGGTGACGCTGTTCGCGGCGTGGGGCATCCAGCGGCGCAGGCCCGGCACGCTGTCGTCGGTCGCGGGCCGGCTGCGCTGGAAGTGGCTGCTGGTCTGCTGCGGCCTCGCGGTCGGGTTCTGCATCGTGGCGTTCGGGACGTCGCTCGTGGCGGAGACGGTCATGGACGACCCGCCCGGTGGTGACGATGAGTGGGTCGGCTGGGATGCGTTCCTCCTCCCCGCGATCGTCATCCTCCTCCTGGTGCCGTTCCAGGCCGCGGCGGAGGAGTACGTCTTCCGCGGCTGGATGCTGCAGGCCGTGGGTGCCTGCACGCTGGAGAACGCCAAGCGCAAGGTCGGGCGGGCGCTCAGCGTCGTGTTCCGCACACCCTGGCCCGGCATCGTCGTCGGCTCCGCGCTGTTCACGGCCGGGCACGGCTACACGGGCTGGGGAATCCTCGACATCTTCGTCTTCGGCGCCATCGCGGCGTGGGTGACGGTGCGCACGGGCGGACTGGAGGCGGCCATCGCCCTCCACGTGTTCAACAACCTCATGGCGTTCATGTTCTCCGCCGCCGTCGGGGAACTGGACATCGTGCAGGGCGCGGTGCCGTGGGAGGTCGTCGTGGCCGACATCGTGCCGATGGTCCTGTTCGCGGCGGTGGCCGTCCGGCTGGCGCGGCGGATGCGCGTCCAGACCGTCGCCCCGGGCCCCGCCGAGGACGACACCCCGGCGCCGGCCGACAGCAGCCCCGCGCACGTCTCATAGCCCGCGCCTCACTGCCCGCGCCTCACTGCCCGCGCCTCACAGCAGGCCCCACAGCACGAGCGCGTCGAGCAGGCCGGGCACGACGGGGAGGTCTCCCAGCGCGTCCGGGGCGATCCACCGGACGTCGGACGCGTCGTCCCCGGCGCGGAGCGTCCCACCCGCCACTGTCGCGACATAGTCGTGGATCTCGTAGGTGACCCCGCCTGCCCCCGGGCGCTCCACCGTCCCGGCCAGCGCGCCGACGACGACGTCCAGCCCGGTCTCCTCCTTCAGCTCCCGCACGACCGCGGCCGGGTCGTCCTCGCCGGGCTCGACCCGCCCGCCCGGGATCGACCACAGGCCCTCGCCCGGCGGGCGCGCCCGCTTCACCAGGAGCAGCCGCCCGTCGTCGTCCTGCACGATCCCGCCGACACAACGCACACGCATGACCCCATTTTGTTCCCCCTTTTCCAGCCGGCGACCCGCCCGGCCTTGACGGGCCGGGAGGAGGCTGCGCAGGGTGGGTAATCATGAGGGCGGAGCCCATTTGCCCGCGCTGCGCGGGCCCCCTGCATGCGCCGAACCTCTGGTCGAGCGACTGGAGCTGCAGCGTGCACGGCGTCGTCCTGCCGAGGCAGCCCGCCAAGCGACCCGGCCCGGACGGGCTGGCCGCCGTGCTGCGCGACGCGCACGTCCCCGTCTGGACGCCCTGGCCCCTTCCGCTGGGCTGGCTCGTCACGGGGTTCGCCACGGTCGGGGACGACCGCAGCGGCGCGCGGGCGACGGCGGTCGCCGTGTCCGGGCCGGGGCTGCTCGCCGGCCCCGCCGACATGGTGCTGATCGCCGAGGAGCCGGGCATCGGCCTCGGCGCCCACTACGCGGGCCTCGACGGCTCCGACCCCGGCGAGGTGTTCGACGGCCCGCCGCACGTGAAACTCGACGTCAGCGGCCCCGCCGCGACCTGCGGGCATACCGTGCCGATGTGGACGGTCAACGGCGAAGCCGACCGTGCCGTGTTCGTGGGGGAGGCGATGGGCCACTGGCTCTGGGCCGTGCTGTGGCCCGCCGACGCCGGGGTCCTGCTGCTGGAGCGCCAGACCCTGCTCGATCTGCGCGAGCCGGGGATGGAACTCGACCTCCCCTACGGCGCCTACAGCCCGCGACTCGACGAGTGACACCCCATACGCGGCGACGACTTGGTATGAACGGGCCATGCGGATCGATCTGCACAGCCACAGCGACGCGTCCGACGGCACCCGGCCGCCCGCCGAGGTCGTCCGGCGGGCGCGGGCGAACGGCCTGGACGTGCTGGCGCTCACCGACCACGACACCGTCGCAGGCTGGGACGAGGCCGCCGGGGCGCTGCCCGAGGGGCTGACGCTCGTCCCCGGCATCGAGCTGTCGTGCGTGCAGGACGGCCGCAGCCTCCACCTGCTCGGCTACCTGTTCGACCCGGACGCCCCGGACCTGGCCGCCGAACTCGCCCGCGTCCGCGACGACCGGGTGGTCAGGGCGCGGGCCATGGTCGACCGGCTTCGCGACCTCGGCGTGGACGTCACCTGGGAGATGGTCCGTGCGCTGGCCAGAGGCGAGGCGGTCGGGCGTCCGCACATCGCGCGGGCCATGGTCGATGCGGGCGCGATCCGCGACATCGACGAGGCGTTCACCCCGCGCTGGATCGCGCAGGGCGGGCGCGCCTACGCCGAGCGGTACGCGCTCGAACCGGAGCGGGCGATCGGGCTCGTCCGCGCGGCCGGGGGAGTGTGCGTGCTGGCCCACCCCAGGGCGCGGCGCCGCGGGTACGTGTTCTCCGACGAGGTGATCGAGAAGCTCGCCGCCGCCGGGCTCGCCGGGATCGAGGCCGACCACCCCGACCACGTCCCCGAGGACCGTGCCCGCCTGCGCGACCTCGCGTCCGCCCTGGACCTCGCCGTGACCGGTTCCAGCGACGACCACGGGGAGCCGACCGGCGACCGCCTCGGCGCCGAGACGACCGCGCCCGCCGACTACGAGCGGCTGGTGGCCGGAGCGGCCGACGGTGATTCCCGAGTGCCCGAAACGTGACACGAAGCACGATAGGGTTCGGAGGGTGGACGCGCGCATCGAACAGGTCGTGACGTCGGGGCAGGTCTCCCTGGACGACACCGACTACGACGTCGAGAACAACACCTACATCATCGGTGACGACGACGAGGTCATCGTGATCGATCCGGCGCACGACGCCGAGGCCATCCTCAAGGAGGTCGGTGACCGCGAGGTCATGGCCGTCCTGCTGACCGACGGCAACGATCACCACCTCAACGTGGTCCTCGAGGTCGCCGCCGCGGGCGAGGAGGAAGAGGAGAACTGGGCCCCGATCGCGCTGCACCGCGGCGACCGGCTGCTGTGGCGCGACTACTTCGGCCGCCTCGCCAAGGAGGAGGACGACGAGGACGACGCCAAGGCCCTGCGCTCCCTCGAACCCGACATCTGGCTGGAGGACGGCGGCGTCTTCGAGATCGCCGACGCGCAGCTGGAGATCGTGCACACCCCGGGCCACACCCCCGGCAGCGTCTGCGTGATCAGCGAGCAGCTCGGCGTCCTGTTCTCCGGCGACACGCTGCACCGGGGCCGTCCCGGCTCCATCGGCGGCGTCTACGAGGACCTGCGCAAGCAGCTCAACTCCATCGGCGCCCTGCTCACCCCGCTCCCGAAGGACCTGAAGGTCCTGCCCGCCCAGGGCGAGGAGACCAACGTCGGCGAAGAGGACTCCCGCTGGGAGTCGTGGGGCGCGCTCGCGCAGGACGAGGACTGACGGCGTCGTTGAACGCCGAGCAGCTCGGCTTCGAGGGCATGCCCCGGCGGCTGTACACGTGCACGCCGTCGAGGCTGAACACCTGGCTCGACTGCCCGCGCCGGTACCGGATGACGTACCTCGATCGTCCGATGCCGCCGAAGGGTCCGCCGTGGGCGCACAACAGCGTCGGCGCGAGCATCCACAACGCCCTGGCGGGGTGGTGGCGGCTGCCCGTCCGCGACCGCACCCCGGAGGCCGCCGGGAGCCTGCTCGTCCGCGGCTGGCTGACGGACGGGTTCCGCGACGACGCGCAGTCCGCGCGGTGGCGTGACCGGGCCCGCGAGATGACCGAGCGGTACGCCGCGGGCCTCGACCCGTCGGACGAGCCGGTCGGCGTCGAGCGCACGGTCGCCACCCGCACCGACCGCATCGCCGTGTCCGGCCGCATCGACCGCCTCGACGCCCGCGGCTCCGAACTCGCCGTCGTCGACTACAAGACGGGACGCCGCGTCCCCACGTCCGACGACGCCCGCGGGTCCCTCGCCCTCGCCATCTACGCCGTCGCCGCGGCCAGGGTGCTGCGCCGCCCCTGCCACCGCGTCGAACTGCACCATCTGCCGTCCGGCCAGGTCGCGGCCTGGGACCACACGGACGAGACCCTGGACCGGCACATCCGCCGCGCCGAGGGGATCGCCGCCGAGGCCGCCGATGCCGACGAGGGCTATCGCGCTCTGGCGGGGGGTGTGGGGGGTCGTCCCTCCGCAGAGGGG
>NZ_SMLC01000369.1 GCF_004349245.1 Actinomadura sp. 6K520 | reverse complement strand
GTCAAAGGACGCCCCCCGAACCGAACTCCCTCCACCCCCCGGCGACAACACGGCAACCGCCGGCCATGAAGAGCGCCCAGGTGACGGTGGCGGCACATCGCGCGACACCTCTGAAACCGCGCCCACCGGCCACCCGATCCCCCTGCTGGACGACGACACGGCAGGCCACGAGGACCGTGCGGGCGAAGGCGGGGCCATGCTGCACGGTGGTACGCGGGCCGGCGCTTCCCCGCAGGTCGAAGGCGGCGGAGTGGCGCAGGCCGGCAGCGATGCCCGGCCGTCGGGCGAGGCGGCCGCGGTGCCGAAGGACGGGACGTCAGCGGCATCCGGGCAGGACGAGCAGGACGAGCAGGACGAGCAGGACGTCGGCGCTGGTGGCGGGACGGTACCGAGCGACGCCGAGCCGCGCCCGCGAGAGCTCAGGGCGTCTTCTTCAGGGGGGCGCACGCAGGGGCCGGGTGCGGGTGGCGAGACGCCTTCGGGCGGTGTGGAGAGGGATTCGGTGGCTGAGGCCGAGGAGCGGCCGGCACTCCCGGAGGGGTGGTACGAGCCCTATGTCCCCGAGGAGAAGCCGGTGGACGAGCCGCGGCCCAAGCCGCGTGGCGATGCCTGGTAGGAGGACGGCGTGCGCAGAGTCGTGATCTTCGCGGCGGGGTCGCGGGGGGACATCCAGCCGTGTGTGGCGCTGGGGCAGGTGCTGCGGCGGCGGGGGGACGAGGTGCGGCTGGTGGCGAGTGCCCGGTACTCGCCGATGGCCGTCGCCGCGGGGCTGGAACTCGCTCCGCTGACGGCCGACCCGACGGAGATCCTCGAATCGGATGCCGGTCAGGAGCTGCTGGCGGGCGGGCGTAATCCGGTGAAGTTCCTCGGCGGGTTCCGGCGGATATTGGGGCCGATGGCCGAGCGGCTGCTGACGGAATGTTTGGACGCCTGCAAGGGCGCCGATCTCATTTTGGGACCGACGCTCGGCTTTCTTCCCCGGCATATCGGCGAGCATCTCGGTGTTCCGTGGGCGCTGATTCACTTTCAGCCGAGCCAGCCGACCGGCGCGTTTCCGCATCCGTTCGTTCCGCGGGCGCGGATGTTCGGTCCGTGGGCGAACCGGGCGAGTTTCCTGGCGGTCGACCAGATCGCGTGGCAGTTGTCGCGGCCGTTCATCAACCCGTGGCGGGAGGAGACGCTGGGGTTGCGGCGGCTGCCGGTGCGCGGCAGGCGGCCGGACGGGGGGCCGGTGCTGGCGTGCTTCAGCCCGGCCGTGGTTCCGCGGCCCCGGGACTGGCCGCCCAACGTGCACCTGACCGGCTACTGGTTCCTTGACGAACCTCATTGGGAGCCTCCAAAGGAGCTTGCGGAATTCCTGACGGCGGGTCCGGCGCCGGTGTACGTCGGCTTCGGGAGCATGGTCCCGAAAGATTCAGAGATGACCGGGATGGTGGTGCGGACGGCGTTGAAGGTCGCCGGTGTACGCGGCATCGTGCAGGGTGATCCGGACACTTCGGATGAGGACGTGCTCGCCGTCCGGGACGTCCCGCATTCGTGGCTGTTCCCGCGGATGGCCGCGGTGGTCCATCACGGGGGTGCGGGAACGACCGCGGCGGGACTGCGGGCGGGTGCGCCGACCGTTGTGTGTCCGTTCTTCGGTGATCAGCCGTATTGGGGGGAACGGGTCGCGTCGCTGGGGGCGGGACCGGCTCCGCTGCCGTTCCGTGCGGTGACGGTGCCCCGGCTGGCGGCGAAGATCCGGAACGCCGTCCAGGATCAGGGGATGGCCGACCGGGCGGATGAACTGGGGCGGCGCATCCGGGACGAGGACGGGGTCGGACGGGCACAGGAGATCATCGACTCGCTCCTGCGTTGACCGTCATCCAGTACGTCGGGGGCTAGGTCGGCACCTTGTGAAGGCGGTCGCCGTCACCGCTTGCAGGTGGCCTAGGGGGCGTCGTCTTCGACTTCGCCCCAGCGCCAGCCCGTGCCGTCGGGGTTGGGGATGATCGCCCGTTTGGTGCGCCGGGCGGGAGACGGGGCGGGG
>NZ_SMLC01000368.1 GCF_004349245.1 Actinomadura sp. 6K520 | reverse complement strand
GTGGCGGGGGGACCGGGGAGCGGCGCCGCAGCCTCGTCCGGAGGCGACCCGGACCCGCCCGGCGGCGCCGCGGGGCCAGGTGGGTCGGGCACGGACTCCCGGGCCCGCGCCGGACCTTCCGGCTGGTGATCGCTTTGCCTGTTCATACCGCCATACTGCCCAGCTCAGCGACGTCCTATCCTGTTTCGGCGGCGTCCGGCCGATCGCGGCAGGTGGGCTACGGTGAGCGCATGCAGACCCTCGCCGTCGACCACCCCCTCGTCGCGCACAAGCTCACCACGCTGCGGGACGTCCGCACCGACTCCCCCACGTTCCGCCGCCTCGCCGACGAACTGGTCACCCTGCTCGCCTACGAGGCCACCCGGGACGTGCGGGTCACCGAGGCCACCGTCGACACCCCCCTCGTCTCGACGCGGGGCGTCCAGCTGGCGAGCCCGAAGCCGCTCGTCGTCCCGATCCTGCGCGCCGGGCTGGGGATGCTCGACGGCATGACGCGGCTGCTGCCCACCGCCGAGGTCGGCTTCCTCGGCATGATCCGCGACGAGGGCACGCTGCAGGCCCAGACGTACGCGACGCGGCTGCCGGACGACCTGTCCGGCCGGCAGTGCTACGTCCTCGACCCGATGCTCGCGACCGGCGGGACGCTCGCCGCCGCCATCCGGCTCCTGTTCGACCGCGGCGCCGACGACGTCACCGCCATCTGCCTGCTCGCCGCACCGGAGGGCCTGAAGCTGCTGGAGCAGTCGTTCTCCGGCACCTCGGCGCCGGTCCGGGTCGTGACGGCCGCGATCGACTCCCACCTCAACGAGCAGGGCTTCATCATGCCCGGCCTCGGGGACGCCGGAGACCGCCTCTACGGGGTCGTCTGACCCGGGCCTCCCGGCCGCGACCATCGACCTGACCTGCGATGTTCGTTCCCTCCGGCTGAGGGTACGAAGGCGCTACGGAACGCCTCCGCGCGTTCCCCTCCACCGCCCCGGCACAGGGGACCGTTACGGACCGGGCGGTGCGAGCGAGCTCGATCGAGGACATGTCATGGCTCACCCAGGGGACGGCGGCCAGCCGCGCTACACGGCGATCGGCGATCGGCTCGCCGAGGAGTTCGAGGGGGTGCACCCCGCCGAGACGGTGGACCGGTGCGTCTCCGCCGCGTGGCACGGGGCCGAGGAGGTCACCGGGGCGGCACCGCCCGACCTCGTGGAACGGATCGCGCGCAGGCACCTGGAGGTGCTCGCCACGGTCGCCGCCGAAAAACGCCGGAAGGCGCGACGTTCGTCGCTCGACAACGCGCCATAGCCCTTGCTTTGACGGTCGTTCGGGCTGTGCGAAACTGAACCCGGGGTCCGTGGGTCAACGCTCCGGGAGGCTGCCGTGCCCGCCAAGAAGTACATGACGTGGGCCGCGGTGGCCTTCGTGGCGTTCTACGTGATCAAGCAGCCGGACGGCGCGGCGCAGTCAGTGGAGTCGGCCGCGAACGGCATCGCCTCCGCCGCGGGTTCCCTGGCCACCTTCGTCAACGCGCTCGCATGAGGCTCGTCACTCCCGGCGACTCCGCGCCGGCCTCGGTGAACAAGTACCTGCTGCCGCACGAGAACCAGGTGATCACGGTGCGGCGGCACCCGGCCGTGCTGATGGTCCCGGTCGGCCTCGTCCTCGGCGGCCTGATCATCGCGGGGGTGCTGAGCAACACCGTCGCGAGCGACGCGGGCACGGTCATCAGCTGGATCTGGTGGGGCTGGCTGATCCTGCTGGCGTGGTTCGTCTGGCGGGTCGCGGAGTGGTCCGTCGACTACTTCGTCATCACCAACCAGCGGATGCTGCTGACCACCGGGCTCATCACCCGCAAGGTCGCGATGATGCCGCTGGCCAAGGTCACCGACATGAGTTTCAAGCGGACGATCGCGGGCCGGATGCTCGGCTACGGGGAGTTCATCCTGGAGTCCGCCGGCCAGGACCAGGCCCTCACCAACGTGGACTACCTCCCCTATCCGGAGCAGCTCTACCTCGAAGTCTGCGAGATGATCTTCCCGAACAAGAACCCGCAGCCCGAGGAGAAGACCCTCCCCCCGCC
>NZ_SMLC01000367.1 GCF_004349245.1 Actinomadura sp. 6K520 | reverse complement strand
GGCCGGGGGAGTGCGGGCCGGGGGGAGGCCAGGCGATCAGCGCGCGGCCCCACGTCACGCCCGCGCCGAATCCGGCGAGCAGGACCAGGTCCCCGGGCGCGATCCGCTCCTCGCGCACCGCCCGGTCCAGGGCGTAGGGGAGGCTGGCGGCGCCGATGTTGCCGACGTCCTGCCCGGCGATCACCAGCTGCGCCGGGTCGAGACCCGCCTCGCCCGCCAGCGAGGCGACCAGCCGCGGGTTGGGCTGGTGCGGGACGACCAGCGCCAGGTCGGCGGGCTTGATCCCGGCGTCCTCGGCGGCGCCGGCCACCAGCCGCGGGAACATCTCGGTGATGAAGTCGCGCACCGCCCGGCCGTCCATGTGGATGGTGTGCCGGTGCCCGGCCACGGTGCCGGCGGAGGCGGGGTCGCGGCTGCCGCCGGCGGGGATGAGGACGTCCCCGGCGCGCGAGCCGTCCGACCCGAGCGTGACCGGCCCGATCCCGTAGGGCGCCGCGACCGGCCCGATCACCGCCGCGGCCGCGCCGTCGCCGAACAGCGCGCTGGTGGCCCGGTCGCCGGAGTCGAGGAACCGCGAGTACACCTCGACGCCGATGACCAGCGCATGCGGCGCGGGGTCGGGCCGGCCCGCCAGCCAGCCGACCGCGGCCGACAGCCCGTAGACGAACCCGGTGCAGGCGGCGGAGACGTCGAACGCGGCGGCGCGGCCCGCGCCCAGCAGCGCCTGCACGCGGCAGGCGGTGGAGGGGCCCAGCTCGTCGGGGGTGGAGGTGCCGAGGACGATCAGGCCGATGTCGGCGGCGGAAACCCCCGCCCGCGCGAGCGCGCGGTCCGCGGCGGCCGCGGCCAGGTCCGAGGACGCCTGCCCCGGCTCGGCGACATGGCGGTGACGGATCCCGGTGCGCTCCTCGATCCAGGACGGCCCCAGCCCCAGCGACCGGGACAGCTCCCGGCTGGGCACGCGCCGGGCGGGCAGATACGACCCCGTGCCCCGGATCGCCCACCCCCGGTGCGCCCCGTGCGGGTGCGGGCCGTGAGGTGCTCGTACCACCGACGGTTGCCAGACCGATCCCATGAGCGAATAATCCCATCTCAGGTTTTACGTTCCATAACTATGAGTAATGCGGCCTTTTACTGAATAGCAAAGACAGTCTTCCTTCGAGGTAAGGAGACCCCCGTGTCTTTCCCCCCAATTCACCCGGCCGACGAGCTCAAGCCCGACGACGCGTGCGCGTTCCTGTTCGCCGGAACCGGCTCGGCGGGGGCCCCCGACCTGCCCGCCCTCGCCCGCATCGGACCCGGCGCCGCCCGCGCCGCCGCCGACGTCCTGGACGCCGTCCAGGAGGGCCTGCCCCGCACCGGATGGCCGTCCCTGCGCGCCGTCCTGCTGGAGGACCCCGGCGCCTACCGCGCGGCGGCCCGCACCCCCGGCGTCGCCCAGCTCGCCGCCTACGCCGCCTCCGTCGCCGTCGACCGCGCGCTGCGCACCGCCGGCGTGCACCCCTCCTACGCCGTCGGGCAGAGCTTCGGCGAGATCGCCGCGCTGGTCGGCGCCGGCGCGTTCGCCATCGCCGACGGCGCCCGCATGGCCGTCAGCCTCGTCGGCGTCCTGGCCCGCCGCGGCAGCGGCGGCGGCCTGGGCCTGCTGGAGACCGGCGAGGACGCGACGCACGCCTGCATCCGCGCCGCCGCGGCCCCCCAGGTGGCCGTCGCGTGCCTGAACGCCCCGTCGGTCACCGTCGTGTCCGGGCCCGACGAGCCCCTGGAACGCGTCCTGGACACCGCACGCGGCCGGGGAGTGCGCGCCCTGCGGCTCGCCGTCCCCTACCTGTCGCACCATCCCGCGATGGCCGGCGCCGACGACGAGTGGTACGAAATGATCCGCCGCTACCCGCAGCGGCCCCTGGAACTGCCCGTCCACTCGCCGGTGCGGGGCCGCGCCTACCACGACGGCGACGACCTGCACCGCGCGCTGGCCGACTGCATCGTCAAACCCGTCCGGCTGCCGCAGGCGCTGCGCGCCGTCCACGACGCCGGCGCCACGGTGTTCACCGAGGCCGGCGCCGGCGACGCGCTGTGCCAGTGCGCGCGGCTGACCCTGCCCGGCGCGCGGACCCTGGCCCCGCTGCGCGGCCGCCCGCCC
>NZ_SMLC01000366.1 GCF_004349245.1 Actinomadura sp. 6K520 | reverse complement strand
GGGCGAGCGGGTGGACTCGGGCGCGTGATCGCCGAAAGTACCGGGGGTTACGGGCGGGCGGCCCTAGGGTGAACTTCTGCGGACCGCGGGGTGTCCAAAAGGTGTCGGCCGAGGGTCGTTGAGCGTGAGGGAGAGCATGGAAGCGCCGGAATTCAGCGCCGATCTGTACCGGGACATCACCGAGTTCGCGGAGGGCACTCCGTCGTGGCTGCATACCGTGGCCGAGGTGGGGACGGATGCGGGGCTGCTGCTGTTCGCGGCGCTGTTCGTGGTGGGCTGGTGGCGGGCCCGGGCCGGGGACGCGCGGGCGATGGCGCTGGCGCTGGCGGCGCCGTTCGCGGTGGTGGCGGCGTATCTGGTGAGTGAGGTCTCCAAGACGTTCCTCGAGGAGGAGCGGCCGTGCCGGGCGGTGCGGGGCGCGGTGCACATCGCGGCGTGCCCGGCGCCGGGCGACTGGTCGTTCCCGAGTAACCACGCGACGATCGCGGCGGCGTCGGCGGCGGTGATCGTGGTGGCGTGGCGGGCGATGGCGCCGCTGGTGCTGCCGATGGCGGCGCTGATGGCGTTCTCGCGGGTGTTCGTGGGTGTGCACTACCCGCACGATGTGGCGGTGGGCTTCGTGCTCGGTGTGGTGGTGGCTCCGCTGGTGGTCGTGGCGCTGGTGGCGGCGTTGCGTCCGCTGGTGGAGTCGATGCGGGGGTTCCCGATGTGCGGGACGCTGCTGGGATCGCCGCCGCCGGTGGCGGCCGGTGTCCGGGGCCAAGAGAGCGGGGCGGAGCGGCCGGTGATGCCGCGTGCGGGGCTGGACCGGACGGCCGGTGGCGGGTTCGGGGGCCGGGTGGACGAGGCGTCGGTGACGATGCCGGATGTGATGGGCGGCGTGACCAGGCGGGACCCGCTGCCCTGACCCCGCTCCCCTCGCCTCGCTCCCCTTGGCGGGTGGGTGCTCAGGGGGTGTCGCCGGTGGGGGCGACGAGGCCGGCCTCGTAGGCGACGACGGCGGCCTGGACGCGGTTGCGGGCGTCCAGGCGGGTGAGGATCGCGCTGACGTAGGCCTTCACGGTCCCTTCGACGACGTGGAGGCGGGCGGCGATCTCGGCGTTGGACAGCCCGGCGCCGAGCAGGGCCAGGACCTCGCGTTCGCGGGGGGTGAGGGCGGCGATGCGGTGGCGGGCGCGTGCGCCGCCCGCCAGGCGGCCGCCGCCGCCGAGTTCGGTGATGACGCGGTGGGCGACCTGCGGGGACAGGTAGGCGGCGCCGCCGGCGACGGCGCGGACGCCGGCGATGAGTTCGAGCGGGTCGCCGGACTTGAGGAGGAAGCCGCTGGCGCCGCCGGACAGGGCGCGGGCGATGTACTCGTCCTCGCCGAAGGTGGTGAGCATGATGACGCCGGTGCCGGGGGCGGCCCGGCTCAGTTCGGTGGCGGCGGCGAGGCCGTCCAGGCGGGGCATGCGGATGTCGAGGAGTGCGACGTCGGGGCGGTGCCGCAGGGCCTGCTCGACGGCCTCGCGGCCGTCGGCGGCTTCGGCGACGACGTCGATGCCGGGGTCGGCGGCGAGGATCGCGCGGACGCCCGCGCGGATCATGGCCTCGTCGTCGGCGAGCAGTGCCCGGATCATGAAGGGTTCCTCTGTCGGTCGTGTTCGGCGCTGAGCAGGGTGGTGTCGTAGGCGTTCTTGGCGGTGAGGCGTCCGCCGGTGAAGCAGAGCCGGTAGATGCGGGACACGCCGAGCAGGTGCGCTTCGGGGCGGTAGTAGCGGCACTCGGCGCGGGCGGGTTCGGGGACGGCCCGGCGGACGGTCCCGGCGCCCATCGTCTCCCGCGGCGGCAGTGTCCGCTGGACGTGGGCCCGCGGGGTGCCGACGCGCAGCGCGGCGTAGTCGGCGGGCGGGAGGACGGAGTTGAGGGTGACGTAGACGTAGTAGGCGGCCATGACGGCGCCGAGGACGGCCATGAGCGCGGCGGGGACGGTGATCGCGGTGATCAGTCCGCGGCGGACCTGGCGGCGTTCGCGGGCCAGGTGGCGGGCGGATTCGGAGGGCCACTCCCCCGGCGGGGTGCGGGTGAGGCCGAGGGCGGCGCGCAGCGCGGTCCCGGCGGTGGGCGCGCCGCGCCGCGCCGTGGTCGGGCCGGTGGTGCGGGGGC
>NZ_SMLC01000365.1 GCF_004349245.1 Actinomadura sp. 6K520 | reverse complement strand
CGGTGGCGGGGCGCTCGGCGTCGCGGGGCTCGGCGGTGTCGCGGGCCTCGGCGGCGTCCCGGGGGTCGGCGAGGTCGCGGGGGTCGGCGAGGTCGGTCTCGGTGCGCTCGGCGTCCGTGCCGCGGGCGGAGGTGTCGCGCAGCCGGGCGAGGTGGGCGCGCAGGATGCCCTCGGCGGCCGGCTTCATGTCGACGTCCACGTACAGCCGGTCGAGGACGTCGCCCGCGACCGGGTCACCGGGCGGGCCGGCCGGGCCGGGCAGGTCGGGCAGGCCGGACGGCGAGGTCGCGTACGCCGCGACCCCGGCCTCGCCGAGCGCCGCCAGCATCGCGTCGGCCAGGTGCGGGGCGAGGTCGACCAGCGGGGCGTAGGTGTCGGCCGACAGTCCATTGCCACGGCGATTCAAGGGGCCGGCTCCTTCGACTCCGGCGTGACCGGCAGCACCGGCATGACGGCCTCCGCTCCCCCATCGACATGTGCCCGGCGGCGCCCCGGCTCGCGGCGGCACTCCCGGACACCCTGAAACGTGTGTCCCACGGTATTCGCTGCGACGCCCGGAACAAGCCCCCCGGGCGCACCCGATTGAGATTTACGTTCAGAGCCTACGTTCATTCGGCGGCCCCGGACGCACCGCCCGCGAACGCGGCCGGCGGAGCCGCGGCCCGGTGCCCGCGGCCGGTGCCGTACCGGCCGGTAGATCGACGGGACGGGGAGTGGGAAGATGTCCCATCATCTCCTGTCGGCAGGGACCGGTCGTGCTCACCCCGGGGCACGCGGTCCGAGGAAGGTCCTCGCATGCTCTGGTTCTGGATCCTGCTCCGGATCGTTCTCTCGCCCATCCTGTACCTCGGATGGTGGCCGCGGAACCGGGGGATGAAGAACGTCCCCAAGCGCGGCCCCGCGCTGATGGTGAGCAACCACCAGTCGTTCGCCGACCACTTCTTCGGGCCGCTGCCGCTGTGGCGGCCGATCATCTTCATCGGCAAGGGCGAGTACTTCACCGGCACGGGGCTCAAAGGGCTGATCAGCAAGGCGTTCATGACCGGGGTGGGCGTGGTGCCGGTGGACCGGACCGGCGGGTCGGCCGCCGAGGCGGCGCTGCAGACCGGGCTGCGGATCCTCGCGGAGGGCAAGCTGCTCGGCATCTACCCGGAGGGCACCCGCGCCCCCGACAACCGGCTGTACCGCGGCAAGACGGGCGTGGCGCGGCTGGCGCTGAAGTCACGGGTCCCGGTGATCCCGATGGCGATGACCAACACGTTCGAGCTGATGCCGTCCGGCCAGACGTTCCCGCGCCTCGGGGTCCGGCCGGGCGTCCGGTTCGGCGAGCCGATGGACTTCTCCCGCTACTACGGCCGCGAGGACGACAAGGAGGTCCTGCGGGAGGTGACCGACGAGATCATGCGGGCGATCCAGAAGCTGTCGGGCCAGGAGTACGTCGACCGCTACGCCGCGGAGGTGAAGGCCGAGATGGACGGCAAGACCGTGCGTCCCGTGACGGATGACGACGAGTAAGAGGGAAGCGGGACTGGGCCTGGAGGCCGCGCTCTGGCGTGCCGTGGCGGTCTACCGGGGCCTCGCGCTCTGCTACGCCGCGGTCGTGATCGCGATGAACTCCGGCGGGTACGCCCATCCGCTGGGCGGCTGGGCCGTCCTCGGCGTCATGGCGGCCTGGACGGCGTACTCGGTGCGGGCCTTCGCCGACCCGCGCCGGCGCGGGCGGCGGCTGCTGGCCGCCGACCTCGCGGTCGCGGCCGGGTGCGTGCTCGCCACGGCGTGGGTGGAGACGGCCGCCAACATCGCCGCCGGGCGGCCGACGCTGCCGGTGTCGTGGGTGGCGGCGGCGGTGCTGGCGTGGGCGGTGGCGGGCGGGCGCCGGCCCGGCGTCGCCGCGGCGCTGGTGCTGGCCGCCGCGAACCTGCTGGTGCACGCCATCGCGGGGACGACCGGCGGGATGGGCTCGACGACGTTCAACGGGATCGTGCTGCTGTTCCTCGCCGGCCTCGTCGTCGGGCACGTCGTCCGGCTGGCGCTGGAGGCGGAGGCGCGGCTGGCGCGGGCCGTGGAGCTGGAGTCGGCCACCCGCGAGCGGGAGCGGCTGGCCCGCCGTATCCACGACTCGGTGCTGCAGGTGCTGGCGATGGTGCAGCGGCGCGGCGGGGAGCTGGGGGGCGAGGCGGCGGAGCTGGGC
>NZ_SMLC01000364.1 GCF_004349245.1 Actinomadura sp. 6K520 | reverse complement strand
CGCCGCCCCCGCGCCACCGCCGGCCGCGCCCGCGCAACCCGCCGAAGCGCCGCCGCTGTTCGCCGGGTTCACCGACGACCAGCTCCTCCAGCTCGGCGTCACCGCCGCCCTGCTGCCCCTCATCAGGAAGATCAGCACCGAGGAGGAGCTGCTCGGCCTCACCGAGCTCGCCCCGGCGCTCACCGAGGAAGTGCTGCTCGAACTGTACTTCGGCCGGACGATCGACGAGGTCCTCGACAAGATCACCACGCCGGTCCAGGCCGAGGACGACGTCGACACCGAGGACTACGCCACCGCCCTCAGCCGCCCCGCCACCCGCGTCACCACGTCCGACACCGAACTGCAGGCCGTCCTCGAAGACGACTTCGGCCGCTGGAAGGTCTTCCTCCACCCCGGCCAGCGCAAGCTCGTCGAACGCCACTACAAGGGCTCCGCACGCGTCAGCGGCGGCCCCGGCACCGGCAAGACCATCGTCGCGCTGCACCGCGTCAAGCACCTCGTCGACCGGCTCCCGCCCGGCGCGCCGCCCGTCCTGCTCACCACCTTCAACAAGAACCTCGCCGCCGACCTCCGCAAACGCCTCCTCGAACTCGGCGGTCCCGAAACCGCGTCCCGCGTCGAGATCGTCAACATCGACAAGCTCGCCGCCGACGTCGTCGCCCGCGCCGAACCCGGCGGCAAACGGCGCTGGATCGACGACGCCAAGGCCGTCCAGGAATGGCGCGACCTGCTCCTCGAACTCGGCGAGACCCGCTGGGACCCCGAGTTCCTGCACGCCGAATGGACCCACGTCATCCTCGGCATGTCCGGCAACTCCCGCGCCGACTACTTCCGCGTCCGCCGCCCCGGACGCGGACGCAGCATCGGCCGCGCCCAGCGCGCCGAGATCTGGCGGCTCGTCGAGAAGTTCCGGCTCCGCCTCGACGAGAAGAGCCTGTGGACCTACCGGCAGGTCGCCGAACACGCCGCCCGCCTCGAACAGGAACGCGCCGAGAAGATGCGCCGCCACCGCGAGGGCGGCCTCAACGTCCACCGCGAGGACGCCTCCGTCGCCCGCCTGCGCCCGCGCTACTCCCACATCGTCGTGGACGAGGCACAGGACCTCGCCGCCGCGCACTGGAAGATGCTCCGCGCCATGGTCCCCGAAGGACCCGACGACATCTTCCTCGTCGGCGACGTCCATCAGCGGCTCTACGACAACTACGTGTCGCTGAGCGTCCTCGGCATCAACATCCGCGGACGGCGCTCCTCCCGGCTCACCCTCAGCTACCGCACCACTCACGAGATCCTCGGCTCCGCCGTCCGGATCCTCGGCGAGGAGTCCTGGGACGACCTCGACGGCGAGACCGACGAACTCGGCGGCTACCGCTCCGTCCTGCGCGGCTCCCGGCCCGTCCTGCACGGCGCCGCCACCTGGGAGGACGAGCAGGACCACATCGCCGCCACCGTCAGCGACCTGATCGACGGGCCGTCGCCGTCCATCGCGATCAGCGTCCCGGAACGCGCCATGGTCGCCGAACTGGAGGCCCGCCTCGCCCGCGCCGGCATCCCCGCCGCCTCCATCGGCCCCGACGGGCCCCGCGTCGACGACGTCGTCCACATCGGCACCATGCACCGCTTCAAGGGCCTCGAATACCAGCACGTCATCGTCGCCGGGGTGTCCGACGGGCTCGTCCCGCAGTCCTACCTGCGCAGATGGGAGCAGACCGACCCGGCCCGGTACCGGCGGGAACTCCAGCGCGCCCGCTCCCTGCTGTTCGTCGCCGCCACCCGCGCCCGCGACACCCTCCACGTCACCTGGCACGGCGACCCGAGCCCGTTCCTGGGGGACCGGTGAAGATCGGCGACCGCTACACGCGCGGCAAACCCCTCGGCGTCGGCGGCATGGGGCAGATCTGGGAGGGCACCGACGACCGCCTCAACCGCAAGGTCGCCATCAAGATCATCCGCCCGGGGCTGCCCGACCGCTCCGCCGCCCGCCGCCGCTTCTACCGCGAGGCCCGCATCCTCGCCCGCCTCCGCCACCCCGGCATCCCCGCCCTGTACGACTTCGGCGCCCATGACGACGAGCTGTTCATCGTCATGGAACTCGTCCCCGCCGCCGTGAGCCTCCGTGACCTCATCGCCGAACGCGGCGACGACCTCCTGCCCATCTCTTGGGCCGTCCTGATCGGCGCCCAGTTCTGCGCCGCCCTGGCCGCCGCGCACAACGCCGGGCTGATCCACCGGGACCTCACCCCGTCCAACATCGTCCTCACCCTCGACGGCGCCGTGAAGATCCTCGACTTCGGCGTCGCCACCGCCCTCGACCCCGCCGAGTTCTCCGCGATCACCCACCCCGGCGAAGCCCCCGGCTCCGCCCACTACATCGCCC
>NZ_SMLC01000363.1 GCF_004349245.1 Actinomadura sp. 6K520 | reverse complement strand
GGGGTGGGCCGCCAGGGGCAGGAGCTGCTACATCCGGCTCAATCGAGTGGAATCTGGCCACCGAGTCGGGCGCCATCATCTCGTCATCCATCAACTCGGCCATCATCGACTCGGCCATCATCGGGGCGGCGGCGGGCTGGGCCCAGCCCCGGGGCGTCTCCACCGGTTGGACGGCCTGGTGGGGGGCGGTGCCGTGGGTGACCACGCGGCTGTCGACCGCGACGAACGCGGTGAAGCGGCACAGGACGCCGAACCGGAGGGACGTGTTGACGATGCGTTGTTCCAGGTCGTCGGGGCCGCCGGTCGTGTAGCGGTCTTCCAGGTCGCGCAGGTGCGCGCGGGCCCAGATGGACGTGGCGGCGGAGTTCTCGGTGACGATGCCCGTGGCCTGCTGTTGCCAGGCCGCCCCGGTGGAGCCGGTGCCGCGGACGGTCAGCGATCCGGCGGGGGTTCCGCGGAACCGTCCCGCGATCACCAGCGGTACGCCGGGGAAGAGTGCCCCCAGCCGGGCCGGGGCCACGGAGTCGGGCATGATCTCCAGGCCGTCGGCGTGCAGGCTGAGCCCGGTCGCGAGTGGCGCGGCGATCTGGTGGTGGATGTGCTCCATCGCCTCGTCCAGGCGGTCTTCGGACTCGACGAGTTCGCAGCGGCCCTGGCCGATGGCGGCGAGACGGTTGAGGAAGCCCGCGTTGACGGCCTGGTCGATGCCGACCGTGTGGACGCGTACGTCGCGCAGCCGGGGTTCCAAGCGGGCGAGGATCTGGTCCTCGTTTCCGACCTGCCCGTCGGTGATGAGCACCAGCACTCGGTCGCGGCCGGTTTCGGTGAGGAGGCGGCAGCCCTCGTCGAGTGGCGTGAGCATCTCGGTGCCGCCGCGCGCGTGCAGCGCCGCCAGGTGCTCGACGGCGCGGAACCGGTTGCGGTCGGTGCCCTCGACCAGCTCCGTGCCGAGGTCCCGGGGGCGTTCGATGACGGTGTCGAACGACAGGACGGCGAATCTGTCCTCGGTGCGGAACGTGTCGACGATGCGGGCGGCGGCGCGGCGGGCCGCGACCATCTTCCAGCCCTGCATGCTGCCGGAGCGGTCGAGGACGAGCACCACGTCCCGCGGCCTGGGCCGTGCCTCCCCGGAGGGCAGGACGGTCAGGGTGAACGTGCCCTCATCGCCGGTCTCGTCCGGGGCCAGGGAGAGCGCCGCGCTTTCGTGCGGGGCGTAGTCGAGGCGCAGGATGAAGTCGCGGTCGAGGCGTTCACCTGGTTGCAGCCGCACGGTGGTGCGCTCGCCCTCGTCTTCCTCGGCGACGACGTGGAGCGCCGAGCGGATCTGGGTCAGTGGCAGCCCGGCCGGGTCGATGTCGACGGTGATGGCGAGCTGGACGGGGTTGGGGAATCCGGGGAGGAGGACGGGCGGGCTGATGCGGGACGCGTCCTGGACGGCGTCGGTGTCGTCGGCGACTCCGGAGCCGGAGCGCTCCCCGTCCAGTGGGGTCCCCGGAATGTAGCGGGGCGCGACGACGAGCGGGAAACGGAACACCGCGCTTGAGGCCGACTCGTGGGGAAGGGGCTGATCGAGCGTCAGCGTGATCGTCACGCGTTCGCCGGGGAGGATGTTGCCCACCCGCATGGTGAAGACGTCCGGGCGGTCCTCCTCCGCGATCGCGGCGCGCTGCCCGGCGGCGATGGCCGTGTCGTAGTCCTGCCTGGCTTGGCCGCGTTCCTTCAGCGTCCCCTCGATGACCCGGTCGGCGGCCTCCATGCGCAGCGCGGTGACGGCGGCGCGGTCGGGCAGCGGGAAGACGTAGGTGGCCTCCAGCGGAACGTCGAACGGGTTGCGGAACCCTTGGACGACCTCAATGCCGGCGGCCGGCCCGGTGATCGAGGCGTGCACGCTCACGGAGTCGAGCGGCAGGTTGCCCCTGTCGGTGCTGAGGGCGCCGATCCCGCGGTCGGTGCCCGGGGGCTCGGTGTCGGGTAGCGGCAGTATTCGCACGGTCACTGGGACCTCCGGGTGGGGTCGGCGGGCAGGAACGCGGGGCTTGTGGTGGGGGTGAGGAGGCCGCGCCGGTGCAGCTCGTCGAGCAGCGGACGTGCGGCGGTCTCGATGGCGGCCAGGTCTTCGCCGTCCAGCGCGGGAACGTCCAGGAGAAGGGTGAGGCCGGGTGTGAGCCGTACGCCTTGGACCACGGTGGGCCGAGACTCTGCGGGGGCGCCCGTCCCGTAGTCGGTGGCGACGGCCGCCTCGGTGTAGGAGATGTCGGGACGCACTCGCCAGAAGGCGTGGTGAGCGGCATCGTGTTCGTCGCCGGTGGGGGCGGCTTGCGGAGCAGTGCCGGCTGCTCGCTCGGCTTCGTTGGCCGGGGTGCCCACGGGGGGTGTGGCGG
>NZ_SMLC01000362.1 GCF_004349245.1 Actinomadura sp. 6K520 | reverse complement strand
CTCCAGCAGCCCCGCCGCCGCCAGCACGAACGCGGCCGTGCAGATCGAGGCGATCCGCGCGCCCCGCTCCCGCGCCGCCACCAGCGCCGCCGGCACCGGCCCGCCGCCCGGGCACACCTCGTCCACCGCGGGCGCCGCCGGCACGACCACCGTGTCGGCCTCCTCCAGCGCGCCGAGCCCGTGCGCGACGACCACCGCGAAATCGGCGGCGGTCACCACCGGACCCGGCTGCACCGCACACGACACCACCTCGTACAGCGGCTCCCCGCCCGCCGACCACGCACCCCCGAACAGCTGGTGCACCAGCCCCAGCTCCATCGGCTGCACACCCTCGCGCACCAGCACCGCCACCCGATGCCGCCCGCCACCGAACACCCCGCCCACCGCCATGGCCCGATCCTCACACACACCCGGGCCCGGCCACCCGCCACCGATCACGGGGCCGGGGGAGCCCGAAGGTGCCACGTGAGCGGACGCACAAGGGATGGCCGGGGCGGGGGGCGTTCCGTACGCAGCATCGCTCCGCGTGGGTAACAATGGGCGCGCTATGTGGCGATCCAAGATGCGAGCGGTGGCGGCGGCACTCACGGCGGCGACGGCGGCCGGGGCGCTGGCCGGCTGCGCCGTCCCCGGATTCGGCGGGACCGACGGGCGCGCCGCCGAGGGCCGCGCGCCCGCCCCGGCCGGCGCGCCCGCCGAGTGCGCCGGCGTCCCCGCGCCCGGCGACTCCAAGGCGCGCGAGCTGCGCGCCATGTGGATCGCCACCGTCGGCAACATCGACTGGCCCAAGGACCCCCGCGCCCCCGCGACCGAGCAGAAGAAGCAGTTCACCAGGCTCCTCGACACCGCCCAGCAGATGAACATGAACGCGGTGTTCGTGCAGATCCGCCCCAACTCCGACGCGTTCTACGACTCCCCGATCGAGCCGTGGTCCACCTGGATCACCGGGACGCAGGGCAAGGACCCCGGCTACGACGTCCTGGAGTTCATGCTCAAGGAGGCCCACGCCCGCAACCTGGAGTTCCACGCCTGGTTCAACCCCTACCGGATCGCCCGCCACAACGACCTGGACAAGCTGGACGGCAAGAGCCCCGCCCGCAAGAACCCCGGCTGGGTCCGCGAGTACGGCGGCGGACTGTGGTACGACCCGGGCATCCCGCAGGTGCGGGAACTGGCCACCAAGGCCGTGATGGACGTCGTCGCCAAGTACGACATCGACGCCGTCCACTTCGACGACTACTTCTACCCCTACCCCGAGGACGGCGAGTTCCCCGACCAGGCCACCTACAAGGCCCACGGCGACGGGATGAACAAGGGCGACTGGCGGCGCCGCAACGTCGACCTGCTCATCGAGGACCTGTCCCGCAAGATCCACGACGCCAAGCCGTGGGTGCAGTTCGGCATCAGCCCGTTCGGGGTGTGGCGCAACAAGAACAGCGACCCCGCCGGGTCCGACACCCGCGCGCTGCAGAGCTACGACGACATCTACGCCGACACCCGCAAATGGATCAAGAAGGGGTGGGTCGACTACATCACCCCGCAGCTGTACTGGCCGATCGGCGACCCGCGCGCCGACTACGCCGAGCTCGTCGCCTGGTGGGCCGGGCAGGTCAAGGGCACCGACGTGCAGCTGACGATCGGGCAGGGCGCCTACCGCGTCGGCGCCGACGCCGCCTGGAAGGACCCCGCCGAGCTGTCCCGGCACCTCACCCTCAACGACCGGTACCCGCAGGTCCGCGGCGACGTGTACTTCAGCGCCTCCGACCTCACCGAGAACCGCCGCGGATTCGCCGAGCGGCTGCGCGACGACCACTACCGCCGCCCCGCACTGCGGCCCGCCGGCGCCGGCGGCGACGCGCCCCAGCCCGTCCGGGACACCGCCGCCGAACCCCACGACGACGGCGTCAAGGTCACCTGGCGGGCCTCCCGTGACGCCGCCTCCTACGCCGTCTACCGCGCCGACGGCAAGCGCCCCGGCTGCGCCCCCGTCGAGGCCGGGCACCTCATCGCCGACGTCCGCGGCGGTGGCATCATCGACCCCGCCGCCGAACCCGGCCGCACCTACACCTACTACGTCACCGCGCTGGACCGCCGCCACCACCAGAGCGCCCCCGCGCGCGGCGTGACGGTCACCGCCCCGAAGGGATAATGATCATGCTCCGTGGGGAAGAAAAAGACACCTGACCCCCCGGAGGTATGAGCATGGCGCTGTCGATGGAGGAGCAGCGGATCCTCACCCAGATCGAGGTCCGCCTGAGCGAGGACGACCCGCGGCTGGCCCACCGCCTCGCACGGCTCGGCGCACCCCGCCGCCGTGCCCGCACCGCCGCCCTCGCCGCGGCCGCCGTCATCGTCGTCCTCGCCGCGATCGGCGCCGCCGTCGCGGCCGCCGCCCTATGACCC
>NZ_SMLC01000361.1 GCF_004349245.1 Actinomadura sp. 6K520 | reverse complement strand
GGTAGGGTCGGCCGCGCGGCGAGGTGCCCATGAGGGCCCTTTTCCGCGCGGCCTCCCTCCGAACCGGACGTGCGAGTTTCCCCGCATCCGGCTCTCCAGTGGTTCTTTTGTGAGTTTGACGGTCTGCTATCCGGTGTGGATGCTGTGGTGGCAGGTATCGCATACCACAAGGGTTTTGCGTCGCCTGCTTTTCATGATCTGCATCCAGCCGCTTGTCCCCCGTCCGGGTTTGTCGAGCTCGGCGAGCTTGGGGACATGATGAACTTCCACGTTGCCGTGGTGTCCACAAAGCTCACACGTGCTGGCGAGTAGCCGTTTGACGATTTCCTTGTGGGAGTATTTGTCCCGGGCGGGTTCGTGATCATTGATCATCGCTGTCTTCTGGCGCCTGAGGGGGATGCCGCCGAACCGTGCGACCAGTGGTTTCCTGCCGTTTCTTTCGATCTGGGCCTCGTAACAAGTGCGTGGCCCATGCGGTGTCTGGACTTTGGTTCTATGCTTCGCCGCGGTCTTGCGCACCGTCGATCGGTGTTTGCTTGCCAGGGTCTTCAGCATGGAAGTCTGCATGACCCACAGCAGCCGGTGCAGTCGTGGGACGTTTCCGGCCAGCAGGTAGTACTGGACAATACCCCGGTAGATCGATCCGTATGTGGCGACGATGGTGTAGTCGGCCTCCTGGACCCATCTTCCCTGGTGAACGGGTTTTCCGTGTTCCAGGAATGGGGCGCACTTTTCCTTGATCACGTCGTCGGGCACACGTAGGCCAATTATTCCGTTGGCTCTTCTGGAGCCTCGGGTGACCTTGGTGTTGTTATGCTGGACGACGATGTCGTAGCCGAGGAAGCGGGCCGCGCCTGTGCGGGCGTGGGTGATCAGCGTCTTCTGTTGGGAGAGTTCGAGATGAAGTTCATTCTGCAGGAACTCTGCCAACCGCCTTTTGATCTCCTCAGCTTCGGACTTGGGGCCGGCAAACCCGAGTAGGTGGTCGTCGGCGTAGCGCACATACCGCAACCGCCGGTATTTTGGATCCATCGGGTCCACCGACGGCAGGCGCCGTGTTTGCTTCGTCAACTCTCTGACGGCAGTGCGGTCGCCGCGCTTGCGCGCTTGCGCCCGCCGCCATTTCAACCGCCCATATTCCCGATTGCCGTTGCGGTATCCTCCTCGCGTGTATTCCGGAATGAGAACCTTCTCGACGAACTGATCCAGTTTGTGCAGGTAGATAGAGGAAAGGATCGGGGAGACCACGCCGCCCTGCGGCGCCCCGCTGAGCGTGGCTCCCCACTTCCAATCCTCCAGATATCCGGCCGTGAGCATGTTTCGCACCAGCCGCAGGAACCGGCCATCGTGGATGCGCTCCGCCAAAATTTCGATCATTACGTCGTGATCGAGACTGCCGAAGCAGTCGGCGATATCACCCTCGATGAACCAGGTCGTTCCGGTCCAGGTGTTAGCGACCTCCCGCAGTGCGGTATGGCAGCCACGTCCGGGCCGGAACCCGTGAGAGCGGTCAGAGAACGTCGGCTCGTAATACGCCTCCAAAATCAGGCGAATGACTTCACCGACAAGTTTGTCCGACCAGGTCGGCAAGCCCAGTGGTCGAGTTTTTCCATTCCCTTTCGGAATGTGTACTCGCCGGACCGGCGAAAACCGATAACGCTCACTGCGCATCGCGGCAATGATGCGTTCGATCTTCCTCACCGACATTCCGTCAACGGTTTCCCGCGTGACCCCGGGTGTCATCGATCCGTGGTTGGCGTAGATCCGCCCGTAAGCCAGCAGATACAACTGCGGGTTGAACAACTGGCGAAACAGTTCGTCGCACGGCAGGCCACGCCTACCGCGCTCACGCAGGACACCCAGCACCGTTTCGGCGCTCTGCATTTCGCATACCTCCCGACCTGATGGTGTCCGGCCACCTGGCCCCCTTCGCCCTGTGAGCGGCTTTCCCGCCCTCCTTGGCCGGGCGTGACTCCGGCGACTACTACGGGGCCTCCGTCACCTTAGGGTTCGCACCCGACAGGTGATCCCACGTTCGTCTCGGTCGTACGTGACAGCACGACTTAGGCGTCCCACTCATCTCCTTCAATGTCCCGACAGGACATCGTCCTATGCCCCAGAGGTAGCGTCGGATATGGGATCCGGCCGACACCGGGCACGGCACCGGTTTCAGATATCTTTCCGATGGATGCGAAGTTTCATCACTGGAGATTGGGCTTCAAGCAATCAAGCCTTCGCCATATCATGCGGGCCGACCGGCGCATCGTCCTCGATATCTAGACCCGACCGCCGGTTTGCTGGCATGCTACTGTCCCCCTTTTCCTTTCGGATCCGGGTAAGCCATTAGGCCCAGAGAAAACCTCCAATCCTCTCCCGGCTGAGCCGGGAATACGACCAAGCGCCTCGTGGCGCACTCCCA
>NZ_SMLC01000360.1 GCF_004349245.1 Actinomadura sp. 6K520 | reverse complement strand
GGCGCCCGCCGAGGCCCCCGCCGAGGCCCCCGCGGCGGACCCGGGCGACACCCGGCCCGAGCCCGTCCCGGCCTGATCCGCCCCCGGGACGCGCGTGGGCCCCCGCGACACCGGTCGCCGGGGCCCACCCGTCACACGAAGATCACTTGCGCTTGTTGATCTCCTCGGTGAGCTGCGGCGCGACCTGGAACAGGTCGCCCACGATGCCGTAGTCGACGAGCTCGAAGATCGGCGCCTCGGGGTCCTTGTTGATGGCGACGATGGTCTTCGAGGTCTGCATGCCGGCCCGGTGCTGGATGGCGCCGGAGATGCCGACCGCGATGTACAGCTGCGGCGACACGGTCTTGCCGGTCTGCCCGACCTGGAACGAGTGCGGGTACCACCCGGCGTCGGTCGCGGCACGGGACGCGCCGACCGCCGCGCCGAGCGAGTCGGCCAGGCCCTCGATGATCGAGAAGTTGTCGGCGCCGCCGACGCCGCGGCCGCCGGAGACGACGATCCCGGCCTCGGTCAGGTCCGGGCGCTCGCCCTTCTCCTGGACGACCTTCTCCACGATCCTGGCACCCTTGTCGGCGTCCGACAGGGTGACCGAGACCTGCTCCTCCACCGGGCTGGCGGAGGACGCCTCCGGGGCGACCGAGTTGGGCCGGACGGCGATGACCGGCGTGCCGGTGCGCACCTTGGCGTGCGAGATGATCGCGCCACCGAAGATGGAGTGCTCGGCGACGAAGCCGTCGGCGACGTCCACGACGTCGGTGAGCACACCGGAGCCGGTCTTGACCGCGAGCCGGCCGGCGACCTCCTTGCCCTCGCCGGTCGCGGCGACCAGCACCGCGGCGGGGGACTTGTCCGCGACGAGCTGCGCGAGCAGCGCGGCCTTCGGGGCGACGACGTAGGAGGTGAGCTCCTCGTCGGCGGCCACGTAGACCTTGCCGGCGCCGTACTCGGCGAGCCGGTCCTTCGCGTTCTCGTAGCCCGGGCCGACCCATACCGCGGCGGCCTCGCCGAGCCGGTTCGCCAGCGTCAGCAGTTCGAGCGTGACCTTCTTGACCTCACCGTCGACATGGTCGACGAGGACGAGAATCTCCGCCATTGTTCGTTAATCCCCTTCCCCGGTCAGACGAACTTCTTCGACGCGAGGAACTCGGCGATCCGCGCGCCGCCGTCGCCCTCGTCGGTGACGATCTCACCCTTGGCGCGCGGGGGCGCCTCGGCGAAGTCGACCACCTCGGTGGCGGCGTTCGCCAGGCCCACCTGCGAGGCGTCGATGCCGGCGTCGCCCAGGCCGAGCGTCTCGACCGGCTTCTTCTTGGCCGCCATGATCCCCTTGAACGAGGGGTAGCGCGGCTCGTTGATCTTCTCGACGACGCTGACGACCGCGGGCAGGCTCGCCTCGACCCGGTCGAAGCCGTAGTCGGTCTGCCGCTGCGCCTTGATGGACGTCCCCTCGATCTCGACCTTGTTGGCGAGCGAGACCTGCGGGACGCCGAGCCGCTCGGCGAGCATCGCGGCGAGGACGCCGGTGCGCGCGTCGGTGGACTCCGAGCCGAGGATCACCAGGTCGAAGCCGGTGCGGCCGAGGGCCTGCTGGATGGCGTACGAGGTCTGCAGCGCGTCGGAGCCGGCGAGGCCGTCGTCGACGAGGTGCACGGCCTTGTCCGCGCCCATGGCCAGGGACTTGCGGATCGAGTCGGTCGCCTTGTCGGGGCCCATGGTCAGAACGGTCACCTCGCCGCCCTGGGCCTCCTTGATGCGCAGCGCCTCTTCGATCGCGTACTCATCGAGCTCGTTGATGACGCCGTCAGCCGCGGCGCGGTCGAGCGTGCTGTCATCGGACTTCAGCTTGCGCGGGCTCTCCGTATCGGGAACCTGCTTCACCAGGACGACGATGTTCATGGCCGGTGGCCGACCTCCCTGCACTCAGTTGGCCGCTTGGTGAGCGGCAGAGGGGCGCCGCCCCTGGGCGGGTCGACGCGGACGTGCGTTCTCGAAGTCACAGCCTGCCAAACACCCGAACGCGCTTCGGAGCCGGGTCCCTGATAGGGCCGTGCAGCACTATGTTACTAGTCAGTAGCCTACTGGCAAATTCCAGCTTGTGAGACCTTACCCACCTGGCCGCCGGGTTTGCCCGGTCCGGGGCGTCCCGGATCCGGGGTGACGCACTTCACGCCGCAGCACCTACCGACCGCCTCAGAACCTGTTGACGGCGGTCTGCAGGCGGTCCAGGGCGCCCTCCACCGAGCCCTGCAGCCCGTACAGCGGGGCGAAGCTCGGCGTCAGCGCCAGCGCGCCGACCCCCGCGAGCAGGGCGAGGCCGCCGAGGATGGCGACCGCCGCCGCGAGCCGCCGGGGCCGCCGCACGACCGGCAGGAACATCCGCTCCAGCTGCCGGCGGGGAGCGCCGACGCCCAGCCCCGTCCACAGCACCGC
>NZ_SMLC01000035.1 GCF_004349245.1 Actinomadura sp. 6K520 | reverse complement strand
CCCCGCCTGGTGCCACCTGACCGGCCACGGCTACCTCGGCCCCCTCGACGGCGCCGCGTCCCCGACCTACGCACTCCAGGTGACGGCCGACGCCCGGCCGACCTCCCCGGAATCCCCCTGGCGGCCCCGCTGAGGGGGACGTCCCGCCGCCGCACCATCCGGGGCGCTTTGTCGGTGGCCCGTGCGAAGCTGGGCCTGTGAGCGCCGATGAGGAACGTGACGGAGTCCGCCTGACGAACCTCGACCAGCCCCTGTTCGAGGGCGCCGAGGCGACCAAGCGCGACCTGGTCGACTACCTGGACGCCGTCGCCGACCGCATCCTCCCGCAGCTCGCCGGGCGGCCGCTGTCGGTCAAGCGCGTGCTGCGGGGCCAGCAGCCCTTCATGCAGAAGAACCTCCCGAAGTACACCCCGTCCTGGGTGCGGCGCGTGACGGTCTGGGCGGAGACGTCCCAGCGCGAGGTGTCATACGCGCTGTGCGACGACCGCCGCACGCTGCTCTGGTTCGCCAACCAGCGCGCGGTCGAGTACCACCCGCCCCTCTTCCGCGACGCCGCCTGGGACCGGCCGACCCATCTGGTCGTCGACATCGACCCGCCCACCCCGGACGACTTCGGCGCCGCCGTCCGCGCCGCCCGCCTCGTCCGGTCGGCGATGGACGCCTCCGGGCTGGCCGGGGCGGTCAAGACCAGCGGCGCGAAGGGCGTCCACGTGTTCGTGCCGCTGGACGGCCGCGCGCCCGCCGACGACGTGGCCGCCGCCACCCGCGCCCTCGCGGCCCGCGCCGAGCGCCTCGACCCCGACTTCGCCACCACGGCCTTCATCCGCGAGGACCGCGGCGGCAAGGTGTTCCTCGACTCCACGCGCGCCGGCGGGGCGACCGTGGTGGCCGCCTACAGCCCGCGGATCCGCCCCGGCACGCCGGTCTCGTTCCCCGTGCCGTGGGACGACCTCGACGGCGTCGCCCCCGCCGGCCTCACCCTCCGGAACGCCGCGGGCCTGCTCGCCGGGCGGGACCCGTGGGCCGACCTCATGCCGCCCCCGCAGGAGCTCCCGCCCGGGCTGATCGAGGAGGGCCACACCATCCCGGTCGCGCGGGTGCAGGCCATGCACGAGGGAAAGCGCCGGGCCCGCGCCCGCCGGGCCACCTGAGAAACGGCCCGTCCGAAACGGCGAGGCGGACGAAAACCGCGCCGATCCCGCCGTTTCCCCGGCCTTTCGCGCCGGGCGGCCGGGAAAACGAACGAGACGGCGGTTCCCGGCCTCAGGAATTCAGGTCGACCGGCAGTTCCCGGTGGCCATTGGTGATGAACGATTCCACCTGGCGCAGTTCGCCCGGGTCGACGGCGAGCGTCATATCGGGGAAGCGGCCGAACAGCGCCGGAAGGGAGATCTCGGCCTCCATCCGCGCGAGGTGCTTGCCCACGCAGAAGTGCACCCCGTAGCCGAACGAGAGGTGCTCCTTGTCGGCGCGGGTGATGTCGAACGCGTCGGCGTCGTCACCGTGCAGGGCGCGGTCGCGGCCGGCCGCGGCGTAGCCGGCGAGGATCGCCTCGCCCTTCCGGATCGTCACGCCGCCGACCTCGATGTCCTCGACGGCGTAGCGCAGCGGCAGGTTCGCCACGGGCGCCTGCCAGCGCAGCGTCTCCTCGATCACCTCGTCCCACGGCACCTCGCCGGACCGGACCCGCGCGTACTGCTCCGGGTGCGTCAGCATCGCGAGGATCGCCTGGTCGAGCAGGTTCACGGTGGTCTCGTGACCGGCGGAGATCATCAGGATCAGCGTGTCCACCAGCTCGTTCTCGCTGAGCCGCGAGCCCTCCTCGTCCCGCGTGGAGATCAGCACGCCCGCCAGGTCGTCGGCGGGCTCGCGGCGCCGGAACTCGACGAGGTCCTGCAGGATGCCGTACATCTCCTGCTGGTTGGCGAGGGACTGCTCGGCCGTCAGCGCCGTGTTGAACACGCCGTCGACGCAGCGGCGCAGGGTCGGCCGGGTCTCGTCCGGGACGCCGAACAGCCGGCAGATCACCTCGATCGGCAGCGGGTAGGCGAACTCCTCGCGCAGGTCGGCCCGCCCGCCCGGTGCCGCGGCCAGCGCTTCCACGAGGTCGCGGGTGATCTCCGCCACGGCCGGCCGCAGCGCCTCGGTGCGCCGCGGTGTGAACGCCCGGGAGATGATCGTGCGGAGCCGGCGGTGGTCGTCGCCGTAGGCGGTGAACATGTTCTGCACCGACACCCACAGGGCCAGCGGCCAGTCCGGCGGGATCTCGCCGTCGATCCAGGCGGTCCAGTGCAGGTTCGGGTTCTTCGACACCATCGGATCGGCCAGCAGGCCCCTGAGCTCCTCCTGCCCCGTCACCGCCCACGCGGCCACGCCGCCGGGGAGTTCCACCGGCGTCACCGGCCCCCTTTCCCGCAGTTTCGCGGCCTCCCCCATCACATCGGCGCCCGTGGGGTCGAGGACGTACGGATTCTCCATCGGATCTCTCCAGAGGTCGGGTCGGAACGCGCCGTGAATGGCGGCGTGTGAAAGGCGACGCTGCCAACGTAGGGCGCGGCCCGTCCGTCCGGCTAGATCAACTTGGGTAATTGCCCGCCGATTTCATTTCGGCCATTACCTAAATGGCGGCTCGGAAATCCTCGTGGGCGAGGGGCTCGGAGTGCGCGTGCTCGGTGAATCGGCTCGCCGCCGGGATGTCCGGCTCCCCGGGCGCGCCGGCCCCGCCGGGCCGCGCCGGCTCGCCCCAGCCGTGCCCGGGGGACACCACGTTGTCGGGCGGCGCCTCGGCGGCGGTGCCGTACAGGTAGGAGCCGAGGCCGATCAGCAGGCGCTGCACGTCCTGCTGCGGCCGGACGACCAGCCGCACGAACTGGCTCGTGGACCCCAGCTTGTTGCCGCACTCGCGGATGAACACGCCGTGATGGGAGATGAGGTGGTCGCGGAGCGCGACGCCGTCCCGGCCGTCCGGGAGCTTGATCATGATGAAGTTGCCCTGCGACGGGAAGACCTTCAGCCCCGGCAGCGCCGCGAGCTGCTGCGCCATCATCATCCGGTCCCGGGACAGCAGCCGCAGGCTCTCGCGGTACTCCGCGCCGTGCTCGCGCAGCAGGAACACCACGACCTCAGCGAAGGAGTTCAGGTTCCATTTCGGCAGCGCCGTCCGGACCAGCTGCGCCAGCGCGGGGTTCGCCACCATGTAGCCGAACCGGATGCCGTGCAGGCCGAAGTTCTTGCCGAGGCTCTTCAGCACGACCACGTTGGGCCGGATGCGCGCCTCGTCGGCGACGCTGGTGTGCGGCTCGGCGTCCACGAAGTCCAGGAACGACTCGTCCACCACGACCAGGTCCAGGTCGATCAGCAGGTCCAGCAGCCGGACGACCTCGCGCCGCGGGACGTAGCCGCCGTCGGGGTTGTTCGGGTTGCAGACGACCGCGGCCCGCGACCCGCGGGTGCGGACGAAGTGCACGAACGCGTCCACGTCGAACTCGAAACCGCGCATCTCGTGGAGCTGGAACATGTCGACGCGCTTGCCGGTCTCCAGCGGCTGGTCCGTCCAGCGCCCGAACGTCGGGATCGGCGTGGCGAGGCTCTCCCGGACCAGCAGGTGGTCGAGCCAGGTGATCAGCTCCGTGGACCCGTTGCCCATCACCACCGTCTGCGGGTTGTGCCCGAGCACCGAGCACAGCTCGGCGGTGATCGTGTCGGCGTCGCTCGGGTAGTACTTGAGGATCTGCTCCATGGCCCCCGCGAGCTGGGAGAACATCCCGGGCGTCGGAAAGTAGGGGTTGCAGGGGATGCAGAAGTCGACCAGGTCCTGCCGCCCCGACGACGCCCGCCGGAGGGCGAAGAAGGACGGGCTGTGCGCGTTCTTGCGCAGCAGGCTCGGATCGATCGAGTCCGTTGACACGGAAGGTGCTCCTCGCGCGCAGGGGACGTCCGCCGTGGCCGGGAGGCGGCGTCCGACCGGTGTCGTCCGCTGGCCGGGTCCGGTTGGTGCCCGCCCGCCAGAGGTACGGCCGCACCGCCGCCCGGGTTCAGCGCGCGGTGCCCGCCCGGCGTTCCCGCGAGGCCGTCAGCGCCGGCCGGCGTCGGCCTCCAGCAGCCTGCGCAGTTCGCCGGCCGCGTCCGGCGCGAGCGCGGCGAACCGCTCCCGGTACAGGGCGGTGGACTCGGCGGAGGGCCAGCCGTCCGGGAGGTGCTCGGCGGGCAGGCCGGGGTCGGTGCGCAGCACCTGCAGCCAGTCGGCGCCGAGGAGGGTGAGGCGGGTCAGCGCATGCCCCGCCTGCGCGCGGTCGGGCGTCCAGGCGGCGATGAACGACTCGTGCTCGGCGCGGATGGCGCCGACGTCCCAGGCGCGGTGCAGGAGCCTCGGCACGTCGGTGCCCTCCACCGGGACGGAGTAGAACCCGTCGGCCAGTTCGGCCAGCCCGGCGAACTCGGGGCCCTGGAAGATGGCGGCGATGTCGGCGCGGCCGGGCGCGATCCACAGCCCGTCGCGCAGCCCGCCGAACCCCGCCCAGGTCAGCCGGGCGCGGATCTGGTGGCGCAGGTCGCGGCGGCTCTCCGGCATCGAGTAGCTGAGCAGCGTCCACTCGCCGTCCGGGTGGGTGAACGGCGCGGGGGAGTCGACCCGGGGCTTGGCCTCGCGGAGCAGGTCCTCGGCCCACGGGGTGAGGGAGAACCGGGCGGTGCGGCCCTCCCGGACGCGGGCGAGCAGGCCCTTGCGCGTCATCCGCGCGAGGGTGGCGCGCGCGGCCGCCTCCGCCACCCCGAGGTCGCCGAGCAGGTGCAGGAACACCCGGGAGCTGATCGGCGGATACCCGCGGTCGAGGACGAGCGAGCCGAGGAAGCTGAACAGCAGTTGCTGCGGAGCGCGGACGCGCGGCCGCGGGTTCGGGGACGCGTCCTGCTCGGCGGTCATCCGTCGTCCTCTCGTCGTCCTCGGGCCAGATTATTAGATGAAATATTGACGCGCGACAGTTTTCAATCAAATGTTTGCCGTGCGGGGCGTCGCCCACGTGCCGGTCAGGTGTCCGTATGATGGACATCCGACGGGTGTGAACGGCGAGGGGATGATCGATGCCACGGGAAGGCACCGGACCGGATTTCATCGAGGCACTGGCCCGGGGTCTCGACGTCATCACCGCCTTCGAGGCGCGGCGGCCCGTGATGTCGCTGGCGCAGGTCGCCGAGGCCGCCGGCCTGGCCCGGCCGACCGCCCGCCGCATCCTGCTGACCCTCCGCGAACTCGGCTACGTGCGCGTCGAGGACGGAGGATACGCCCTCACCCCCCGCGTGCTCGACCTCGGTGTCTCCTACGTCCGGTCGATGGGGCTTTGGGACGTCGCCCGCCCGCACATGGAGCGCCTCGTGGAACGGACCGGCGAGTCGTGCTCGATCGCGCAGCTCGACGGGTCCGACATCGTGTACGTCGCCCGCGTCGCCGTCCCGAAGATCGTCGCGCTGACGGTGCAGATCGGCACGCGCTTCCCGGCCCTGCAGACCTCGCTCGGCAAGGTCCAGCTCGCGGCGCTGGACGCCGCGGAGGTCGACCGGATCCTGGCCGAGCCGACCCGCTCCGGCCTGGAGCCGCGCGTCCGGCCGTCCCGGGCCGAGCGCGACGCGGAGCTGCGCGAGGTCCGGGCGCGCGGGTGGGCGATGACCGACGAGCAGCTCGCCCGCGGCATCCGCTCGGTGGCGGCGCCGCTGCGGGACGGCTCCGGGAAGGTCATCGCGGGCATCAACGTCAACACCCACGCCGCCGAGACGCCCGTCGAGCGGCTCCTGGAGGAGCACCTGCCGCTGCTGCTGCACACGGCGGGGGAGATCAGCGCCGACTTCGCGCGGCTGGAGACCGTCCCGCAGGTCACCCGGCCGGCCGCGGGATGAGCACGATCCGGCCCCCGGCCGCGCCCGCCGCCTGCCGCCGCCACGCCGCCGCCGCGTCGGCGAGCGGGACGGTCTCGTACGCGACCGACAGCTCCCCGGACGCGGCCCGCGCGGCGACGAACGCGATCGCCCCGGCCCGCTGCTCCGCCGTCAGCTCGTTGTTGGTGTAGCCGAGCAGCCGCAGCGACCGGCCGCGGATGGTGGCGGACTCGATCGGGCACGTCTCGCCCGCCGAGCCGCCCAGGTTGACGAGCCGCCCGCCGGGGCGCAGCGTCAGCGCGGCGGCCGCGGCCGGGGCGCCGAACAGCGGGTCGAGCACCAGGTCGACGGGACCGTCCGCGGCGCCGGCGAACCGGCGGGCCAGCTCGCCGACGTCGCCGGTGTCGAGCGCGACGACCGCGTCCGCCCCGGCCCGCTCCGCGCGCTCCAGCGCGGCGGGGGAGCGCGCGCCCGCCACGACCCGCCGCGCGCCCGCCGACCGGGCGAGCCGCACCGCGGCCTGCCCGACGACGCCGCCCGCGCCGAGCACGATGACCTGCTCGCCGGGGACCAGCTCGCCGCGCATGCCCAGCGCCATGTGCGCGGCGACCGCGGAGAGCCCGAGCGCGGCCAGCGCCACCGGGTCGGTGCCGTCCGGCAGCTCGACGAGCGCCCGCTCCGGGACGGCCGCGACCTCGGCCATGCTCCCGTCCCCGGCCGACATCCCGGCCGGGGACGGGAACCACACCGTCCGGCCGCCCGCGGTCCCCACGCCCTGGACGCCCGGCACGTACGGCGTCGCGGGCCTCCCGAAGTAGGACGTGCCCGTGGCGCACAGCAGGTCGAGCGGCGTGACGGGCGCGGCGAGGACGTCCACGAGCACCTCGCCGTCCCCGGGCACCGGCACCTCCCGCTCCGCCACCACCGGCGGGCGGCCGCACTCGCGGATCTCGGCGGCGCGCACGGTCAGGTCGCGATCTCGGGGTAGGGAAGCGTCATGTGCGAGAGCCTCCGCGCGTACTCCAGCTGAAACCCCAGCGGCTCGTCGTGGTCGCGCTCGAACATCGCGATGAACAGCGTCAGCGTGAGGAACGGGTGCGCGCCCAGCTCGAACAGCTTCGGGTAGTCGTGCGCGGCGAGGGCGGCCCGTTCGGCGTCGTCGAAGCGCAGCCAGGTGCTGGACTCGGCGCCGTGGCAGTTGAGAAGGCGATTGGCCTGCTCCTCCTCCCACCACGCCACCGTCGCCTCGGGCTCGTCCCGGTAGCGTTCGACCAGGCCGGGGTCGCGGTCGACGGTGAAGAGGAACTTGTTCAGCAGGTACTTGCTCACTTGCCCGCTCCGTTCGGGTACCAGGTGAAGTACGCCTCCATCGTGTGGAACAGGTCGTAGGTGTCGACGTAGTCGGCCTTCCGGCCCTCGCCCGCGACGCCCATCATCAGCATGAAGTCCATGAACCCGTGGGTGGCGTTGCCGGGGGCGTGCAGGCTGTCGAGCGTCACCTCCGACAGGCAGCCCTCGATGTCGCCGGTGGAGATCCACTCGACGGCCTTCGCGTCGAACTCGGGGTCGGGTCCGTGCGGGCCGAACTGGCGCGGGCCGCCCAGCTCCAGCGACAGGTGCCCCGTGCCGATCACCGCGACCCGCCGGTTCCCCGGCCACGACTCGACCAGCTCCCGGATCGTCTTCCCGAGCTGGACGAACCGCTTCGGCCGCGGCAGCGGCGGCGCGAAGATGTTGGTGTAGACGGGGACGATCGGGAGGTCGTTCTGCGGGCGCAGCGTGATGATCGGGCACGTGATCGAGTGGTCGATCCGCAGCTCGTTGGAGAACGCCAGGTCGAAACCCGCGTCGATGCCCTCGCGCAGCAGGTACGCCGACAGGTCCTCCTGCCCCTTCATCAGCATCCTGGGCAGCCCGAACTCGCGCTCCTCGTTGTACCAGTTCGCGTCGTAGAACGGCGCCTTGCCGATGAGGAACTGCGGCATGTTGTCCAGCCACAGCTGGTGGAAGTGGTCGGACCCGACCATCACCAGCACGTCGGGCCGCGCCCTGGTGAGCGTCTCGCGGAACGCCTCGACCTTGCGGACCCATTCGTCGGCGAACCCGGGCCGGTCCTCCCCGGTCGCCGTGCTCGCTCGGTGGTAGAAGGGATGGTGGGTCGAAGCGATCACAGCGACCAGTTCAGCCATGCCGGTCTCCGGGGGAGTAGGGATCGGGGGCGACGGACCGGTTGTTGAGGTCCACCGACAGGAAGATCTCGTTGCCGACCGGGCGGCGCAGCTCCTCGGCGAGCTGCCCGATCAGCCCGGCGGTGCGGGCCAGCAGCGCGAACCCGCGCAGCAGCTCCAGCGGCAGCCCGAGGTCGGCGAGCGCGGCGCCGCACACCCCGGCGCCGTTCAGCGGCAGCCGCCGGCCGAGCACCTCGGGGTGGACGCGGCCGATCGCGGCGAACAGCGCCAGGTGCGGCCCGAACAGCCCCTCCTCGGCGGCGATCCGCATCAGCCTGGGGGTCCGCGGGTCGCCGTCCTTGTGGACGTGGTGGCCGAGGCCGGGGACGAACCGCTTCGCCTCGCGTTCCGCGCGGACGGTCCGCAGCGCCAGCGCGTCCCACTCCGCGTCGGTGGCCGGGGGGTCGCCGTCGACCGAGTCCAGCACGCCGTGCAGGAACCGGCCGGTGTCCTCGGTGACGCCGAGGAACCGGGAGCCGCCGCCGAGCAGCCCGGCGGCGAGGGCGCCCTGTACCGAGTCCGGCGCCGACAGGTACGTGAGCCGGGTGACGATCGCGGTCGGGGTGAAGCCGTGGTCGGCGAGCGCGGCGAGGACCGCCTCGAACACGCGGGTCTCGCCCGGCCCGGGACGGCGCTGCGCGGCGAGCCAGAACGCCAGCTCGCCGAACCCGACCTCGCCCATCACGTCCGCGGCGAGGTCGTGCCCCAGCAGGGTGATCCTCTCCCGGCTGGACGCGCCCAGCGCGGTCGGGTACTCGGGCCGCTCAGCCACGGTCGTCGCCCTCCTGCGGCTCGGCGAGCCACTTGCGCAGCTCCGCGCCGTGCTCGTCCAGCCCGGGCGGCGGCAGCCGGTACGCCACGGGCGTGCGGGAGAAGCGGACGGGGTGCCGGGTGGTCGGCACGGCGTGGTCGCCCTCGCCGACCACGACGACCGGGTCCAGCCCGAACCGCTCGGCCATCGCGAACCCGCCGTCGATCGTGTTGATCGGCCCGCTCGGCACGCCGGCCGCCACGAGCAGGTCGAACCACTCGACGGCACCCCGCAGGCGCAGCCGCTCCACGAGGATCGGGCGGAGTTCGGCGCGGTTGGCGGTCCGGTCGGCGTTGGTCGCGAAGCGCGGGTCGCCGGGTACCTCCGGGACGCCGAGGACCTCGCACAGCCTGCGGAACTGGCGGTCGTTGGCCGCCGCGACGATGAGGTCGTTGTCGGCGGTCGGGAGCGGCTCGTAGGGGAACACGCTCGGGTGCGCGTTGCCCATCCGGTACGGGACGGTGTCGCCGGCGACGTACGCCGAGCTGTGGTTGACCAGCCCGGCCAGCGCGGACGACAGCAGGTTCACCTCGACGAGCTGCCCTTCGCCGGTCGCGTCGCGGTGCCGCAGCGCCGCGAGGATGCCGATCGCGGCGTGGTTGCCGGCCATCACGTCGAACACCGAGATCCCGGCCCGGTACGGCGGGCCGTCCGGGTCGCCGGTCAGGCTCATCAGCCCGGAGATCGCCTGCACCATCAGGTCGTAGCCCGGGACGTCGCGGCCCGCCCCGGCCCCGAACCCGGTGATCGAGCTGTAGACGATGCCCGGATTGGCGGCGCGCACCGAGTCGTAGTCGAGGCCGAACCTGCCGAGGCCGCCCGGCTTGAAGTTCTCGATCAGCACGTCCGCGCGGCGGGCCAGCTCCCGCGCGGCCGCGGCGTCGTCCTCGTCCCGCAGGTCGAGGGCGATCGAGCGCTTGCCCCGGTTGATGCCGAGATAGTACGTCGACACGTCGCCGCGGGCGGGTGGCGTCCAGGACCGGGTGTCGTCGCCCTGCGGGGCCTCCACCTTGACCACTTCGGCGCCCAGGTCGGCCAGCAGCATCGTGGCGTAGGGCCCGGCGAGGACCCGGGAGAAGTCCGCCACCAGCACCCCCGCCAGGGGGCCGCCCGGCCCTTCGCGCGCGGTGTCGTCCGTCATCCGGCTCCTTCTCGGTAGGCCACTCGTCCGTTGGGCGGACGCTCGTCCGCACTCCCGATTGTGCCATGGCGATATCGAACCTGGTCAAGTGGTTGACACTTTGACTACCGCTCGAAAGAGTGACCACATGCAGCTTTGACCGTACAGCGGACAACAGTCCGTGACTGCTCCGGGGTGCGTGTCCCGAAGGACGAGGAGTGCAAGCGATGCCGAACACGACGAGCGAGTTCGAGCCGGGCCGCCCCGTGGTGCTGCGCGGCGGCATGGTCCTGCCGATGACCGAAGGGCGCGAGGTCCTCGACCGCGCCGACGTCCTCATCACCGGGGACACCGTCACCGCGGTCGGCCCGGATCTCCAGGTACCGGAGGGCACCGCCGAGATCGACGCGTCCGGCGGCATCGTGATGCCCGGGATGATCGACACCCACCGGCACATGTGGCAGACCGCCATGCGCGGCTACGGCGCCGACTGGACGCTCACCCAGTACTTCGTCTGGTACTACCTGGAGCACGGCAAGCGGTTCCGGCCCGACGACGTCCACGCGGGCAACGTGCTCGCGGCCCTGGAGGCCATCGACGCCGGCGTCACCACGGTCGTCGACTGGTCGCACGGCCTGCAGACCCTCGACCACGCCGACGCCGCCGTGGACGCGCTGCGCTCGGTCCCCGGACGGTTCGTCCTCGCCTACGGCAACATCCAGGCGCCGCCCGCCGAGTGGACCGGCACCCCGGAGTTCCGCGACTTCGCCACCAGGCTGATCGGCGGCGACATGCTCGGCTTCCAGCTCGCGTTCGACGTGGTCGGCGACCCGTCCTTCCCGGAGAAGCCCGCCTTCGAGGTCGCCCGCGAGCTGGGCGTCCCCGTCACCACCCACGCCGGGGTGTGGGGCGCGACCAGCGACGAGGGCATCAAGCAGATGCACGACCACGGGTTCATGACGCCCGAGACCGTGTACGTGCACGCCGCGTCGCTTTCCGCCGACTCCTACCACCGGATCGCGGCCACCGGCGGCTCGATCTCCGTCTCCACCGAGAGCGAGCAGAGCGCGGGCCAGGGCTACCCGCCCACCTGGGTCCTGCGCGAGCACGGCATCCCGGTGTCGCTGTCGATGGACACGAGCGTCTGGTGGAGCGGCGACCTGTTCTCCGCCATGCGGACCACGCTCGGCGCCGACCGCTGCCGCATGCACCTGGAGGCGCACAACAGGGGCGACACCGTCACGCACTGCACCCTGCGCGCCGACCAGGTCGTCGAGTGGGCCACCCGCGGCGGCGCCCGCGCGATCGGCCGCGACGACCTCGGCGCCCTCGAACCGGGCAGGAAGGCCGACGTCGTTCTGATCAAGAACGACGACTCACCGGTGTCGTTCCCCGTGCTCAACCCCTTCGGGCACGTCGCGTTCCAGGCTCAGCGCGGCGACGTGCACACCGTCCTGGTGAACGGACGCGTCGTCAAGCACGACCACCGCCTGGTCGGCGCCGACCTCGCCGCCGCCCGCCGCGAGGTCGAGGCGACGGTCGAGTACCTGCGCTCGTCGATGGGCGAGCAGGCATGGGCGGACGGCATGAACCCCGACGTCCCGGAGACCAAGATCCTCGACAACCCGTACACCTACACCGACTACCGCAGCGCCTCGACCCGCACGCGCTGACCCGGACCCCGGGGGGATTCCGCCGCCGGCTCCGCGGCTTCGGAGGGGATGCCGCGGGGCCGGCGGCTCAGCACCGCGGGACCGGGGGAGCGGGTCAGCCCCAGACCTCTTCGGCGGTCTCGGCGATGAGGCGCAGCTTCGCCGCCTGCTGCTCGGCGCTCAGCACGTTGCCCTCCACCGTGGAGGAGAAGCCGCACTGCGGCGACAGGCAGATCTGGTCGAGCGGGACGTGCCGCGAAGCCTCGTCGATGCGGCGCTTCAGGTCGTCCTTGGACTCCAGCTCGCCGCGCTTGGTCGTCACCAGGCCGAGCACGACCATCTTGCCCGGCGGGACGAACCGCAGCGGCTCGAAGCCGCCCGACCGCTCGTCGTCGAACTCCAGGAAGAACCCGTCCACGTCCAGCTCGCCGAACAGCGCCTCGGCGACGAAGTCGTAGCCGCCCTCCGCCGTCCAGGACGAGCGGAAGTTGCCCCGGCACATGTGGGTGGTGACGTTCATGCCCTCGGGCCGCCCGGCCAGCGAGGCGTTGATCTGCCGGATGTAGCGCAGGTGGAGGTGCTCGGCGTCGTCGCCGCGCTCCTTGATCATGGCCCGCTGCGCCGGGTCGTTGAGGTAGGCGAGGCTCGTGTCGTCGAGCTGCAGGTACCGGCAGCCCAGCTCGCCGAGCCGCTTCACCTGCTCGGCGTAGGCGGCGGCCAGGTCGGCCCAGAACTCCTCGATGTCGGGGTACACCTTCGGGTCGATCGACGCGGGCCCGCCGCGGTAGTGGACCATGTTCGGCGACGGGATCGTCAGCTTCGGCGTCACCCCGTCGCCGGCGGTGTCCCGCAGGAACGCGAAGTGGTCGGCGAAGATCGTGTGCTCCAGCCGGACCTTGTCGTGCACGCTCAGCGCGGCCGTCGTGAACTCGATGTCCCCGGCCTCGTTGTGGAACTGCACCTTGATCTTCTCGTCCGCGGGGCTGATCCCGCCGAGCTGGTAGATGAAGTCCATGTGCCAGGAGGTGCGGCGGAACTCGCCGTCGGTGGCCGACCGCAGCCCGACCTCGCCCTGCATCCGGACCACGTCGCGGATGGCGGCGTCCTCGATCTCGGCGAGCCGGGCGGCGTCGATGCGCCCCTGCGCATGATCGTCCCGCGCGGCCAGCAGCTCGGGCGGGCGCAGCAGGCTGCCGACGTGGTCGGCCCGAAACGGCGGCTTGGTTCGCACGGACAAGGCTTGCTCCTTCTGCGGGGGTGACTCGGACGCTCCAATCTAGGCACTGCCGCGACTGCGATCAATCATTTGCCGAAGATGCGTCCGACCTCAGCCAGCGCGCGCCGGCCCGGAGCGGCGCGCGGCCCCCGCCCCGTCAGTCCGCGGCGGCCCGCGCGGCCGTCACCTCGCGCGCCTCCCGCTCGACCCGCTCGAACTCCGCGGCCATCGCCTCGGCGAGCGCCTTGGCGGCCGACAGCGGCCGGACCATGACCGTGAGCTCCTCGACCAGGCCGGCGTCGTTCATCCGCAGGAAGTCGCAGCCGGTGATCGTGAGGTCGCCGACCTTCGCCTCGAACAGCAGGGCGTGGTCGCGGCCGTCGCTGATCTCCCGGATGTAGCGGATGCCGGTGAAGACCCGCAGCACGGCGCGCAGGATCGCCGCGGTGACCGGCTTGCCGGAGTACGGCTTGAAGACGACGGGACTGGTGAAGACGACGTCGTCCGCCAGCATGGCCTCGATCGCGTCGCGATCACCGGCCTCCGCCGCCGCTCGGAAGGGATGCATGAACTCTTCTCACCTTGTAGTCATATTGTTGACTAGCCAGTAACGAGAATAACGGCAGGTGGAGGCCGGGCGCCACCGGCCGCGGCATCCCGCACCGCGGGGCCACCGACCACGCCCCCCGGCGGACATGCCGGAATCGTGCGGCGCCGGGGCGAATATTTGCGGTGCCGTGGGTAGGACTTTTGTCTTCGCTGCCCCGAGCACGGTGAGGTTGGAGTCCCCCATGACGAGTCAGGAGCCCGGCCGGCCCTCCTCCCTCGACGACGTCGAGGGATGGTTCCCCGGGATCGACCAGCGGCTGTTCACCTGGTTCCTGGAACGCCAGGATCAGCTCGGGGAGTCCGGTGACCTGGTGGAGCTCGGCTCCTACCTCGGCAAGAGCGCCATCCTGCTGGGACGCCACCTGCGGGACGGCGAGACCTTCACGGTGTGCGACCTGTTCGACTCCGAGGCGTCGGACGACCCGAACCGGGAGGAGATGGCCAGGTCCTACTCCGCGCTGACCCGCGCGGCCTTCGAGGAGAACTACCGGGCGTTCCACGACCGGCTGCCGGAGATCGTCCAGGGCCCGACCTCGCTGATCCTGGACCACGTCCGGCCCGAGTCGTGCCGGTTCGTGCACGTGGACGCGTCCCACCTGTACGAGCACGTGCGCGGAGACATCCGGGCCGCGCAGGTCATGCTCGCCTCCGGCGGTGTCATCGTCTGCGACGACTACCGGTCCGAGCACACGCCGGGCGTCTCGGCCGCCGTCTGGGAGGCGGTGATCACCGGCGGCCTCCGGCCGGTCTGCGTCACCCCGATGAAGCTCTACGGGACGTGGGGCGACATCGGTCCCGTGCAGGACGACCTCCTGAACTGGCTGGAGAAGCAGGAGGGCGTGTGGCACGAGGTCCAGCAGGTCGCCGGACGCCGCCTCATCCGGGTCAAGAGGAAGCGGGCGAAGAAGCCCGACAAGCACAGGGAGGAGGTGCGCAGGCTGGAAGAGCGCCTCGCGGTGGCGGAGGAGAGCCTCGCCGAGTCGCGGCACCTGCTCGCCTCCGTCCGCGGCTCGGTGAGCTTCCGGGTCGGCCGGGCGGTGACCGCCCTCCCCAGGGCGCTGCGCGGCGGCCGCGGCCGGTAGCGCGGGCCCCTGTCCGGCAACCTAGAACACGTTCTAGTATCGGACGCATGCGCCATGGCATCGTGCTCTTCACAAGTGACAGGGGCATCACGCCCGCCGCCGCCGCGAAGGCCGCAGAGGAGAACGGGTTCCACACGTTCTACGTCCCCGAGCACACGCACATCCCGGTCAAGCGCGAGGCCGCGCATCCCGGCACGGGCGGCGCGTCGCTCCCGGACGACCGCTACCTGCGCACGCTGGACCCCTGGGTCTCGCTGGCGTCCGCGGTCACCGTCACCTCGACGATCCGGCTCGCCACGGCCGTGGCGCTGCCCGTGGAGTCCGACCCGATCACCCTCGCCAAGACCATCGCCACACTCGACCACCTGTCGGGCGGGCGGGTGACGGTCGGCGCGGGGTTCGGCTGGAACACCGACGAGCTCGCGGACCACCACGTCCCCGCCGGGAAGCGGCGGACGGTGCTGCGGGAGTACGTGGAGGCGATGCGGGCGCTGTGGACGCAGGAGCAGGCGTCCTACGCCGGGGAGTTCGTCTCGTTCGGCCCGTCCTGGGCCTGGCCGAAGCCGGTCCAGCCGCACGTTCCGCTGCTGATCGGCGCCGGCGGCGGGCCGAAGACGTTCGCGTGGATCGCCGCCCACGCCGACGGCTGGATCACCACCCCCACCGAGCGCGACATCCTGCCGAAGACCGCCGCGCTGCAGGCCGCGTGGGAGGAGGCGGGCCGCGCCGGACGCCCGGAGATCTCCGTCCTGGCCGCCATGCGCCCCACCGCCGAGGACATCGCGGCCTGGGAGGACGCGGGCGTCACCGAGATCATGTGGGGCCTCCCGGACAAGCCCGCGGACGAGGTCGCCGCCTTCCTCGCCCGCCACGCCGGCCGTCTCGGCCTCTGACCGCCGCCGCGGACGGCCGCCGATCAGCGGGCGGGGCCGTCCGCGGCGAGGGGATCGAGGCCGGGCGGGGACCCGGAAGCGCGCCCGCCGGACGTGCTGCCGGACGTGCCGGCGGACGTGCCGCCCGCGGACGAGGGCGGCGGGAACCACAGGACGAACGTGCTCCCGGCGTCCGGGGCGGAGAACAGCCGCACGTGGCCGTTGTGCGCCTCGACGATGCTCCGGACGATCGCCAGCCCGAGCCCGGTGCGGCGGTCCCGGGAGCGGCGCGCCTCCGAGCCGCGCCAGAAGCGGTCGAACACGCGGTCCTGGTCGTCGGGGTGGATGCCGGGCCCGGCGTCCCGTACCGCGATCCACTGCCAGCCGCCGGCCCGCCCGGCCGCGACGGTGATCGCGGTTCCGGCGGGCGCCAGCCGGACCGCGTTGGACAGCAGGTTCGCCACGGCGCGGCGCAGCGCGTCATGATCGCCGATCACCGAGAGCCCGGGCGGCAGCCGCCGCTCGATGCCGACCTCCCGCGCCGCCGCGAGCGCGCCGAACTCCTCGGCGGCCTCGCCCGCCACGGAGCCGAGATCGACGTCGGCGTCCTCGAACGCCGGGGCGGAGCGGCGCGCGGTGGCGAGCAGGTCCTCCACCAGCCGCGTCATCCGGGTGGTGGCGCGGTCGACGACCTGGACGGCGCGGCGGCGGTCCGCGTCGCTCGCGTCGGGCTCGCTGAGCACGGTGTCGACGTTGGCGCGGATGATCGCGAGCGGGCTGCGCAGCTCGTGGGAGGCGTCGTCGATGAGCCGCCGCTGCGCGCGGAACGCGGTATCGAGCCGGTCGAGCATGGAGTCGATGGTGTCGGACAGCTCGCGCAGCTCGTCCCGGGGGCCCGCCAGCCGGATCCGGCGCGACAGGTCGGTCGCCTGGATCTCCTCGGCGGCGCGCGCGATCTCGGCGACCGGCTTGAGCGCCCGCCCCGACAGCACCCACCCGATGCCGAGGCTCGCCACGAAGAGCCCGCCCAGCATGATCATCGAGTAGCGCCGGAGGGTCTGCTGCGTCTCGTAGTTGACGGCCTTCTCGACCTGCTGGACCTTGACGACCTGGACCTCTCCGAGGCTCTCCTGGCTGCCGTCCGGCATCTGGACGACCTTCTCCGCACGGAACGTCTTGGTGATCGGCTGCGCCTCGGTGCTGCGCGCCACCGCCAGGTAGACGGTGCCCAGCACCACCGCCGTGAGGAAGAACAGCAGGGTCGAGTACATGACCGTGAGCCGGAACCGGATCGAATGGACCAGGCCGAGCCTCCGCCCGGCCCGCGCCATCCGGCCGCCTGGGCGGTCCCCGCGGCCGGTCACGACGCCCCCGCGTCCCCGGCGGGCACCCCGGCCGCCCCGGTCTCGCGCAGCCGGTAGCCGTGCCGCACGACGGTCTCGATGACCTGCGTCCCGTCCGGCGCGGCGAGCTTGCGGCGCAGGGTCCCGACCGTGACGCGGACCGTGTTGGTGAAGGGGTCGGCGTTCTCGTCCCACACGTGCTCCAGCAGCTCCTCCGCGGAGACGACCTGCCCGGGGCGGCTCATCAGGTACCGCAGGACGGCGAACTCCTTGGGCGTGAGCCGCAGCGGCCGCTCCCCGCGGAACGCCTCGCGGCGCGCGGTGTCCAGCCGCAGCTCGCCGACCGTCCACACCGCCGACCCGCCGCCGCTGTCGCGGCGCAGCAGCGCCCGGACGCGCGCCAGCAGCTCGGGGAACGCGAACGGCTTGACCAGGTAGTCGTCCGCGCCCTCGTCCAGGCCGCGCACCCGGTCGGCGAGCCGGTCCCGCGCGGTGAGCATGAGGATCCGCAGGTCGGCGGCGCTCTCCCCGGCCAGCCGGCCGCTGCGGATCGCGCGGCACAGGTCGAACCCGTCACCGTCGGGCAGCGCGAGGTCCAGGACCATCAGGTCGTAGGCGGAGGCGTAGAGCTTCTGCGTCGCCTCCTCCACGTCGTAGGCGACGTCGACCGCGTAGTCGGCGCGGACGAGCCCGTACCGCAGCGCCTCGACCAGGTCCTCCTCGTCCTCCACCACCAGCACCCGCATCCGGGCCGCCACCTCTCCGCCTCGCCGGGCCCAGCCGTCACTAACGAAAGTACGCAAATCACACCCGGCGGCGTGGGCCTCCCGCGGAGGGGACGGTGGCCTCGGCCTGCGCTGGGCCGTCGGTCAGCGCACCAGCCGCAGGGCCCCCTCCCGCGCGCGGTCCGCGGGGATCGCGAACCCGATGCCGATCGAGCCGCCCCCGCCGCGCATCAGCGTCGCGATCGCGGTGTTCACCCCGATGACCTCGCCGCGCGCGTTGACCAGCGGCCCGCCGGAGTTGCCGGGGTTGATGGACGCGTCGGTCTGCACGGCGGTGCTCGCGTCGCCGCCCTCGCCCAGCCGCACCTGCCTGTTCAGCGCGCTGACGATGCCGCTGGTGACGGTGCCCTGCAGGCCGAGGGGAGAGCCGAGCGCGATGACCGGGTCGCCGACGCGCACGTCCGAGAAGCGGCTGAACGTCAGCGGCGCCGGGGCCTGCGCGGCCGGGATCGCCAGCACCGCCAGGTCGAGGGCGGGGTCGGTGCCCACCAGGCGCGCCCGGACCCGCCGCTGGTCGGCCAGCACCACGGTGACCTGCCCGCCGCCGTCGACGACGTGCGCGTTCGTCAGCACGTGGCCCCGCCGGTCGATGACGAACCCGGAGCCGGTGCCCTGCGCGCCCGCGGCCCGCACCTCGATCGACACCACGCTCGCCTGCACCCGCGCCGCGACGTCGCTGAGGCCGCCCTGCACCGGCCCGGCGTCGGACTGCTGCAGCGCCGTGGACTCCGGCACGGTCGCGGTCAGCCGCCCGGTGACGCCCCCGGCCACACCGCCGGCGAGCAGCGCCGCGATGACGGCCGCGACGACCGCCCGGCCGGGACCGCCGCCGCGCCCGCGGCGCGGGTCCCCGTAGTCGGGGGCGCCGTAGTCCGGCCGGCCGCGGTCCGGGAGCGCCCACGGGTCGGCCGGCGGCGGACGCCTGAACGGATCGTCCTGCGGCCACGTACGAGTGGGCGGAGGGGACAGGAAGTCCGGGCCGCGCGGGTCGCCCAGACCGTACCTGACCTCGTCCCGGAGATCGTATTGCGTCGTGCTCTGGCCCATGCCGTACCGGGAGTCCGCCTGCGGTGGATAACTCATGAGGCTCCTCACGTTCATTTCCCACTAGTGAGTACTCCGCTCCGATGCGTTTCGTTCAGGGAACGCGGCTGCCGGGAAGGCCGCGTTTCCGCCGCGGTTCACGGCAGGCGCGAGAACCACAGCAGGGACGCCGCCGCGACCGCGCACGACAGCAGCAGACCGGCCCCGACGAACCATGCCCAGACCTCCCGCCGCTCCGTGCGGTAGCCGATGCTGCCGCCGATGTCCTCGTACACTCCGCGCAGCTCGTCGCCGGAGGCCGCCTCGTAGAACCGGCCGCCGGTGTCCTGCGCCAGCCGCTCCAGCGCGGGACCGTCGACCGGCACCGGGATCGGCTGCCCGTTCTGCACCATGAAGCCCTCGGGGGTGCCGTAGGCGATCGTCGACACCGGGACGCCGGTCTCGGTGGCGCGCCGGGCCGCCTCCCCGGGTTCCCGCCCGGCGGTGTTGGTGCCGTCGGACAGCAGCACGATCCGCGCCGGCGGGGCCGCCTCCCCGAACTGCGCCCCGAACCCGGCGATGGCGTCCAGCGAGGCGAGCACCCCCTCGCCGATCGCCGTGCGGGGGCCGAGCCGCAGCCCGTCGATGCCGGCGCCCAGCGCCCGGCGGTCCGTGGTCGGCGGGACCACCACCGCCGCGGTTCCGGAGAACGACACGAGGCCCACGTTGAAGCGGTCCGGTACCCGCTCCAGGAACGTCCTGGCGGCCCGCTTCGCCCCCTCCAGCCGGTTCGGCTCGACGTCCGTGGCCCGCATGGAGTGCGACACGTCGAGCGCGAGCATGATCGTCGCCTGTTCGCGCGGCACCCGCACGTCCGCGGCCGGGCGCGCGAAGCCGGTGACGAAGAGGCCGACCATCAGCAGGAACGCCGCCGCCGGCAGGTGGCGGCGCCAGCCGGGCCGGGCGGGGGCGACCCTGTCGAGCAGCGCCAGGTTCGTGAACCGCACCGCGTACCTGCCGCGCCGCACCTGCATCACCACGTACGCGGCGACCAGGACGGGCAGCCCCAGCAACAGCAGCAGGCGGACCGGTTCGAGGAAGCTCACGGCGCACCTCCCGGAGCGGCCGCCGGAGGCCGCGCGGCGCCCGCCGCGGCGACCCGGCGCTGCGCCAGGACGTGCCGGACGAGGTCGCGCACCCAGTCCCCGTCCGTGCGCAGCCGCAGGTGCGCCGCGCCCGCCCGCCGCAGCCCGGCCGCGATCTCCCGGCGCTGCCCCGCGGCGGCGGCCGCGTACCGCTCGCGCAGCCGCCGCCCGGCCGTGGGCACCTCGCGCCTGCGCCCCGTCTCCGGGTCGACGAGCGTGAGCATGCCCACGTCCGGAAGCGTCAGCTCCCGGGGGTCGACGACCTCGACGGCGAGGAGCTGGTGCCGCGCCCCCAGCAGCCGGAGCGGACGCTGCCACGCCTCCACCGGCTCAAGGAAGTCGGAGACCACCACGGCCAGGCCGCGGCCCTTGGCAGCGGTGCGCCCCAGCAGCTCGGCCGCCGCGCCGAACGGCGCGTCGAGGGGGGCGTCGCCGTGCCCGCCCGCGCCGCGCGGCGCCGACAGCAGCGTGCCCAGCAGGGCGAGCAGGTGCGCCCGCCCCGCGCGGGCCGGGACCCGCTGGACTCCGGTGTCGTGGACGATCTGCGCGCCCAGGCGGTTGCCGGTCCGCGCGGTGAGGAACCCGACCGCCGCGACGGCGAACACGGCCAGGTCGCGCTTCTCCAGCCGCCCGGTGCCGAAGTCCATGCTGGCGGTGGCGTCCACCAGGACCCACGTCTCCAGCTCCCGGTCGGCGACGCGGTCGCGCACGTGCGGCGCCGTCATGCGGGCGGTGAGGTTCCAGTCCATGGTGCGCACGTCGTCGCCCGCGACGTACTCGCGGCCCTCCGCGGGCTCCGACCCCGGCCCCGGCAGGAGGCCGAGATGGTCTCCCTGAAGCAGCCCGTCCAGGCGGCGCGTGACCGTCAGCTCCAGCCGCCGCAGGGCGTGTTCGGGCGCCAGGTCGCGCAGGCCGGGCCCGTTCACGCCGCCCTGCCGTTCGCGCCGCCCGCTGCTCCCGGCCCGTCTTCCCGGCCGTCTCCCTCGACGGCCGCCTCGATCGGCGCGACCAGCGGTGCCGGGACGGCGGCCACGATCCCGTCGACCATCGACCGCGTCCCGACACCGTCGGCGAGCGCGTCGAACGACGGCACCAGCCGGTGCGCGAGCACGTCCCCGGCCAGGTCCCGCACGTCGCCCGGGAGCACGTACTCGCGCCCGCGCAGCAGGGCCAGCGCCCGCCCGGCCGCGATCAGCCCGAGCGAGGCGCGCGGCCCGGCCCCGTACGCGAGCATCCCCGCCACCTGGGGGACGCCGTGCCGCACCGGGTCACGGGTCGCCGCCACCAGCCGCACCGCGTACCGCGCCACCTCGTCGTGGACGAAGACCTCCGCGGCCGCGTCCCGCAGCGCGGCCACCTCGCCGGTGCCGAGGACGCGGCCCGCCTCGGGCGGCCGCGCCCCCATCCGGTAGACGACCGCGAGCTCCTGCTCCTCGGTCGGGTACCCGACGTCGATCTTCAGCAGGAACCGGTCGCGCTGCGCTTCGGGCAGCTGGTACACGCCCTCGGACTCGATCGGGTTCTGGGTGGCCATCACCAGGAACGGCGACGGCATCTCGAACGTGCGGCCGCCGATGCTGACCTGGCCCTCCGCCATCACCTCCAGCAGCGCCGACTGCACCTTCGCCGGGGCGCGGTTGATCTCGTCCGCCAGCACCACGTTCGCCATCACCGGACCGGGCTCGACGTCGAAGCTCTCCGTGGAGGGCCGGTAGACGCGGGTGCCGACGATGTCGGCGGGCACCAGGTCCGGGGTGAACTGCAGCCGGGTGAACGTCCCGCCGACGACCGTGGCGAGCGTCCGCGCGGCGAGGGTCTTGGCGACGCCCGGCACGCCCTCCAGCAGGCAGTGGCCGCCCGCCAGGACCGCCACGAGCATCCGCTCCAGCATCGCGTCCTGCCCGACGATGACCCGCTTGACCTCGAACAGTGCCCGCTCCGCGAGCGCGCTGGCCGGCGGCCGGGCACGGGCGGCGTCGAGTCCGCCGCTCACCGCGTGCCCTCCGCCACGGCCGCGCCGCCCTTGTCGGCGCAGTCCCGGCCCGGAGTGCCGGCGTGGGTGACCTTGTGCTCGACGATCTGCAGTCTCGTATGGACCGGACCGGGTTCCGGCCCGGCGGCGAGCGCCGCGCCGGCGCCGGCGACCGTGCCCGCTCCGGCCAGTCCCGCCGCCACCATGAGCATCTTCGTGCGTCGACCGAGTGCCATGCCCCGCTTCCCCCTGCTCCGTCGTGATCGTGCTGCCGGGGCCGCCCGTCGTCCGGGCGGCACACGACGATCACAACAAGCGGGGGCGAAAGCGGACTTAAGGAAGCCGGGATGCTCACATGTGGGTGACCAGGACCTCGGGACGCTCCACGCAGTCGGCGACGAACCGCAGGAAACCTCCGGCGGCGCTTCCGTCGCAGACCCGGTGGTCGAAGGTGAGGGAAAGCTGCGTCACCTTGCGCAGCCGGACCTTCCCCTTGTGCGCCCACGGCCGTTCGGTGATCCGCCCGACACCGAGCATGGCCGCCTCGGGGTGGTTGATGATCGGGGTCGAGCCGTCCACGCCGAAGACGCCGTAGTTGTTGACGGTGAACGTGCCGCCGGTGAGGCGGTCGGGGGCGATCCGTCCCTCGCGCGCCTCGTCCGTCCGCTCCTTCAGCGCCGCGGCGAGCTCGGCCAGCGTCATCCGCTGCGCGTCGCGGACCACCGGCACGACGAGGCCCCGGTCCGTCTGCGCCGCGAACCCGAGGTGCACCCGCGGCACCTGCACGATCTCCTGCCGCTCGGTGTCGACGTAGGCGTTGAGCTCGGGGAACCTGCGGAGCCCCGCCACGCAGGCCCGGGCGATCAGCGCCAGCGTCCCGACCCCCGCGCCGGAGTCGGCGCGGCCGATGTCCCGCTTGAGCCGCAGCAGTGCCGTGGCGTCCACGTCGACCCAGGTCGTCGCGTCCGGGATCTCGCGCCGGCTGCGCGACAGCTTGTCGGCGATCGTGCGCCGCACGCCGCGGAGCGGCACGCGCACCTCGCCGCCGTCCGACGAGGATTCCTGAACCGGGCTCGGCTCCCGCGGCGGTGCCGCGGCGGTGATCGCGGCCTCGACGTCCCGCCGCAGCACCACACCGCCCGGCCCGCTGGGCGTCAGCTCGCCGACGTCGATGCCGTTGTCGCCCGCCAGCCGCCGCACCACGGGGGAGATGACCCGCGGCACTTCGTGCCGGGGCGCCTCGTCGGGCGCGGACGCCGCGGGCCGCGACGCACGCCGGGCCGCCCGGCGGGACCGGCGGGCGGTGCCCGTCCCGTATCCGACGAGGACGTTCCCGGACCCGGCCCGCTCCTCCTCCCGGTACCGCTCCTGCCTCCGCGCCGTCGCCGCGTCCTGGGCGGCGCCCGCCTCGCCCCCGTTCACCGCGAGGAGCGGCGCGCCCACGTCCACCACGCCCCCGGCCTCGGCGTACAGCATCGTCACGGTGCCGGCGACGGGGGAGGGGACCTCGACGGCGGCCTTGGCCGTCTCGACCTCCACGACGGCCTGATCGACCGTGACGACGTCGCCGACCGCCACCTTCCACTCGACGATCTCGGCCTCGGTGAGCCCCTCACCCAGATCCGGCAGGCGGAAGACCGTCATGCCCGTTCCCTGTGGGGGGACGACCCCCCGGTTGCCTTCGCTCATGCCGCACCGCCCACCGTGAGATGCCGCGTGTCGGGCCGGTCGTCGCGCTGGAGGCGGTCGAGTGTGTCGAGGACGCGGTCGACGTCCGGAAGATGGTGGTGCTCCAGCATCGGCGGCGGATAGGGGATGTCGAGGCCGGACACCCGCAGCACCGGCGCGTGCAGGCTGTGGAAGCAGCGCTCCTGGACCCGCGCGGCGACCTCCGCGCCGACACCGGCGAACCCGGCGGCCTCGCTGACCACGACGCAGCGTCCCGTCCGGCGGACGGACGCGGCGACGGTCGCGTCGTCGAACGGGACGATCGTCCTCAGGTCGACGACCTCCGCGTCCCAGCCCTCCTCCCTGGCGGCCTCGGCGGCGTCCAGCGCGACCGGGACGCTCGGCCCGTACGCGACGAGCGTGACGTCGCGCCCGGGGCGCCGGACGGCGGCGCGGCCGAACGGTTCCGTGCGCGCGAGCCCGGCGCCATCCGGGAGGTCCGACTTCGACCAGTACAGCTTCTTCGGCTCCAGGAAGACGACCGGGTCGGGGTCGTCGATCGCCTCCCGCAGCAGCGAGTAGGCGTCCTCGACCGTCGCCGGGGTGACGACCTTCAACCCGGGGGTGTGGGCGTAGTAGCTTTCGCTGGAATCGCAGTGGTGCTCAACGCCGCCGATCCCGCCCGCGTACGGAATGCGGATGACGATCGGCAGCCCGATTCGCCCGCGCGTGCGGTTGCGCATCTTCGCGACATGCGAGGCGATCTGCTCGAACGCGGGGTAGGCGAACGCGTCGAACTGCATTTCGATGACCGGCCGGAAACCGCCCATCGCCATGCCGACGGCGAATCCGGCGATGCCCGCTTCGGCGAGCGGAGTGTCGAAGCACCGGTCGTCGCCGAACTTCGCGGCCAGGCCGTCGGTGATGCGGAAGACGCCGCCGAGCGCGCCGACGTCCTCCCCGAAGACCACGACCCGCTCGTCCTCGTCCATGGCCTCGCGGAGCGCCGTGTTGAGCGCCTGCGCCATTGTGATCACGACAGCGCCTCCTCGGCTTCGAGTTCGGCCCGCAGCAGGGCCCGCTGCTCCTCCAGTTGCGGGGTCGGGGTGCCGTAGACGTGGTCGAACAGCGCCAGCGGGGCGAGTTCGGGGTCGGTGTTCATCCGGTCCCGCAGCCGCCCGGCGAACTCCTCGGCCTCGGCGGACCACGCGGAGATGTCGGCCGCCGAAAGGTGGCCGCGCCGCCGCAGGTACCTTTCCAGCCGGGTGACCGGATCGCGGCGCCGCCATTCTTCGGCCTCGGCATCCGTGCGGTAGCGGGACGCGTCATCCGCGTTCGTGTGCGATTCCAGCCGGTACGTGTGGGCCTCCACCAGGAACGGCCCCGCACCCGACCGGGCGTGCTCGACGGCCGCGCCCAGCACCGCCAGCACCGCGATCGGGTCGTTCCCGTCCACCCGCTCGGAGCGCACCCCGTACCCGATCCCCTTGTACGCGAGGGAGGGCGCGGCGGTCTGCCGTTCCAGCGGCACCGAAATGGCGTACTGGTTGTTCTGCACGAAGAACACCACGGGCGCCTTGAACACGGCCGCGAAGTTGAGCGCCTCGTGGAAATCGCCCTCGCTGGTCGCGCCATCGCCGGCGCAGGCCAGCGCGACCCGGCCCGTCCCCTTGCGCCGCTCCGCGTACGCGAGCCCCGCCGCGTGGACGGTCTGGGTCGCGAGCGGCGTGCACTGCGGCGCCACGTGATGCCGCTCCGGGTCGTAGCCGCAGTGCTCGCTGCCCCGCAGCAAAGCGAGCACCTCCACCGGATCGATGCCGCGCGTCACCAGCGCCACCGACTCCCGGTAGGTGGGGAAGAACCAGTCGCCGTCCTCAAGGGCGAGCACCGCGCCGACCTGGCACGCCTCCTGCCCGTGGCTGGACGGGTACACCGCCAGGCGCCCCTGCTTGGTGAGCGCGGTCGCCTGCGCGTCGAACCGCCGTCCGATCACCATCGCCCGGTACGCCCGCCGCAGCAGCTCCGGCTCCGGCACCGGAAGGCGGGGCCGGCGCACGGCCGCACCGTCATCGGTCAGAAACCGCACGGGCTCCGCCGAGGGGAGCAGCTCCGCAACCCGACCGGTCATCCGATCCCACCTCCGCACTCAATCGGTGCTAGAAATATGAACCGGATCAGCCATAAGTCTCAATAGACGACCCAAACCCAAGACAAACAGCAAGAATCTGGAACCACCATGGACCATCTGTCTCCCGGAAGACCGCCCCCACCAGATCCCCTCGGACAATCGGCCGCCCCTCTCGACGACGTCGACCGCGCGATCGTCCGCGAGCTCCAGGCCGACGGCCGCCTCTCGATGCGCGCCCTGGCCGAACGGGTGAACGTCTCGCGCTCCAACGCCTACACGCGCGTGGAGCGCCTCATCGCGGAAGGGGTCATCGCCGGCTTCACCGCCCGTGTCGACCCCGTCCGCGCGGGCCTGGGCACGGCGGCCTACGTCCTGGTCAACATCGAGCAGAACTCCTGGCGCACCGTCTCGGCCCGGCTCCGCGAGGTCCCCTGCGTAGAGCACCTGGCCTTCGTAGGCGGCGACGTCGACCTGGTCATGCTGGTCCGCACCCCCGACAACGCGTCCCTACGCGACGTCGTCCTCTCCCGCGTACACGCGGTGGAAGGCGTCCGCTCCACCCGCACCTGGCTGATCTTCGACGAATCCCCACCCACCCCCTGAGCCGGGAGACCAAAGGTGCAGCCCCACGAGAAGCGCTGGCGAGGGCCGGGTACCACGTCGAGGGTTGACCAGAGCGCGCCGAAAGCAAGGTCCGCGCAAACCGGGAGCGGGTGTAGGGGCGGAGCCCCACACCCGAGCCCGGCCACGCACTGACAGCAAGGTCCGCACAAACCTGGAACTGGGAGGGGGTGTAGGGGCGGAGCCCCACGTCCGTGCCCCGCCACGCACCGACACCAAGGTCCGCACGAACCTGAGCCGGGAGGGGGCGTGGGGGCGGAGCCCCCACATCGGGGGTCCGGGGGTCGCCCCCCGGGCAAGCAGAAAGGAGGAGGAACGGCCCGCGCTTTCCGCGGGCACACTTCCCCACTCCGACGTGGGCGATACTGGGATTGAACCAGTGGCCTCTACCGTGTCAAGGTAGCGCTCTCCCACTGAGCTAATCGCCCTTGCGTAGCCTCGGGGGAGGCCCTGCGTGAGGTGGAGACGGGATTTGAACCCGTGTACACGGCTTTGCAGGCCGTTGCCTCGCCTCTCGGCCACTCCACCAGAGCGAGGCCTTCTGGTTGGCAGCCTGAAAGACCCCTCAGAGCGGACGACGGGATTCGAACCCGCGACCCTCACCTTGGCAAGGTGATGCTCTACCACTGAGCCACGTCCGCGTGCGCCCTGCGGCGACGGGAAAACTTTAGCGCGTCCGGGGCGGTTCCCCAAACCGGTTTGCGGCGGGGCGTGCCGGATGCTTCGACGGCGGTCGAAGGATGGGGCGCTTAGGGTCGGTCGCATGGAGTATGTCCGGGGTGTGGACATCGCACCGGTCGCGGCTCTGCTGGGCGACCGGGCGCGGGCGGCGATGCTGACGGCGCTGCTGGACGGGCGTCCGCTCGCCGCGGGGGAGCTGGCGCGGGCGGCGGGGGTGAGCGCGCAGACGGCGAGCGCGCATCTCGGGCGGCTGCTGGACGGCGGCCTCGTCACGGTGGTCCGGCAGGGGCGGCACCGGTACTACCGGCTGCGGGGGAGTGAGGTCGCGCAGGTCATCGAGGCGCTGTCGCGGATCGGCCCGCCGGTGGAGGTGCGCAGCCTGCGGCAGTCGCGGGACGCGCGGCGGCTGCACGAGGCGCGGACGTGCTACGACCACCTGGCCGGCGCGGCGGGGACGGCGCTCTTCGCGGCCCTGATCGGCGGGGGCCTCATCGAGCCGGCCGGGCCGGACGCGTACGAGGTGACCGTGAAGGGGGAGGAGCGGCTGACCGCGCTCGGCCTGGACCTGGCGGCGCTGCGCAGGGCGCGGCGCAGGTTCGCATGGGAGTGCCTCGACTGGACGGAGCGGCGCCCGCACCTGAACGGGGCGCTGGGGGCGGCGCTCACGGGACGCATGATCGAGCTGGGCTGGTTCGAGCGCGGGACGACGCGCCGGGCGCTCGTGGTGACCGAGGCGGGCCACCGGGGGCTCGCGGACTTGTTCGGCTGCGTGCTGGTGTGAACCTGCCCGAAGAACTCGAACCCGTCCCCCGGGAACCGTACTGTGGGTAAACGGCCGGGTGGACGCGGACCCCCGCCGCACCGGACGGGGGACGGCCCGCAGCGGCCAGGCAACGCAAGGGCGCGTTCGAGCCGCTCGGCGAGCGGCAACGGAACCGGGCCGGAGGCGGCCCGGTATGGGAGGTGGCTTCCGGTGACGGAGCAGGCCAGGATCTGGCTGAACGGGGAACTGCTCGAACCCGGGCGGGCGGTGGTGTCGGTCTTCGACCACGGCATGCTCGTCGGTGACGGAATCTTCGAGACGGTGAAGGCGACGAACGGGGAGCCGTTCGCGCTGACCCGGCACCTGCGGCGGCTGGCCCGTTCGGCGGCCGGCCTCGGCCTGCCCGAACCCGACCACGACACGGTGGCCCAGGGGACCCTGGAGGTGCTGGCGGCGGCGCCGAAGTGGCCGCTGGCCCGCATCCGCATCACCTACACGAGCGGCCCCGGCCCGCTCGGCTCGAACCGCGGCGACGCCGGGCCGACCCTGTCGATCATCGCGGGGCCGCAGGACCCGTTCCCCGCGACGGCGGACGTGACGGTCGTGCCGTGGCCGCGCAACGAGCGCGGCGCGCTGTCCGGCCTCAAGACCACCTCGTACGCGGAGAACGCGCTGGCCCTCGCCTACGCGAAGGAGCGCGGCGGCGGCGAGGCGATCTTCGGCAACCTCGCCGGGAACCTGTGCGAGGGGACGGGCAGCAACATCTTCGTCGTCCTCGGCGGGCGCCTGGTCACGCCGCCGCTGTCGTCCGGCTGCCTGGCCGGGGTGACGCGCGCGCTGACCCTGGAGTGGTTCGGCGGCGAGGAGGAGGACCTCGCGCTGGACGACCTGTACCGGGCCGACGAGGCGTTCCTGACGTCCACGACGCGGGACGTCCAGCCGATCCGGGCCGTGGACGGGACGGCCCTGCCGGCGGCGCCGGGCCCGGTCACCGCGAAGGCGATGGAGGCGTTCGCGGCCCGCTCCGCCGAGCTCATGGACCCCTGACGCGGATGTTTCCGCGCCGCGTCCCGTGGGGCACGTAGCCGGTACACGGTGAGCCACGAGGACGAGGTGATCGCGCTGTGCCGGTGAACGCGGAACGGGCCCCGGAGATCGTCGTCGTTCCCCACACCCACTGGGACCGCGAGTGGTACCTGCCGTTCCAGCGCTTCCGGCTCCGGCTGGTGTCGCTGCTCGACGGCGTCATCGGCGGCATGGAGGCCGACCGGCGCTGGCGCTTCACGCTGGACGGGCAGATGGCGGCGGTCGACGACTACCTGGAGATCCGTCCCGAACGGCGCGAGCGGCTGGCCGCGCTCGTCCGGGAGGGGCGGCTCGCCATCGGCCCCTGGCAGATCCTGCACGACGAGTTCCTGTGCTCCGGGGAGAACATCGTCCGGAACCTGGAGACGGGTATGCGCCGCGCCGAGGAGATGGGCGCGGTGATGATGGTCGGCTACCTGCCCGACCAGTTCGGGCACTGCGCGCAGACACCGCAGATACTCAGGGGCGCGGGCATCGAGCACGCGTGCGTGTGGCGCGGCGTCCCCGGTGCGGTCCGGGCCAGTGCGTTCGCGTGGGAGGCGCCGGACGGGACGGCGATCCGCACCCAGTACCTCCCCGAGGGCGGCTACGGCAACGCCGCGTCGATGTTCGAGGAGTTCCCGGGCGCCGCGCCGGCGCTGCCCGGCCGCGTCGCCGGGTTCGCGGAGTCGATGGGCCGCTGGTATCCGCGCGGCGGCCCGCTGCTGGCCATGTACGGCGCCGACCACACCGCGCCCGCCCCCGACCTCGCCGACCGGATCGCCGACGCCCCGGGCATGCGCCTGGACACCCTCGCCGGCTACTTCGCGGGGCTGGACCCGTCGGCGGAGGGCCTCCCGCGCGTCCGCGGCGAGCTGCGGTCGCACGCGAGGGCCAACATCCTGCCCGGCGTGATCTCCGCGCGCGTCCACCTCAAGGAGGCGATGGGACGCGCCGAGCGGCTGGTCGAACGGTACGCCGAGCCGCTGGCCGCGCTCTGGTACGCGGGGGACGCGCGCCGGTTCCTCGACCTGGCGTGGCGGCGGCTGATCGAGGTGAGCTGCCACGACTCGGTCACCGGCTGCGGCAGCGACGAGACCGCCGAGCAGGTCGCGGCCCGTATGGCGGAGGCCGAGCAGCTCGGACGCGCCGTCTGCGACCTCGTCACCGCCGAACGCGCCGCCACGGTGCCGCTCGGCTCGCATCTGGTCTTCAACCCGACCCCGGCCGCCCGCACCGGCCTGGTGACGCTGGACGTCCCGTCGGACGGCGAGCCCGGCCTGGTGACCGGCGACGGGCGCCCGGTGCCCGTGCAGACCCTGGAGGTCGCGCCGACCGTGCTGGACGACGCCGTCCATCCGGCGTCCCGCCTGCCGATCCTGCTGGAGCGGGTCTACGGGAGGGTGCTGTTCGGGCAGGAGATCCGCGACTGGACGGTGTCCAGGGAGGACCGGACGCTCACCTTCCGCGTGACGGCCCGCTCCGGCGTGCCGTTCGACCTCGGTGAGCTGCGGGAGGCGCTGCGCGGCGCGGACGGGGACTGGCGGGTCCGGATCCTGGCCGACCCGCGCCGCACCGTCGCCGCGCTGGTGGACGTGCCCGCGCTGGGCCTGACCACCGTCCGCCCCGTCCCCTCGGCGAATGCCTCGCCGGGCGCGCCGGGCGCACCGGTCGTGGCGGACGGGAACGTACTGGACAACGGTCTTCTGCGCGTCGAGGCGACCGCCGACGGGACGCTCGGCATGCGCACCCCGTCCGGCCAGGTCGTCGAGGGCATCGGGCGGATCGTGGACGGCGGCGACCTCGGCGACACCTACAACCATGCCCCGCCCGCCGCCGACCGGCTCATCGAGGACCCCCTCTCGGTCGACGTGCGGCCCGTCTGGAGCGGCCCCCTCGTCGCCGCCTGCGACATCGTCCGGACCTACCGGTGGCCCGCGTCCGGGGACGCGGAGGCCGGCGCCCGGTCCGCGGCCGAGGAGGACGTGACCGTCACCACCCGCGCCGAACTCCGCGCCGGCGAACCGTTCCTGCGGCTGCGCGTCACGTTCGACAACCGGTGCGAGGACCACCGCGTCCGGCTGCACCTGCCGCTGCCGCGCCAGGCGGACATGTCGTTCGCCGAGGGGCAGTTCGCGATCACCGAGCGGGGGCTGACGGCGGAGGGCGGCTTCGGGGAGCGTCCCGTCCCGACGTTCCCGGCGTCGGGGTTCGCCGCCGCCGGCGGGCTCGCGGTCCTGCTGGAGCACGTCACCGAGTACGAGGTCGCGGGCGGCGGGCGGGAGATGGCGCTGACGCTGCTGCGGTCCGTCGGCTACCTGTCGCGGGACCGCAACGCCTACCGCGACCAGCCCGCCGGGCCGCAGCTGCCGACGCCGCGCGCCCAGTGCCGCGGCGAGCGCACGGCCGGGTTCGCGATCATGCCCTACGCCGGCGGGCGGCCCGGCTCCGCCGTCCTGCGGGCCGCCGAGGCGTACCGGCACGACCTGCTCACCGCCCCCGGATACGGGCACGCCACCGTGCCCGCCCCGCCGTCCCGGGAGGGCGTCGCGATCACCGGCGACGGTGTCGCCATGACGTCGCTGCGCGCCCGCGACGGCCGGCTCGAGACCCGGGTCGTCGCCCTGCGGGACGAGCCGGCCACGGCCGTCCTGCGCGGCCCGTTCACCGAGGCGGCCCGCGCCGACCTGCGCGGCCGCCCCGGAGAACCGCTCGACGTGCACGACGGCACGGCCACCCTGGCGCTGCGTCCATGGGAGATCGCGACCGTGCGCCTGGGAACGGCCTAGCGCTTCTTGCGGGCGGCCTCGTGCGCGGCGGCCGCCGCCATCGCCGCGCCCACGATGCCCGCGTGGTTCACCAGCCGCGCCGCGACGATCTCCGCCCGCACGCCCTCGATCAGCGGGAGGAAGCGCTCGGACCGCTTGCTCACCCCGCCGCTCACGATGATCAGCGACGGGGAGAGCAGTGCCTCCAGGCGGGCCATGTACGTGCCGAGCCGGCCGGCCCACTCCGCCCAGCCGAGCCCCTCCTCCTCGCGGGCCTTCGCCGACGCGCGCAGCTCGGCGTCCTCCCCGTCGATCTCGATGTGCCCGAACTCGGTGTTCGGCACCAGGACGCCGTCGGTGAACAGCGCGCTGCCGATGCCCGTCCCGAGCGTGAGCAGGAGCACGGTGCCGCGCCGGCCGCGGCCCCGGCCGAGGCGCATCTCCGCCACCCCTGCCGCGTCGGCGTCGTTGAGCAGGGTGACCTCCCGCCCGGTGGCGTCGGCGAGCAGCGACGCCGCGTCCAGCCCGATCCACTGCTTGGACACGTTCGCCGCCGACATCGTCACACCGTCCATCACCACCCCGGGATAGGTGACGCCGACCGGGCCGTCCCACCCGAAATGCTCCACGACCTCGGCGACGACCTTCGCGACCGCCTTCGGCCTGGCCGGCTGCGGCGTGGCGACCCGGTAGCGCTCCCGGACGAACGAACCGTCCGAAAGGTCGACCGGGGCACCTTTGATCCCCGACCCGCCGATGTCGATCCCCAGCATCTCCTTGGTCATGCCCCTACTCTGCCCCAACCGGGGCCGGGCGGCGCGGACTCAGCTCTCGCCGAGCTGGAGGCCGACCACGCCGACGAGGATGAGCGCCAGGCAGAGCAGACGGGCCGGCGACGTGCTCTCGTTCAGCGCGAGGATGCCCACCAGCGCCACGCCGAGCGCGCCCAGGCCGGTGAACACCGCGTAGGCCGTGCCGATCGGCAGGTCGCGCAGCGACAGCGTCAGGATGACGACGCTCAGCAGCGCCACCGTCAGCCCGATCACGGTGGGCCAGAGCCTCGTGAAGCTGTCCGACTGCTTCAGGGCCGTCGCCCACACCATCTCCATCAGCGAGGCGACCAGCAGATAGATCCAGGCCATCACGCCGTGTATCCCCCGTCGACCGGGATCGACGCGCCGGTCACGTAGTCGCCCCCCGGACCAGCCAGATGCGCGACCATCGCGGCGACCTCGCCGGGGTGCCCGTACCGGCCGAGCGCGGTGAACCCGCGTTCGAACTCGGCGTCGGGGGAGTCGGCGGGATTCATCTCGGTGTCGGTCGAGCCCGGATGCACCACGTTCGCGGTGATCCCGCGCGGACCGAGATCGCGGGCCAGGCCGCGGGTGAGCCCGATGAGCGCGGACTTGCTCATCGCGTACAGCGTCCACCCGGGGTAGGGGACGCGCTCGGCGAGGCTGCTGCCGATGTTGACGACACGCCCGCCCGGCCCGAGATGGCGGGCTGCGGCCTGCGCCGCGACGAACGCCGCCCGGACGTGGATCGCCAGCGTCCGGTCCAGTTCCTCGGCCCCCACCTCCTCCAGCGGCCCGAACGGCGCGATCCCGGCGTTGTTGACCAGGATGTCCAGGCGCCCGAACGCGGCGGCCGCCCGGTCCACCGCGGCGGCGACGGCCGCGGGGTCGGCGGCGTCCGCGGCGATCGCGAGGCCGCGGCCGCCCGCCGCCTCGATGCCGCGGACGACCGCGGCGGCCCGGTCCGCGGCCCGCACGTAGGTGACGGCCACGTCGGCGCCGTCCCGGGCGAGCGTCAGCGCGATCTCCGCGCCGATGCCGCGCCCGCCGCCGGTGACCAGCGCGGCGCGGCCCGCGAGCGCGCCCTGGCCCGCCGGCGCGCCCGCCGTCGATTGAAGCGTCATCCCGACTCCCAGGTTAACCGGAGAAATTTCCACTTATTCCGGAGATTATCCGGAGAGTCCTCCGGATACAAGTCCGCTAGGCTGTGCTGCCGTGCCGAGAGGGGACGGGATGCGGGAACTGCCGGTCGCGGGCCGTGCCCCGGCCGAGCGCGCCGACGCCGCGCACAACCGCCGCCGCATCCTGCGCGCCGCCGCCGAGATGATCGCCGCCCGCGGTCCCGAGGCCGTCACCATGGACGAGGTCGCCCGCGCCGCCGGAGTGGGCGTCGGCACCGTCTACCGGCGGTTCGGCGACCGGGCCCGGCTCGTCTACGCCGTGATCGACGACCGCGAGCGCGAGTTCCAGAACGCCTTCATCAAGGGCCCGCCGCCGCTCGGCCCCGGCGCCGACCCCCGCGACCGGCTCCGCGCCTTCCTGCGCGCCCTCGCCGACCGCACCGAGGAGCAGGCGGACCTGCTGCTGATGGCCGAATCCGACCCGCCCGAGGCCCGTTTCAGGGACGGCTCGTACCGGCTCTACCGCCGGCACGTGGCGATGCTCCTCGGCCAGATCCGCCCGGACGCCGACACCGCCTACCTCGCCGACGCCCTCCTCGCCCCCCTCGCGGCGAACCTGTTCCTCCACCAGCGGCGCACGCGCGGCATGGGGCTCGACCGCGTCAAGGCCGGCCTGGAAACGCTCGCCGAGGGCCTGACCCGCTGATCAAACGGGGATTTATCCCCACAAGCCCTTATCCGGACGGTGTCCCTGCCGTCAGACTGGCCGGGTGAACGACTTCGATCTTCTCGTCCTCGGCTCCGGCCCGGGCGGGCAGCGCGCGGCGATCGCCGCCGCCAAGCTGGGCCGCAAGGTCGCCATCGCGGACCGCCGCGACATGCTCGGCGGCGTCTGCATCAACACCGGGACGATCCCCTCGAAGACGCTCCGCGAGGCCGTCCTCTACCTCACCGGCCTGAACCAGCGCGAGCTGTACGGCCAGAGCTACCGGGTCAAGGACGACATCACGGTCGCCGACCTCGGCATGCGGACCCAGCACGTCATCGGCCGCGAGATCGACACCGTCCGCAGCCAGCTCGCCCGCAACCGCGTCACGGTCCTGCCCGGCCGCGGCCGGTTCCTGGAGCCCAACACCGTCGGGATCACCAGCGCCGGCGACCGCGAGCACAAGGTCACCGCGGACCGCATCGTGATCGCCACCGGCACCCGGCCGGCCCGCCCCGACACCGTCGACTTCGACGACCGGACGATCATCGACTCCGACGGCATCATCAACATGGACCGCATCCCCGAGACGATGGTCGTCGTCGGCGCCGGCGTCATCGGCATCGAGTACGCCTCGATGTTCGCCGCCCTCGGCACCAAGATCACCGTCGTGGAGCGCCGGGAGCGCATGCTCGACTTCTGCGACCTGGAGATCGTGGAGGCCCTGAAGTACCACCTGCGCGACCTGGCCGTGACGTTCCGGTTCCGGGAGAGCGTCGCGTCCGTCGAGCGGATGCCCCGCGGCACGATCACCGTCCTGGAGAGCGGCAAGCGCATCCCCGCCGACACCGTCATGTACTCCGCCGGCCGGCACGGCATGACCGACGACCTGTGCCTGGACGCCGCCGGCCTGTCCGCCGACCCCCGCGGGCGCATCAAGGTGGACGACGACTACCGCACCGAGGTCCCGCACATCTACGCCGTCGGCGACGTGATCGGCTTCCCGTCCCTCGCCGCGACGTCCATGGAACAGGGCCGCCTCGCCGCCCACCACGCCTGCGGCGAGCCCGTCTCGGAGATGCACGAGACCCAGCCCATCGGCATCTACACGATCCCCGAGATCAGCTTCGTGGGCCGCACCGAGGACGCCCTCACCGAGGAAAAGATCCCCTTCGAGGTGGGCGTCTCCCGCTACCGCGAACTCGCCCGCGGCCAGATCATCGGCGACTCCTACGGGATGCTGAAACTCCTCGTCTCACCGGAGGACCGCCGCCTCCTGGGCGTCCACGTCTTCGGCACGGGCGCCACCGAGCTCGTGCACATCGGCCAGACCGTCATGGGCTGCGGCGGCACCGTCGACTACCTGGTCAACGCGGTCTTCAACTACCCCACCCTGGCCGAGTCCTACAAGGTCGCCGCCCTGGACGCGACGAACAAGATGCGCCACATCGCGCGCCTGACCGAGTGACCTACGACGGCCAGAGCAGGTTCTCCAGCTCGGCGTCGATGTCGATGAACTCGCTCTCCTCACCCGCGGGCACCGCCTGGTAGGTCCGGTGCAGGAAGTCCGCGAGCGCCGGCAGCGGCACCTCGAACAACGCGTCCCCGAACGGGGACGAGAGCGCGATGTGGAGCGTGCCGTCATCGGCACCTGGCCAGACCTCCACGTCCCCTTCCCCGACCCTGCGCACGATGCCGACCGTCAGAAGCTCCCGAGCGAAGATCCACTCCACCGGCTCGTCATCGCCCACGTAGAAGGCCATCCGGATCGCGTACGGGTCGTCGGCCGCGTACTCCAGCCCGGCGAGCAGGGGCACGGTCGTGCGGTCGGGGACGACGAGACGAAGGCCCAGCTCTGCTGAGACGGTGGTACTGCTGTTCATGGCCATTCCCTCTTACGTCGGTCCCGCTGCCTCGCGGGGAGGCCGGTGGGTGCTTCTCCCTCTACCCGGACATCCCCGCGATCTATGACGCCTAACTGCCTGATCTCGGCGGAACATTCCTGCGTCCCCGGCGACTGTGATCCATCTCACCGTAGCAAAACCGCCGTCTGACCTGCGCAAAAGCGGATCTTTCCCCCACGGGGCCACCGTCACGTGGGAGGATCGGCGCGGTAATCTAACGTCCCGGGCGGCCGATCCACTGGCTTGGGGTAAAACCGTGACGATCAAACAGGAAAAAGAAGCCCGTCCGCCGGCGCGGGGGCGCCACCACAGGTTCCGCGAGCGGATCCGGCGCAACGCCCTCCTGTACACCGCCTGGCGCGCGGGCGTCTTCACCATCGGCTCCGCCGTCCTCATCGGCGGCCTGATCATGATGGTCACCCCCGGCCCCGGCCTCGTCGGCATCGTCGTCGGCCTGGCGATCCTCTCCACCGAGTTCGCCTGGGCCCAGCGCGCCCTCCACCGCGCCAAGGCCGCCGCCGACCGAGCCAAGGAACAGGCCTTCGACCCCCGCCGGCGCCGCCGCAACCTCATCCTCGGCACGGTGACCACCATCCTCGTAGCCGCCGCCGCAACCGCCTACCTCGCCATCTACGGCCTCAAGGTCCCCTGGCACATAGAAGACCCCGCCTTCTGGACCTGACCTCTGCGATGCACGCGCAACCCCCAACATGCGCTAGAGTTTCCGACGTCGGGCCCCGGCCCGCCCGGGCGATTAGCTCAGTGGGAGAGCGCTTCGTTCACACCGAAGAGGTCACTGGTTCGAACCCAGTATCGCCCACCCTTACTACACAGGCCCTCCCACACATCGGCGGCAGGGCCTGAGTGATCAACTGGGAGGATTCTGGGAGATCATCTCCCTCCCACCCGAACGAGGTCACCGGAAGCCTCCCGGTCACTGTCACAGTCCGTAGTCGCGGAAACGGGGATGGACGGCGACCGCCCACCCCCGTATCGATGCTTCCGTTCTATGCGCTGGCTAGGTGCCCGCGGGCAGTGCCCTTCGTCTGGGCGGCCTCCAGCAGCCGGTTCAGTAATGGCACCGGCGAGGCGGCTCCGAAGCGGAGCCGCTGTGCCAGCGATTGCTCCCACCGCCGCTGGAGCTTGGTCTTGAGTTCGTCCCGCATACCGTCGGAGACGTGGGAGTACACACCCCGGATGCCCGGAACCGTGTGCCCGAGCCGTTCGGCCTGAAGCACTTCCGGGATGCCGTCTTCGAGCATCCAGGTCTTATGGCTATGCCGCAGACCGTGCGGGGTGAGCCCTTCGACCAGCGGCAGCCATACCGCAGTCGAGGCGTCCTCGTCCACGACCCGGATTCCTTTGCCGCGAGGCGGGAGGAACGGCTGCCCGGCCACGGCGTCGGGCCAGGGTGGGATCGGCACCCCAGGCCATCCGGTCGCTTCGACCAGGAGGCGCTTGCCGGCCTGCCGGGTTCCGCCGGGGTAGCGTCCGTCGGCCGCCGGCTGGAAGATCCGGCGGGCGTAGTTGGACCGCCGATGGTGCCCGCCGTCGGGGCTGAGGAACAGGAACTGCCCGCGACCCCCGCACTCAGGCGTCCGCCCTTGGCAGGCGCAGCGGCCCCGTGTCCGCGTGCTCTGGTCGGACACCAGGGCCGCCAGGAAGGGCGGCAGGTCCACGGGCCGGTGCGAGTCGTCCTTGGGCGGCACCATCTCCAGCCGCCCGGCCAACTCGCGCAACTGCCAGTCGATCTGGATGCGATCCAGTCGGCACGCGGGCCGCTCCAGCCCATGGACCTCGCCCCAACGCATGCCGGTGTAGGCGGCGAGGACGATCAGGACGAAGTCGTCATCGCGTCCCGATAGCAACGCGCACCGCTCGGCGAGCAGCAGTGCCTGCAGGGATGTAGCCCACACTTTCTCCGGCCCGCGCACCGCGATGGTCCGCCGGGTTCGCTTACGTCCGCGCCCCCGCCGCTTCACCGCGACGTTGGACGCGACCATGCCCCGTTCTTTGGCATCGCCCAGGATCGTGCCCAGCAGTGATCGGGCGTCGGCCGCCGTGCGGTGGGAGAACCCGTTGGTGCGGGTGCGCTTCTCCCAGGCGACGACCTCCTCGGGACTGGTGAAGGTGCTGACCGGCCGGTTCCCGAAGGCGGGGACGATGTGGTGGTCGATCAGGTACCGGTACTTGGCTTCGGTGGTGGCCTCCAGGTCCTGCCCGGCCCACCACAGCTCGACCCAGTCGGCCAATAACGCCGCTCCGTCACGGGGATCGTTCCACCTATGTCGCCGGATACCGGCTTCCTGTTCTTCTCCCCAGTGCAGGGCTGCCTGCTTGGTGTCGAAGCCCGACTGCGACGCGGTGCTCCCGTCCGGCCGCACGTACCGGACCCGCCACTTGTTGCCGCGCTTTTCGGCATACGCCATGACACACTCCTTCTCGGTAATCGGGCGCTCAGGCCCGGCCGCGCCGCCGCTGGACGATCGGCCGCTTGGCGCCGGCCGCGATGATCGCGTCGATGTCCTGCTCGCTGAACCGCAGGTGCTTGCCGATGAACGTGCACGGGACGGCCCGCGCGCTGGCCTTCTTCCTCAGCCAGGATTCCCGGACCTGCAGCATGGCCGCCGCCTCGGCGGGCGTGTACAGCCGGACGTTTTCGGCTCTGCGCTCACTACGACGTGGGACCCGGTCGTTCCGCAAGGGCATACCTCGCCTCGTCAACGTGCCGCCGGACGCGCCGCCATGCAGGCTCGCCCGTGCAGCTCTCTTCGTGGGCCGGACAGCGCCCTTTCGCGAGAGTTTGACGACCTTGCCCAGGACTTTACACAGAGAGTAGTTGGAACGCTACTGTCGAACGCGTGTCGGTTGATCAACGTCAGCCACGCGCCGACCGTTCAGCGTCGCCCTGTTCGGGCGCAGGTCCGCATGCTGATGAGATCCAATGCGAAACCGCCCCCATGCGATGGACGGACCGCCCAGGAGGCCGTCGCCGCCCGGCTTGCCGTGGGCTGAGGCGGCGCGGGGGCAAGTAATGGCGTAAGTGACACTTACGAGCTTCGGACCGAGCGCGGTCCGAAGCTGCGTCCGCAGGCCTACTGGTCAGGCGATGAAAGGATCAGGTGACGCTGAAGGGGCGTGAAGGCTCAGGTCTGGGGGCTCGTGGGCGGATCTCTTGGGGCAGGACGTCGAGGGCCAACGGGATCTGGGTGTCACCGCCGAGATCATGGAGCGGTTTGGTCGGCTCCGGCTGCTGTCCGCGGGGGCGCTTGCTTCCGCTGGTTCGCCGTAGGGCCCCCGACGAGCACAGCCACATCAGTGCCCTCCACCTTCACGACGAAGCCCGAAGTGTTGCGAAGCGATGCCTCCGATGTGTGCCGCCTGCCGCCTCAAGGATCGGTACGGCTACGGCGGACGGCCTCGGCGGATCGGACGGCGGCATGGCGGACCTGATGCGCCGACAACCGAGAGGCCACATGCATCTGGCACCGACGTGGCCGGAAAGGCGGGACAACTCTGCGCCCCGTCCGCTACCTGGACGGTCCGCGCCGGTGCGGACGGACGCGTGCAGTCATGTGGACGACCGTCCGCCGAGCGGCGGACGGCGCCGTCCAACAGGGGTGCTCCGTGGGCCTGCACGGCGACGAGGAACAAGGACTCTCCCGGGCACGAGACGAGGGCCGGGCTGCCTGGTGGAGGAGGTCGCCTAAGGACCCGAGTCGCCTGGGTGGCGGATTGGAACCGCTCGTGGGGCCGGAAGCCAGGCTGGGGTCGCGACACTGCCCGCCAAAGGCAACCCGCGCCACCGGCTGCTGAATCGGGTACTACGACCCCCGGTTCTGGATCGCGCTCGATCCGGTCACTGACCGCGACCGCGTCATTGCTACGACGAAATCCTTAGGTTTTCCATTTCTTGCTCTGCGCCAGCACGCAGAGCAAGCCGTATCTGGCTCTACAGCCCACCGCAGGCCAACGACACGCTCCTCCAGGGGGCAGCGCGGGTGCACTCGGCGGATGGGCTGCGCCGTTGATGACGTCCGCCAGCACCAAGAACAACTTCGCCGGATCCCCCGCCGAACAACGACTTGAAAGCGTTCTACGCCGACACCCGGCTCGCCACCCCGATTGCCCTGTACGGCCCGCCGGGCACGGCTGATCGGCCGGCGCACTTCCTCACCAACACCACCGTTGGCAGCCCGGTCGAATCCGCGTTCGCCATCAAGGAGCTGCAGGACGGGCATTCGGCGCGGGTCGGCGCGCTCACGCTGACCAGCCGGGCGGTATCGCACGGCATGTCAGCCTTCGCATTGCGCGTTGAGGTCGGGGGCAGGTCCCTGGTGTACTCAGGGGAGACCGCCCCCGACCGGCGCTGGCGAGCCTGGCCGAGGGGTGCGACGTGCTGCTGGGCGAGGCAGACAGCGCCGAAATTCCGACTACGGGGAGCAGGTCCACCACACGCCGGAGAAAACCGGTGACACCCCGCGCGGCCCAGGCGAGCCGCTTGATCGTCACCCACATCGGACGCTCCCTCACCTCCTCGGCAGGCGATGACAACTGCCTCGATCCGCTTCGACGGTCCCACCGGCTACGCCGCTCCAGGCAAGACCTTCCGGGTCGGCTGAGCGATCACGGCGGGCGAGCGGGCGCAAATGATTTCCGCGCCGGTCATCGCGAGGCTCCGCAGCGTCATATGTCTGGACGAATTGCGGTGCATGGGCGGTCATAAAGCCTGTCGATAACCATGACCGGACAGTGATATGCCGGGCCCACGGTTGAATCCACACACTGATCCTGCCCATCGGGGACGGCATTCCAATTCAGCAGATGGGAGCTCCTAGTGCGAAGCGCATGGCGACGCTACCGTTGCCGTCATAATGATCGCGCTGTCCAGCCTTGCCGGCATACCCGGGCATGCCGATACTGCGGGAACCCGGGCCTAATGGCCCGGCTTGTGCACGGTGGGCGGCGCGGTGTGGTCCGGCCACATCTGCAGCAAATGGTCTTCTGCGGTGCGGCCGGAGGGTTTCAGGCTCAGCCGCATGCGATAGGTGACGTGCGGCCACACATCGGTCGTCAGGTCCCACAATACCGTCCCCTCCTGGCCCGGAACGGCCAGAACGAGTTCGGGGTAGAGAAGACTGGTCCAGTGATGGGTGATCTCGGCGATCGACTCCCATGCGGCACGGTCGAGGTCGGGTGCTACGGGTAGGACCTGGACTTCGAGGTTCACCTCGTCGGCACGCACTTGCACCATGACCCCTCTGCCGCGACCGAACGTGCTGATGCTCGGAGCAGCGGAGTCGTCGGGGGCTGGCGCGGAACCCGCCCAGCTGTAGCGGCCGCGACGCCCAGGCTGAAAGAGGAGATACGCGGGGATGTCCTCGAGAACGAGAGAAAGCCGCTTAGCGGCTTGTTGTCCGGAACGGCTGGGCAGGTACTCTTCAACCTGAGCAAGCACGGTGTCGCGGGTCTGGATGAAGGAGTCGGCAAGGTCGGTTTCATCGTTACGGAGACACTTGAGGATGGACTTGTCGAGGATCGCGATGGCGAGGTCCCACTGCTGAGCAGTTAAGGCGACCTCGAACTGGTCGCTCTCGTCAGAACGTTGTGATCTGATGGCCTGGCTGATCGCCATGCAATCGTCGGTGATGTTGCGAGGGTCTCCTGTTCTAGCCGCCAGTACGGCCTCTTCCGAACTCTCCATACCGATATTATCGGCCTGGGATATGGTCAGGATCGCAGTCCAAAGCTGTTCGGGGATAGGCATTCAAGAATCCTTCCTAAAACGCGCCAAGACGGTCAGGGAACCAAAGAGAACAAGTTCCCTGACCGTCGCACTTACCGCCAAAGGCGGGGGCGCAGCACATCAGTACGTGCTGCATTGTTTGACCGGCGGCGGATTCGTCGGCGCTCCCGTCACCCACACCCAGAAGGGGTCGCCATGGATGACAGGTGACCCATCGTCTTTGTCGGCCTGCAGGATGCGTTGAGGCATAAAGAACGTGGTGTTCATGTGGTTGCCTTGGTTGGTGTTCTGGTCTAGTGGGACGAATGCACAGGAGAACCGCGGATTGCTACTGCCGCCCTGCTCGGTGGAGGCGTAGGGGTACTCGTCACAAGACAACCCTAGCGCGGACGCCTTACTTCTGATCGTGCTGGTGCAGATAGAGGCGCGGTTCTCGCCGGCTAGGTAATTGGCCTCGCGGGTCAGTGGGTTGCCGTACTGGATGTTTCCGTAATGGTATACGGGATCTCCGACGGTCATTCCGTACAGCGCATTTCTGGCGACCTCGGCGTAGTCGCCATTGTAATCGATATTGTAGATCGGGATGGCGGAATGCCCCAGATAGTGGACGCAGCCGCCGCTGCCGGCGAGGTAGCTCTCACTGTCGCAGCGGGGCACTTCTGGTGTGAACTCCTCGCACAGACCGCCGATGCCCTGAGGGAGTACGGAGATCAGTACGACCGGGCACAGCAAGCGGTCGTAAGCGCGCTCACCGGCCTGGCCGAGAAGCGTCCGGACGGCTGGACCGTCCTGCTCCAGGAGGCTGACGTGATCAAACGGGCGGTAGAGCTGGTCTTCGAGTACCTGCCGTCCCTTGCAACCGGGGGTCTCCCCGCCACTGACGTGTCTTCCCTGGTCTGGCCGGTTCGCCTCCTGGCCGTGCTGATGTGCAGGGAACCGCGCCGTCACCCGGCCGTCCTCGAGTACTGCGTCAAGCCGATCACCGAGCACGGGCCGGCGGAGATCCGCGAGCACGTCAAGGACCGGCTCCGGGAGGCGTTCCCGCCTCACTGGCCCCCGCCGTTCACAGCGGACGGAGCGTGATGGCGGTGCCCTTCGCGGGCTGACGTGGCCCAAGGAGACGCATAAGGCTGCGTAGGGGTTGACGGAGGGGCGGTGGCCGCTTCCTGACACGGAACCGGGTTGTAAAGCGACCCGGAGGAGGGGTGGGGCGTCGGTAGGATCTAGGCCCGTCTTGGCGTGGCGGGCTTGGGCGATACGGGGAACGGAGAGGTGATGGCGGGGTCCTCCAGGCCGGTTCCGAGGCCGCCGAGGCCCGTCCAGCGGTGGTTCCAGGAGCGGCCCTCCGACTACGCCTGGGAGCAGGAGGGGCTCGACCACGTCAAGGCGCTGATGCCGAACGTGGAGCCGTACCGGGCGTGGGCGCTGTTCTCGTTCGTCGCCCCGTCGGGCCGGGTGCACGAGTGCGACCTGTTCGTGGCGGCGCCCGGCGGGCTGTACCTCGTCGAGCTGAAGGGCCATCCGGGACGTGTCGCCAACAACGGGGCGACGTGGAGGTTCCAGGGCCCCGACCGGCCGAGGACGCTCCGCAACCCGCTCCCGCTGACCGACTGGAAGTCCAAGGAACTGAAGGAGCGGCTGATCTGGGCCGCCAAGGACCTCGGGTTCTTCAGCGTCCGGGTCCCGCGGATCGAGCCCGCGGTGTTCCTGTCCGCCCCCGACCTCGTGTCGGAGCTGGACGAGGTCCAGCGCACGCGGGTGTACGGCCGCGACGACCGGGAGACGGGCCTCGCCCGCATCTGGGCCGCCCTGCTGGGTCGCCCGCCGGAACGGGAGCACCGGAGGGTCGCCGAGGACTTCTCCAAGCGGCTGCCGCAGATGCTGGACCGGATCGGCATCACCCACTCCACGGCGCATCTGCGGTTCGGGGACGAGTGGCGCATGCAGCCGAGCGTGCTGGAGGCCGGGCCGAGGTGGGAGGACCGGTTGGCCGAGCGGCACGACATGGTGCACGAGGAGGGCCGCGTCCGGATCTACCTGGTGAACCGGCAGGCGACCGACGAGGCGCGCCGGACGGTCGACCGGGCGGCGCGCCGCGAGTACCAGGTGCTGCAGGGCATCAACCATCCGGGCATCGCGCAGGCCGTGCAGATCCGCGAGCACCAGGGCGGCTCGGCGATCCTGTTCCGCCACGACCACCGCGACCTGCGCCTGGACTCCTACCTGGACGTGCACGGGGCGTCGCTGACGCCGGAGACGCGGCTGGCGCTGGTGCGGCAGCTCGCCGAGGCGGTCCGGTACGCGCACAACCGGTCGCTGTACCATCGGGCGCTGTCGGCGCGGTCGGTGTACGTGTCGGCGCGGGACGACGGGTCCCGCCCGGTGCTGCGCATCATCGACTGGCAGACGGCGGCGCGCGACTTCGACACCGCCACCCCGATGACGATCGGCCAGTCCACCCTGGACGCCGAGCTGGTCGACGAGGCGGCACTGGTCTACCTGGCGCCCGAGTTCGACCAGCCCTACCCCGACCCGGTGGACCTGGACGTATTCGGCGTCGGCGCCATCGCATACTTGATCCTCACCGGGCGGCCGCCCGCCCCCGACCGCGCCACCCTGATCGATTCGCTCCGTGACGCGGGCGGGCTGCATCCGTACGCGGTCGCGGACGGTCTCGGCGACCGGCTCGACCGCCTCGTCTTCGAGGCCACGCAGGGCGTCCCGGCGAACCGGCTGGAGTCGGCGGACCGCTTCCTGGCGGAGCTGGACGCCGCCGAGCAGGACGCCGCGGTCCCCGAGGACGCCCTCACCGGCGGCTGGGAGAGCACCGACCCGCTGACCGCGATGCCGGGCCAGATCGTGGACGGTGACCCCGAGGGGCTGTGGCGCGCCGAGCGGGTCCTCGGCTCCGGCGCGACGTCACGGGCGCTGCTGGTGCGCCGCGACACCGACGACGAGGACGGCGCCCAGAACGGTCACGGCCAGGCCCCGGAGCGGGTCCTCAAGGTGGCCCTGGACGAGGCGAAGGCGGGCCGGCTGGCCGCGGAGGCGGAGGCCCTCGCCAAGGTCGGCGGCGGCGCGATCGTGCGGCTGCTGGGCGGCCCCCGGCAGCTCGCCGGACGCACCGTCCTGGACCTGGAGTTCGCCGGTGACCGCACCCTCGCCGCCGTCCTGCACGACGACGGCAAGCTCACCTACCACCAGCTCGAACGCTTCGGCCGGGACCTGTTCCGCGCGCTGGACCAGCTCGTCGCCAAGGGGGTGCGGCACCGCGACCTGAAGCCGGAGAACTTCGGGGTGCTGCGGCGCGCGGACCGCACGTGGGAGCTGAAGCTGCTCGACTTCTCCCTCACCGACGTGTCTGACCGCGACCCGACGGCCGGCACCCGCGGCTACCTCGACCCGTTCCTCGGCACGCCGAGCCGCCCCGACTTCGACGACCACGCCGAGCGGTACGCGGCGGCGGTGACGCTGCACGAGATGGCGTCGGGGGAGCGGCCGAGGTGGGGCGACGAGCGCTCCGACCCCCGCACGGGCGACGACCCGTACCCGTACCTGTCGGCGGAGCTGTTCGAGCCGGCGCTGCGCGACGGGCTCACCGCGTTCTTCCGGCGCGCCCTGCACCGGGACGTGTCGGAGCGCTTCGACACGTTCGCGCAGATGGAGGCCGCCTGGCAGGACGTCTTCCGCAGGGCGGACGCGACGGCCCCGGCGACGACGCAGGAGACCCTCGCCGGCGGCGACGTCGAGCCGGGGCTCGGGCCGGAGGAGCTGAAGGCCGCCCGGGACATCGCGGCGGACGCGGCGACCACCGAGACCCCGCTGATCGCGGCTGGGCTGTCGCCGCGCGCGGTGGCGGTCGCGGCGGGCTTCAACGCCACGACGGTCGGGCAGCTCCTGGACGTCCCGCAGTACCAGATCGCCAAGGCGCGCGGTGCGGGCGCGATCGCGAAGAAGGAGCTGAACCGGCGGCACCGGCAGTGGACCGCGGCGCTGCGCCCGCACTCCCGCCCGGGGCGGGAACCGGGGGACGAGGCGGTCGCCGGCCCGTCGGCCGCGGCACCGGCGGGGGAGCAGCGCGCCGGGACGCGCGTGGACGACCTCGCGGCGATGCTCGTCCCCGCCGACGAGCGCCGCGGCTCCCGCAAGGGGGAGACGCTGCGCCTGCTGCTCGGCCTCCCCGGCGCGGACGGTTCAGTCCCGGACGAGCCGTGGCCGACGCAGAGCACCGTCGCCAAGGCGGCTGGCATCACGCAGGCGACGGTGTCGCGGCACCACAAGGAAGCCATCGAGCGGTGGGTGGCGGCCGAGCGGCTGGCGCCCGTCCGCGACGAGGTGGTGAACCTGGTGCGCAACCTCGGCGGCGTCGCGACCGCCGCCGAGCTGGCGGACCTGCTGCGCGTCCGGCACGGTGCGGCCGACGCGCCGCCGGAGGTGACCGCGGCCCGGTCGCTGGCCGTCGTCCGCGCCGCCGTGGAGGCTGAGGCGTTCACCGGCGGGGACGGCGACGACGGCCGCGAACCCCGCCTGGACCGGGTCCGGCGGGAGCGGCACGTCCTGGTCGCGCTGGAGTCGCTGCCGGGCACCGAGGACCCGACGCCCGCCGAGCTGTCCGACTACGCCGCCGCGCTCGGCGCCCGCGCGGACGAGCTGGCGCGGCAGGACCCGCTGCCCGGCGGCGCCGAGGTGATCCGGGCCCTGCGCGACGTCGAGCCGCCGGACGGCATGGCGCCGCTGTCGGACACCCGCCTGGTCCGCCTCGCCTCCGGTGTCGCCGAGGACGCGCTGGCCTCCCCGACGCTCCAGCTCTACCCGCGCGGCCTGGACCTGGCGCGGGCGCTGCGGCTGTCGCAGGCCGGCGCGGGCGTCCGCCACCCGCAGGGCGTCGCGCTGCGCGATCTGATGACGAAGGTCAGCGCCCGGTTCCCCGACCTGGACGCCTACACGCCCCCGCCCACGTATGTGGACGTTGAGGACGCGCTGGCGGAGGCGGGGTTCCCGCTGGTGTACGACCAGACCGCCGAGCGGTTCTTCCCTCCGGCGCCGGTCAGGCTCCGGACACCGTCCAGCAGCACCACCGCGACCCGCCTTGGCGCCGGGCTCGGCGCCCCCGGCGAGGGCCCGGCCGACATCGCGGACGCCAGGCTCGCCGAGGCCGCCCGCCAGGGCGGGTTCCTCGCGCTGACGGTCCACCTGAAGCGGGCCGCGGGCGTCGCGGACGCGTACCCGGTGGTGCCGGTGAACTTCGCGGACGTGTTCCTCGCCGAGTTCCGCGCGCTGGCCGAGGAGCACGGCGCCGACTGGGGTCAGGTGCTCCGCGCGGACGAGCGTTTCATTGTCTTCGCGTAGCGCCCGTTTGAGTTGGGCACTCGGATGGTTGCGCCGTCCGGGCCGCCGCAGGGCACCAGCCACACCACCGCCAACTCGTTCGTGAAGTACGAGTTCCGTAAGAACATCATCCGGTTCCACGAGATGGGACCTGCTCTCGCGTCGTCATTGGCACCTCCGTGCCTACCCTGCGGTTCATGGCGCCATGCCATTCGATCCCAGACGCTGGGACCGGCGTTTGGCACATGGAGGTGGGTGTACCAGTGGCCGAACGGCGCCTGTCAGATGGGTGTGGTGGCCTCGGGCGGAGGCGTCCGCGTTCTTTTCGCGATTCCACCGGTATCGGTATTTCAGTGTAAGCACCGACTCATACGACTACTCTCAGTTGCAGTTCGGATACAGCAAGTTGTTGACAGGGGGGCTGCTTTCGAGGCTTCGTGGCACGTATGGCCCGTTGTTCTCGCGTAGGCCTTCCATCACCGTTGACGTCTGCGCCATGATAGGTGCGTGAAGGTCTATGTGGGTGTCACTGACGGCGAGTGGTCTCGTTTTCTTGCTGAGCGTCCGGAAATAAATGAAGTGAACTTCTGGCGCCCTTCTAGCGCCAATGCTTTTCGTGTACTCTCACCTGGAGAGCCTTTCTTTTTCAAGTCGCATTATCCCGAAAATCGCATTGTGGGAGGAGGTGTCTACAGTGGATTTGCTCGCCTTCGTGCCTCTGAGGCTTGGGCGCTGTACGGAGAGGGGAATGGGGCCTCAAGTCTGGAGCTAATGCGGGCTCGTATAAATCACTATCGACGAGAAGGAATATCGCCGAGGGAAGATCCGGTTATTGGCTGTGTGCTGCTTCGCGACGTGCGCTTTTTTTCGGTGCACCAGCGGATGCGCCCGCCGGTCGATTTTGCTTCCAATATTGTGCAAGGCAAGTCCTATGATCTCGGTTCGGTTGCAGATATCTATTATTTTCAAGGTTTGATTTCACAGTTGCTCGGGCAAGAGGTCAATGTAGACGATTCTCGGACATGGCACCGTCCGGGGGCGGTATACGGTGACAGGCGGCTAACTCCTCAGAGGCTGGGGCAGACGGCCTTTAAGGCAGTAGTGCTCACGGCGTATGAGGGGCATTGCGCCATCACCGGAAGTAAGATTCGTCCGGTCCTTCAGGCAGCTCATGTGAAGCCTCTCCCCGCGGGTGGGGAACACCGGCTCGACAACGGCATCCTGCTACGGTCCGATGTACATACCTTGTTTGATCGAGGTTATCTCGGCTTGGATAGTAAGCACCGACTTCTTGTTAGTTCACGCCTCCGTGACGAGTTCGGCAATGGCGAACAGTATTACCGTCAAGCTGGTAAGCAGATTCGCCTTCCGGATCGCCGGGCAGATCGTCCCAACGCTAAATTTCTCGAATGGCATGCAGATGTCGTTTTTCGAGGTTGATTTGCAAGGTGGGCTGACGGTTCCTGTGGTCTGGGGTGACGCCGGAAATAGGAGACTTTGAAAGCTGGCCGAAGGAGTATCGGCGAGTGGTGCAGGCTCGCATTGATCTGATCGAGAAGCTGCCCAAGGGGGTTGGGCTGATCGAGCGGCCGGAGTACAAGCGGCGGTGGGCGACCGAGCCTTGAGAGAGGAGAAGGCCGCGCTCCGCAACTGGATTCTCGATCGGTGTGAGCGTGAGAGTCTCTGGTTTCGGCTGCGTGACGGGCTTAAGCAGCCGCGCACGCTGACGGTTAACCAGCTTGCGGACCAGTTCAAGGACGACGCGGACATGCAGAGCGTGGCCGCCCTGTATGCGTCGGACCACATGAAGAAGCGCGACCTGCCGTTGGCGAAGGTGCTGGCCGAGGTCATCGCGGACGAGCACGTGCCATACCTCGCTGCGCTGCGGTACAAGGACACCGGTCTGCGGAAGCGCGAGGAGTGGGAGCAGGTCTGGGAACTCCAGCGCGAGGAGGGCCGGACGGGGAAGCGGCTCGACATCGCGGTTCCGCCGAAGTACGCGCCGAAGGACTTCCAGAAGACCTCGTATTGGTCGCAGCGCGGGAAGCTGGACGTGCCGAAGGAGCGGTTCATCTCGTATCCCGGGGCGAGCCCGGACGCGGATGACACCTTGCTCCTCGGGTGGGCAGGCTGGGATCACAAGGACCAGGCGCAGGCCCTCGCCAACCTCGTCAACGACCGGGCCGAAGTCGGGGCCTGGGGTTCGGAGAAGCTCACGCCGTTGCTGGCCGGGCTGCTTGAGGTGCTGCCGTGGGTGAAGCAGTGGCACGGCGAGGAAGACCCCGAATGGGGTGGCGTCCCGGCCGTGGAGTTCGAGGCGTTCCTCAACGAGCAGCTCGCTCGATACGAGCTGTCGGAGCAGGATCTCAACAAGTGGCGTCCGGCCGCTAAGACGCGAGGACGTAAGAAGGCGTGACGAGTCCCTGACGTGTGGAAGCCGCGCGGCTGGGAGCCGGGGGCGTCTCCCGGCCGCGCGGCGGCTTGCGGTCACCTCTCCGGGCGGGCCTTGAGGACGGCCTGGACGAGGTCGTCAGGGTCGGCTGCGTTGACGATCTGCCATTGCGTCCCGCCGGGGATCAGTGCCCACCACTCCTTTGTGGAGAGCCCCCACCAGCAGATGACGCCAGCGAAACGCTCTTGCAGCTTGGCGACGGTCACCGCTTGAGCTGGGTCCGGTGCGCTCGGGATGTCAGGGCACGTCACGTCGATCGCTGTCTCCCGGTGTGTCCGGGCGGCGAGCACGGCGGTGACGAATGGGATGAGGATGCGGGTGATCCTCGCGGCGGCGAGGCCGGGCCGGTTGTATGGCGCGAGGTTCTCGCCCGTGCTCGACTGGTACCACCACGTACGAGACGTCGATTCGTGGACGAGGCTGACGCTTTCCCCGAAATGGGGTACAGCGGGATCGAATACCCGGAGAAGCGGGTGCGGCCCGTCGTAGCGGCGGAGGGTTTGCCAGCCCTCGCGGATGACTTCCGTTGAGAGCCTGTCGAGATGGGTCGTTATAGAGGAAGTGGGGGACGACCCAGCGCGATCCTGCGATACGTTCCATCGCTTTACCATCGGTCCCACCTACTGCGCTGCCCCGTAGTGCGCTTGGTTACGCGACTGAGTTCGATGGTCAGTGCCTTACGTAGCTCTGCTGCGCTGTCGCGTACAACGGTCGGCTCTATGCCGGCCTTGGGGTCGTGCAGAGTGGCGACCCAGTCGCCGAGCTTTCCGTCGTAGCGCGTCGCACGCCAGATCCGATGTCCCTGGAAGTCTTGGCGGAGCTGGGCCAGCGCCTGGTCAGCGGGGTTGACGGGCGTGTTCATGATCGTTTAACTTTCCTGCTGGATTTCTCTCCGTAATGACTCCCCATCTTTGTGTGATCGGGTTATGGTCTGGAAGGGAAAGAAGCCCAACAAAAGAAGCCTTGGATGGGCGGTTGGAAAGTCGCCCCACTTTCGGATCTTGGAGGTCCTTATGCCTCGCCGTCCTCGTGACCCCGGCACCCCGTCCTCTCCCGTCGAGTACTTCGGTGTCGAGTTGCGTGCCTATCGCGAGGCGGCCGGTATGTCCCGTCCACAACTTGCCCAAAAGCTCGGATACACGCCCCAGTGGATCGGTCAGGTCGAGGCGGGTCAAAACGGACCATCTGACAAATTTGCCATAGACTGTGATACGTGCTTCGCGACCAACGGGACGTTCTACCGCCTATGGGGGTGGATCCAAGAACTCGGCAAACTTCAGGTTCTCCCTCCTGGGTTCCGTCCCTATGCCGAGGCAGAAGGCGACGCGTCCTACGTCAAGGCGTTCGCGCCGTTGCTCGTGCCTGGGCTACTGCAGACACCTGAGTATGCACGGGCAGTGCTGGAGGTAGGTCAGCGGGCCGAGAAACTCGAGGAGTTGCTCACAGTACGGCTGGAGAGGCAGGTGTTGTTGACGCGGGTCGATTCCCCGCTGTTCCTCTTCGTCCTGGGTGAGTACGTCGTCCGGCGGCTTGTAGGAAGTCGCGAGGTGATGTGCGGGCAACTCGAACACCTCTTGACCATGGCAAGCGAACCGCACATCACACTCCAGATCGTCCGAGACGATGCTCCCGTCTATCAAGCGAGCGGATTTGTGCTCCTGGAGTTCGAGGAACGCTCCCAAATGTGTTACATGGATAGCGGTGGTGGTTACGGCCCTCTACTGGAGAGCCCTCGCGACGTGAACGAGCGTGCCGTAGCCTTCGATCAAGTGCGATCTGCTGCACTACCAACTGGCGACTCCGTGCGGTTCGTTCGTGCGGTCATGGAGGGGCTATGAGCGTGGTTAACCTGTCGTCCTGCATCTGGCGCAAGAGCAGTCGCAGCGACTCATCGGGTGCGGAGTGCGTCCAGGTCGCATCGGTTCCGGTTGAGTGGCAGAAGAGCAGCTACAGCACCGATACCGGCGGTGCCTGCGTCGAGGTGGCGGACTTGGTGGCGGCGGTGGCGGTGCGGGATTCGAAGGACCCGGACGGGCCGAAGCTGGTCTTCGGGCCCGGCGCGTGGCAGGCGTTCGCGGGCCGCGTCAAGGGCGGGCAACTCGACTTGAGTTGAGACCGAACCAATCGAGAGTCCTCGGCCGTCCATGTTGATGGCCGGGCGCGCTGCCGACATGGTTCATCATGGCCTGCCGGGAAGCCTCGGTGTCCCGAGACGTCGAAGGACGGGTACCCCTGGGCGAGTCACCGTCCGCCCATGACAAACCGGAGCCCGTGCGGAGCGGTCCCCTCACCGTCAGCGGCCGGGGACGGAGACACTGACCGGTGCGCTATTCCTTCCGGTAGCCCCGACCAACGTTCATCGGGGGTGCAGGGCCGTTTCGACGGTGCGGTCGTCGATTGGGTTCGGGGATGTGCCAGTAGGGGCGGGCCGCGTTCAGTTTGGCGGCCAGCGACTCGACGAGCTGGTGCTCGGGGTAGGGGTAGGGGCCGTTGCGGGCGAAGAGCTGGCGGTAGCGAACGGAGTCGACGATCGCCGACTTGATGCGTTCGTGGGTCAGGTAGGCGGCCAGGTCCCGCCGCCGCCCGGTGGTGTGGTCGGACGGCATGGCCCTCTGCCAGCGGGTGATGAGTGCGTCCGTCTCCTCCGGCAGGTAGCCCATCTTGTGGATGTGGACGGCCAGGTCGTAGACGGGGTCGCCCCAGAGGGCGAGTTCCCAGTCGAGGAACGTGGTCGTGCCGTCGCCGACGATCATGTTGCGGCGGTGGACGTCGGCGTGGACGCAGGTGAAGGGCGCGGGGTGAGGCCGCGCCACAGGTCGTCCACCTGTGCGAGCGGGTCGGTGGGGATCGCAAGGGCGGTGAACAGGTCGGCGTAGTGGGTGCTGAAGGTGTCGTAGACGCGCTGCGTCAGGTCAGACAGGCGCCGCGCGAAGGCGGTGGTGTACTGGTCGGTCGGCCAGGAGGCGGGCATGTCCGGGAGCCGGGGAACGCGAGTGAGCTGGGTGAACAGCCCCGCGACGTCGTCCAGGACGTGGGGTGGGACGGGGATGCCGCGCGGCGCCATGTCGTTGAGGACGTCACCCGCGATGAACTCGTGGACCTGGAAAGGCGGGTCGGCGGAGGTGTGGAGCAGCCGCGGGGCGGCCCGCACGTGCGGGGCGATGGCGGCGAGGACGCGGTCTTCGCGCCATGGCCGCAGGTCCATCGTGTCGGCGCCGTGGATCGGTATCCGGACGATGACCGGCCCCTCGGGGGTGTCGACCCGGATGTTGTCGTTGTAGTACCCGGCCGCGGAGTCGCCGTGCGCCCGTGCGCGCTCGTACAGGTCCCGCCAGTTCACCCGTCCTCCAGCATGGCCGATACGAGCGCGTGCGCCTGCTCGTCCAGGTATCGCAGCAGGTTAGGCGGTCTGATCTGGGTGCGGGCCCGGTCGGTGACCGTCGCGGTGTGCTCGACGCCCTCGCCGACGCCGGGGGCCGCCTGTCGTCCGCCGCCGTCGGGGCCGCCGCGGCCGCGGCCGGGGGACGGGCCCCGCGCAACGCCGACCTGTTCATCACCGCCCTGCAACGCCTGCTCAACGTCGAGGGCTACCCCGTCCTCGGGCTGATCGACTCCGGCGCCACCGTCACACTGGAGACGGCACTGCTGCGCGAACAGTTCGGGGTGGACGACGAGTGACGGACGCACGGGCAACGGATGCACGGGCAGAGGACGCACGGGCCCCTGGAACCCGGGCACAGGTCAGCGCCGTCCGCCGCCGGGAGGTCATCGACGCGCTGCGGCGCGGCACCGTCCCGCGCGCCGGGCTCGACCTGTTCGCCGTCGGCCTGGACCGGTTCGCGGGCGCGCTGGACGAGGACATCGCCGCCGTCGGCAAGGGCGGCTCGGCGTTCCGCGCCATCCGCGGCGAGTACGGCTCCGGTAAGACGTTCTTCGCCCGCTGGCTGGGCGAGCGCGCCAAACGCGCGGGGCTGGCCGTCGCCGAGATCCAGATCTCCGAGACCGAGACGCCGCTGCACCGGCTCGAAACCGTCTACCGGCGCCTCACCGAGCGGCTCACTACCGCCAGCCACCCCGCCGGGGCGCTGCGTCCGGTCATCGACCTGTGGTTCTACACCCTTGAAGAGGAAGTTCTCGACGCCGGTCAGGCCGCCGAGGACGACGCCGAAGGGCTCGCCCGCGCCGTCGACGCCCTGATGGAGCAGCGCCTCGCCGCCGTCGCCCGCACCACACCCGCGTTCGCCGCCGCGCTGCGCGGCTACCGCAAGGCGTCCGAAAGCGGCGACACCGCCACCGCCGAGGCGCTGATCGCCTGGCTCGGCGGGCAGAAGTCGGTGGCCGCCGCGGCGGTGCGGCACGTCGCCGGCGTCCGCGGCGACCTCGACCACTACGGCGCGCTCGGCTTCCTCCAAGGGCTGCTCACCGTGCTGCGCGACTGCGGCCACCCCGGGCTCCTGGTCGTCCTCGACGAAATCGAGACGTTGCAGCGTGTGCGGAGCGACGTCCGCGAGAAAGGGCTGAACGCGCTGCGGCAACTGCTGGACGAGATCGACGGCGGCCGGTTCCCCGGACTGTTCCTTGTCATTACCGGCACCCCGGCGTTCTTCGACGGCCGCCAGGGCGTCCAGCGGCTCGCGCCGCTTGCGCAGCGTCTCGCGACCGACTTCACCACCGACGCCCGGTTCGACTCGCCGCGCGCCGTGCAGCTCCGCCTTACCGGCTTCGACCTGCCCAAGCTGGAGGAACTGGGACGGGGCGTCCGCGACCTGTACGCCGCCGGGAGCACCGAGATCACCGCCCGCGTCGACGACGCCTACATCGCCGACCTCGCAACCGCCGTCACCGGCGGGCTCGGCGGCAAGGTCGGCGTGGCGCCCCGCGTCTTCCTGCGCAAGCTCGTCGCCGACGTCCTCGACCGCGTCGCGGAGTTCCCTGACTTCGACCCGCGCCGCGACTACGCCCTCACCGTCTCGGCGGCGGAGCTGACCGAGACCGAACGCAATGCCGCCGGGGACGTGCCCCTGGACCTGCCGTGACCGCGCCCGCCGACCGGCTCTCACCGGTGCTGACGCACCACATCGTCAACACCCTCGGCTGGCGGTCGCTGCGTCCCCTGCAGGAACACGCCATCGGGCCGGTTCTCGACGGCGACGACGCCGTCCTGCTCGCCCCCACCGCGGGCGGCAAGACCGAGGCCGCGGCGTTCCCGCTGCTGTCGGCGATGGACGGAGGCGGCTGGACCGGCCTTTCGGTGCTGTACGTGTGCCCGTTGAAGGCCCTGCTCAACAACCTGCTGCCGCGCTTGGAGACCTACGCGGGCTGGGTCGGCCGCCGCGCCGCCCTCTGGCACGGAGACGTCCCCGCGACGGCCCGCCGCCGCATTCTCACCGACCCCCCGGACATCCTGCTCACCACCCCCGAATCGCTGGAGGCGATGCTGCTCAGCGTGAAGGTCGACCAGCACCGGCTCTTCGCCGACCTTCGCGCGATCGTCGTCGACGAGGTCCACGCCTTCGCCGGAGACGACCGCGGATGGCACCTCCTCGCCGTCCTCGAACGCCTGACGCGCCTGGCGGGGCGTCCCATCCAGCGCATCGGGCTGTCCGCCACGGTCGGCAACCCGGCCGAACTCCTGGCATGGCTCCAGGGCACCAACCGCGGACCGGCACGAGTAGTCGCCCCAGAAACCGCGAGCGTCCAGGACAACGTCGTCGAACTTGACTACGTCGGCTCCGTCCCCAACGCCGCCACCGTCATCGCCGCCCTCCACCGAGGCGAGAAACGCCTCGTCTTCTGCGACTCCCGCCAGCTCGTCGAGGAACTCGGCGCCGCACTGCACGCCCGCGGCGTCACCACCTTCCTGTCGCACGCCTCCCTCTCACTCGACGAGCGGCGCCGCGCCGAGGAGGCGTTCGCCGACGCCCGCGACTGCGTCATCGTCTCGACCAGCACCCTCGAACTCGGCATCGACGTCGGCGACCTCGACCGCGTCATCCAGATCAACGCCCCGCCCACGGTCGCCGCGTTCCTGCAACGCCTCGGCCGCACCGGACGACGACCGGGCACCACGCGCAACTGCCTCTTCCTGGCCCTCAACCAGGACTCCCTACTCTCAGCGGCCGCCCTGACGCTGCTGTGGAGCCGCGGATACGTCGAACCGGTGCAGGCGCCCCCGGAACCGCGTCACATCGTCGCCCAGCAGTTCCTCGCCCTCTGCCTGCAAGAGCACAAGGTCGGGAACCGCCTGTGGGCCGAACACTGGAACGGCCTGGCGCCGTTCGACCGCAGCGCCGAGCCGATCGTCCGCCACCTCGTCCAACACGGATACGTCGAGCAGGACGGCGAGTACCTGTTCATCGGACCCGCCGCCGAGGAGAAGTTCGGCCGCCGCCACTTCATGGACATGACCGCAGTTTTCACCGCGCCACCGGAGTTCACCGTCCTGTCCGGCCGCCAGGAGATCGGCCGGACCGACCCGATGCTCCTGACCGAACGCGTCGAAGGCCCCCGCGTCCTGCTCCTGGCGGGGCGCAGCTGGCAGGTCACCTGGGTCGACTGGAAACGCCGCCGCTGCTACGTCGAACCGTCCGACCGCCCCGGCAAGGCCCGCTGGTACGGCACTGCGTTCACCGGCTCCAGCTTCGCCCTCACCCGCGCCTGCCGGGACGTCCTCCTCGGCGCCGACCCGCCCGTCGCCATGACCGAACGGGCCGTCCGCTACATCGCGAAGACCCGGGATGCCGCCACCTCCACCGTGCATCCCGGCGGCACCGTCATAGCCCGCGACGGCGACGACGTCCGCTGGTGGAACTGGGCCGGCTACAAGGCCAACGCCGTCCTCACCGCAACCCTCTCCGGCCTGACCGACGAGAAGCAGCGGTTCGAGGACGAGTGGGTACGCCTACGTCCCGACCTCACCCGCGACATGTGGAGGGCCGGAACCGCCGACGCCGCCGACCGGCTCTGCCTCCCCGACATTGACGAACGCGCCCTGCGCGGCCTCAAGTTCAACGAGGCCCTCCCCACC